>DAIDAQ010000019.1 GCA_027310535.1 Candidatus Micrarchaeaceae archaeon
CCTGCAGTATCTTCGTCGTCCCGATAAAGATCGACTTGAGCGGGTCGCCGACAAGCACGTTTGGCGGAGGCTCGGGGGGGCGCGAGAAGAACGCCCTCTTCGCTATGTCGTTGCTCATTATGTTCTGGAATTTCAAGAGAGTCATGATCTATCCCTGCATGTCGAAATACGATGAGGCCGAGGCGTAATTGTCTGGCAGCATGAAGTTGAACTCGAAGAGAGTGTTCACCTCCCTGCCCACCACTCTCATCAGCTGCAAGTCGAGCGAGCTGAGCGCGACCTGCAGGCGCTCGATCTGGCCGTTTAGGTTGTCGAGCGCGGCCTTTTCCGTAACACCCACGGCTACAGTCTCGGCGTACATCACTGTCGAGATCGGCTTTTCGCCTTCCGATATTCTGTCCATCTGCGCCTGCAGTATGTTAAGCTTGCGGCGCATCTCACCAAGCTCTGTGTCCGAGGTCTTCTGGTCCTGTATCATGCGGTTCATCTGGAACTCTATGTAAGAGCGCTTCCCTTCAAGCGTATCCCGCGCCTTCTGGACGTCCCTGTTCGCCGAGAGCACGTGAAACTTGAACGGGAAGTCTAACCCCATCAGGGACCGCTCCCAGCTGCCGGACGCATCTGCGATCTTCTGGTCCATGTCCTCTTCCATCATCTCTGCCTTGAACACGTACGCGAACACGTTTGCCGTGAGGAAACCTGTGGCGTAGTATATGCCGTTGATGTTCTTTATTATCGCGTCCTGGGATTTTGTGATGCTGTAGTCCTTTGCGAGCTTGAAATGTATGCCCAGGACCCGCAGCACGGCCGGCACCACTATGAAATCAGCGAAGGCGAGCCCGACCAGCGCCACCGCGGCGAGTAGCGCAACCACCAATGCGAGCGTGGAATAGCCCGCGCCAAGCGAGCCCGATGAGACAAGAGTTATCAGCACAGGCATCATCACAAAGACTATGTAGATTATCCCCTGCTCGTCCACTATATCACCTCCTCCTCTATCCTCTTCGTTATCTGTTCGGTAACCGTAGTGAATGGCACTGAGTGCTCGGGCTCGATCAGCCTTATCAGCTCGTTCCCCACTGCAAGCAGTGGTATGACGCCAAGCGTGGCGCTTATGCCGGACATGAGGTCGCGCGCCTTCTGCTGCACAGCACTAGTGGCCTCGAGTTCGTTGGCGCCAGACGCAGAGACAGTGGCATAAGTGACAAGCTCAAGGGATTGCGTTGCGCCGATGCTGTTGAGTATGTTGCTCCACATCTCTATCCTGCCCTTCAGCCGTGCAATCTCGCCTTCAGGGCCCTTGCTGCCCAGAAGCTTCACGACCTCGTTCTCGCTACTTGTTATCAGGTCGTGTATCTCCTCTATGTAGGAATCCTTGTTCAGGACCCTCATCTGCGTCGTATACCTTACTGGCTCCTTGTTGATGCTTATGAGCCTGCCCATCTGCTTCCCGAATTCAAGCCTCTCCTCCGCGGGCATCTCGCTCCCTGAGACGTAGAGCGGTATGGACATGTATATGGTGGCTATGTACGCCTCCCCCTTCCTCGCGATGACTGCCTCGCCGGTCTCGCTGAGCTTGTAGGCGTTTTCCTCGCTGAGCACGACCTCCCTTCTGTGCTGCTTCAGTATCTCAAATATGTACTGGGAATAGTACCGCGATGCAAAGGCAAGCAGGTCGAATACCATGGAGAACAGCAGGAAGAGGAGCTTGGCAGGCGAAGGTATTATTGAGATTGGGGAGGCGACCGCTGCAACGAGGAAGATGAATGAGAGCAGCAGCAGCCCGAGGAACATCAGAACTTTCGTCTCCATACCATCGCGATATTATCGTTAAAAAATATTAAATAGGCACCATCGGCAGTATCCCGCCTCCTTCATAGGAATGCCCTCAGCCTTCCAGACATGTTCGATGCGCCGCCGATGAAGTTCGCCACCTGCACTATGAAGGCGTAGGCCACGGCAAGGATGAGCATCGGATAAAAGAGCATCATGAGCCAGAAGCCGTTGAGCGATGCCGGGACGTTCTGCACAAGCGAGACGAGGGGCGCGGTGGGGGAGTTCGCGCCGCTGACCACGCTGCCGGTTGCCGCGTACCTGTCAAGCTGCACTGAGAGGGCCCCTATCTCGGACAGTGTGGAGGGCGCGGTGAAATAGAATGCGACCGCAAAGAGGGTTGGCATCACCAGGTAGAAGGCCATGGCCATCGCTATGAGCATTCCGCCGAGGCCGCGCGTCGGCATTATGGCGCGCAGTATGACCCCGGGGACGAGGAACACTGGTATCGCTGCTACGGAGAAGAAGACAAGGACATAGTACTCCCCATAGAGCACAATGATTGCATCCTTTATGAAGGAGAGGAGGAAGACCGCAGGTTGGATGAAGAGGAGCTGGACGACCGCGGCAAATACAGGTATGTACAGGTCGGTCGAGAATTCGCCCACGACAAGCTTGACGTCGAGGCTGGTGTAGAACGAACCCTGCACCGTCAGCTGGAACAGGGTGCTGAAGAGGGCCTCAGCCTGCTGCAGTGTCGATAATATGAAATTGAACGAGATAGCATAGGGATTGTAATTCCCTGTCACAAACCCCGGCACCACTCCGAACAGCACGGCAGAGACGTAAAGGAAGGCGAGCACAATGATGCCGCTGGCGAGCGCTTCGTATAGCTCCCCGGTGCCGAACTCCCTTATCTTGTCGTTCTTTGCGGCGGAACCCACCATGAAGATGGCGCCTGCTACTGCAAAAGAGAGGGTGACAGCAGCGGCCGCATAAGGCATGTCAGCATTCCATATGCCCTGCATCTCAAGGTTGATCTGGGAGTACCAGTCAGGCAGGCTGCCGGGAAGCTGAGGCAGCACCTGCGCGGATATATATGGGCGGGCGAGCGCCATCGCGGCGAGCCCGACCAGCATTACGGACGCTATCATGCCAAGCCTCCTGAGCGCCTCCCTACCACCATCGTCGAGCTCCATAGCACCAACACTTCCCATTTTGCAGCACCATCTTTTATACAAGGCTGCTGATCATCCCCATGAAGCTGACCTGCTCGCCGAGCACTTTAGAGACATCGAGCACGAATGACTCGAGTATCATGAAATCAAGGAACGGGATAAAGGTCAGCCCTGCGAATATGTAGCCGAACGACAGCAGATAACCTCCGAGGCTGGCAAACCCTGCCGCGCTCCCGAAAACAGACGAGAACAGTGCGAGCACGAGCGAACTCAATGCCCCCAGCGTTGCGCCAACGAGCTGCAAGATGGTCGTGAGGCCTGTTATCTGGCTTCCGGGTGAGGCAAGGTTGAACGCATTGATAAGCTCATTGTCCAGGTAACCGTATGTTATGGACGTGAGCAGAGGGTAGATAAGCCCGAAGGCTAGCGCGAAAGTTATCATTGCGCCGCCGAACCTCCGGCTGAAGCCGAGTATCCATGCGATTATCCCGATCGCGAGCAGCATTGAGAACAGCAGGGGCGCGGCGGTTATCAGTATCATCTGTATCTCGTTCAGCATTATCATGAAGAGAAGGAAGCTGAAGCCTATGGCGAGCGTCTCCTCCTCGCCCTTCGGGAAGAACGCAACCGAGGTCGAGAGCCCTATGCCCGTGCCTGGGGCGGTGTAGCTCAGAGCCAGCTTCGGCACTGACCCGGTAAGGTACGAAGCATAATAGAGGAGCTGGAACATGCCATTAGAGACCGAGAGAAAAGTGGAGAGGTCGCAGGCGGCGAGGTTGTAAATCGTGTTCTCGTTCGCTGACGAACAGGTCACAGGCACCAGGCCTGCGGCGCTGAAGCTGGCCTGCGGGTCGAGAAGCATGAACGAGTAGAACGAGAAGAAGAGGACGATGAAGACGATGCCCAAAGCCGCCTCGTATATCTGCATGCGCGACCATGCGAGCGCCTGCGCGCCTAGGCCCAGAGTGGAGGACAGCATATAGACCAGGGCAGCGATTGCGATCACGGCGACGGCGGCGGCCAGCGCGACCCCGTACCACTGCGTTATCGTGCCGCTCAGCAGCGAGCCTATGCTCAGCATGACGAGCGGAGCGCCATACGCCGTGCTGAGCAAAGCCGAGAACGAAACCAGCAGAGCAACGATCGCGCCATTCATATTATCTTCCTCATCATGTGGCGCGTGCTCAGGCTCTCGGCGCCTAGCACGTCGGCGAAGAGCTCTGACATATCAAACGATACGATTACCGCTATAACTACTGCAAAGAGCGCCCAGAAGACAGGGTCGAGGACGTCGGACACGAATGTTTGTATCAGTGGGCTGATGTCGAACGAGCTTATCGCCGCGCCAGCAAGGGAGCTCGCGATGTTGCTGATAAACGTGGGGGCATCGTAGGGGGTCGGCTGCTGCGGCGCGGTGAGCGCCGGCGAGACAGACAGCAAGGAGAACAGTATCAGCGGGAAGATGATATAGAACCCGATGAAGAAGCCCAGGAAGCCGCCGCCTGCCGCCCTGGTGATCGGAAGCGTGCGCAGCACAATCCCCAGGAATAGGAAGAGGGGGAAGATTGCATAGACGATCCCTAAGAACACGGTTATGCCTAGCAGCATGATCCCAATGGCGGTAATGAACTCGCTCAGGGTGGTCAGCATGGAGATGACAAACCCAAAGCCCAGGAGCGGGCTGACCTTTATCCCCTGCAGGTTCGGCGCCCAGCTGACGGTGAACCCTGACAACGCGCTGAGCTCAAGCGTCGCGGGGGTGAAATAGGTAAGAATCGTGCCAAGCGTGGTTACAGATGATGCTGCCATGAAGCTGCAGTCCGCCTGGAAGATGTTGGTGTACTGGCTGTACGAGAGCTGGGCCAGCCCGTTAGACCCGTAGATGAACCCGGCGAAGACCGCGATTATGGCCGCCGTGAGCATTATCTCACCTATCTCAGCCCTTGCAAACCTGACGAGGTGCTCGATACCGAACGAGTACCCAAGCGCATACACCAGCGCTATCACCACACTCATCAGCAGTACGACCACCATCGCTATGCCTATTAGGCCGAGGTTCTGGATCAGCGACGCATTTTGCCCGAAAGGCTGCAGCAGCAGCCCGCTGCAGAATGCAGTGGCAGGCGCCTCCACTGCCCCTGGCGCTGCCGCAAGCAGCAGCAGCAAGAGCAAGCCTACAAGCATTATCTTTTTCACCATATCACACCAGCCTCCCAAGCCCGGCGAGGCTGACATCGCCGCCGAACAGCCCAGACAATCCTATTATTCCGGCAAGAGTTATCATTATATTGAAGATCGGCAACAGTATTGCAGTGACAACGGTCAGCCCGTAGACGTTGAAGAGCGCAAATGCTATGTCCTGCACCTCCTGCGCATTGCAGCTGTAAGGCACCAGGAAATGCGGCAGCGCTCCTGTAAGCGCAGAGCTGCCCGTCAACCCGCCGAAGAACGGAAGCAGGAAGCGGATCTGCGAGACAGCGGGCACCATGAATGAGAGCGTGTTCAGAAACTCAGCTCCAGCAAGGCTCGTAGAGCCGGCCACAGTGGGCCAGCAGGAGTAGTGCTGGGAGATGAGAGCGACGTTGGGCAGCACAAAGAAGTTTGCGGTGTAGGTCGGAGCGGGACGCACCTGCGAGGTGGAGGAGTTTGTGTAGTCGATCTTCAGCAGCGGGCTGTCGGTTATGCTGTTGAACCCGTAGACCTCTGAGGGCGGGAGCTGGCTCTGCTGGAGCAGCTGCAGCACAGACGCCTGGCCTCCCACCACATTCGAGAGCCCGTTGCCTATCCCATTCGCCGTGTACTCCAGCGCGAATACCGCAGGGTAGATGAGCACAGCGCCGAGCGCGACTGCGATGAAAAGCCCCCCTATCTTCCTTGTAAAGGTGGTGGCCCTAAGCACGAGCCCTAGAAACAGCAGATAGGGCCAGATGTAGAGCAGCATCGAGACGACAGTGAGCTCGGCGATGTAGATCTGCATGGAGAACGCTGCGAGCGTCCCGACGGTGCCGATTGCGTCCGCCGCCGCCCCGTACCCCGCATACGGCGAATAGGTCGCGTCAAGCTTCACGTTCCGCACGCCGAGCCCGAGGAGCCCTGTCACCCCTGCCAGGTATGAGGTATACTCGTTCAGTATGTAGACGTCGTTCAGCATCTTCGCTGTCTGGTTGGTCAGGTTCGCCGTTATAACTGCGGTTGCGGCGAGCGGATAGTTTACCTGCTGGTCTAGCGTGCCTGTGGCGGCCACATAGCTGCATATCCCAGGGAAGGCAAGCAACTGCTGCCCCTGCTGGTAGACGCCGCCGAGGAACGAGAACGCATTGGCAGGGCCCGCGGAGCTGAGGATGTTTAGGCGCGAGCTCTGCATTATGCCGGTGCAGAGCGCCGATACCGTGGTGCTGCTCAGCGACGGGACCGTGCTGAACGCGCCAGTAAGCACCCCGCCGAAGGAGCCGAAGAAGCCTACTATTATTATGGCTATTATGGCCGTGCCCATCACCTGCAGGAACTCCAGCCTTGCCGCCCCTTTCATACCACTGTTGTTGAGCAGCACCCCGAGGAGGTACCACGCGCCGACGATTGCAGCGTCGAGCAGCACGGCAATAAGCGCAAGCGGCAGCAGCTCCGCCCGCACGGAGCCGTATGTCGCCTGCAGAAGGACAGGCAAGGTCAGCGCGGCGGCAAGGCTAATCATAGTATCACAAACTGCTCCAGAACGGCACAGGCCCTGTGACCCCCATGTTAAGCGCGGCGGCAAGGCTCTGCGCGAAGGCAAGGGTGATCGCTGAATTGAACGCGAACAGTATTATGGCGATGAATAGGAACTGGGAGCCGTCTGCGACTATTGTCATCGCCTGGCTCGGGACCGAGAAAGGCCAAAGCGACGAGACCCCGTAATTGGCAAACTGGCTTATTATCGATGCCACGCCGGAGCCAGGGCTCAGCAGGAAGATGTTGGTGTACTGGCCGGATGCTGAGTCCTCCGCAGCGGAGAAGAGAGTTGGAGGTATATTGTAGACACTGAGGGTAGGAGAGAGGTACTGGTAGAGGGGGTTGTTTTGCGAGTATATCCAGCTGGTCACGTAGCCGTCAAGGGCAATCGTTGCGGGGTAAACCAGGTAAAGAGCTATTGCAAGGGCGAGGAATGCATTGGCTGCATGGCGCAGACTGTCCCTCCTCCCACCTGCATACGCGATGGAGCGCAGTATCAGTGCAACAGGGAGCAAGACAGCGAATGCAACTGATTGGATTATCGGCAGCACGAGGAACTGGATGAAGAGCATACCTATTGCTGTTATTATAAGGGTCGCGAAGAGCGAGACGTAAAAGGAGGCGAGGATGCTGTACGCCGCGCCGAGCTCGAACTCGCCGGTTATCGTGATACCCACAGGGAGGTTTTTCGTGCCGGGGGCAATACCTGAGTATTTCATCCATTCGCTTGCCTTGCTCAGTATCTGCGCATCCATCATGTACGCCACCGAGTAGGTGTACAAGTAGGTCAGTAGACGGAGGCCTGTGTTGAGCGAGAGGTTACCGATATAATACTCCGCATAGTCAAACGGCGTCTGCGAAGACCCGGTCAGCTGTTTGGTGAACGATGCCGTTGCGCTGCATATCATGGCCGACATCGTTATGAGCACGAGTATTATGATTATGCTAAGCGAGAGCTGGAAGAACTCGGCCTTCGTCATCGACGATATTAGGGCAGAGGCACGCGACGGGAAGAGCCTGCTCAGCTGGTACACCAGAGCAGTGGCTGCGAAACCGAGCAGCACGACTATCAGGTTTACTGTTATCCAGTCCCCCTGGTAGCTTCCCGCTCCGTAGAGTGAACACGTGAACATTTAGACCAACTTTATCCTCCCGATCCCGAGCTGCGGCCTGAAGCCGCCGAGCACGGAGATGATATCGTTCGTTATTATGACGCCTATTAGGATGTCGAAGATGAAAAGTATGAACTGGAGAAGGACATCGACGAACTGCAGTGAGAACAGGTAATTGAGCATCGGGTATATGCTGTCCATGCTGAACAGCGTATCGCCGATACCTGCAAAGAACCCTGCCGGCACATTCGTGATTGACGGCGCAGACTGCTTTAGGTAGTTGTAAGCATTGCATATTGCAGTGCCTATCCACGCATCGACAAGCTGCTGCGGGACCCCGCCTGTCCCGGAAAAGGCCGCGGTGTAGCCGGCGCCCTCACATGGCACCTGCGCGGAGAGCACCTGCTGCGGGACTACATAGTTGGTGATGCTCATGTTGAAGAAGAGCAGTAGGGCGGGGTAGACAAGAGCAGCCCCTATGCCGATGCCTATGAGCGTCCCGCCGAGAGGGCGGAGAAAGGGAATCGCGCGAAGCACAACCCCTGCCGGTATCAGTATCCCAAGCCCGGCCTCTATCATCCATGGCAGCAGGTCTTTCTGCAGGTAGAGTGAGAGCAGCGTAATTGTAACAACAGTGCCTGCCTGTGTTGTGATGCCACCGCACGGGGGCGCCTCGCCGGGGTAACAGACGATGGTAGTGCTAAATGGCTTCCAGTCCTTCACCCCCTGGTCAAGCTCTATTGAGTATATCACAATCGGGAGATACAATGAGATGCTGAAGGACTTCACAAGGCCTATCCCGTCATAGAAGCCAAAGAGTGTGTAGAAGAAGTCAGTCGTGGTCTTGATCTGGGGGCCGAGGTAGCCTGTCGTGTCTGTGCCTATGACGGTCGTGTACAAGCCTCCGATGCTGCCGGTTATCGATCCTGTGGAATAGCTTACGCTCGAAGCCCCCGAGAAATATATCGCAGCAATGCTGCCGAGTATGGCGACGACTGAAAAGATCACCGTGACTATTACCAGGGACTTCGCCGCCTCTTTCAGCTCGTTCTGGTACCAGTTGCGCAGACCAGAGACAGAGAGGACATTGCCGAGCATGTACGCGACGGCGACCACGACTAGCGACACCAGCACCCCAATAAGCGCAAGCGGTATCGCATAAGAGACGCATGTTGAAAGGTCGGTTTGCGAATTGCTCAACACGCAGTAAAAGTTTGATGGCAAAGTAGCCTGTGAGTATGCGAGCTGCGCAGGAAATGACGATACAATTGCCGCATAGAGTGCCATGGCCGCTATGGCTTTTCTTTGCATGCTATAACATAACAAGCAACGTATATAAGCGGGATAGTAGGCGGCTGCAAGCTGGGTTATCGCCTGGCCAGAAGCCCGCTTCCGGCTGCCAGCCCATGCCATGGGCTGGGCGCTGCGCCGCAGTCAACGCCTCATCAGCGGGAAGCGCTTCATATAGAGCTCGCTCTGCAGCACCACAAGGAACGGAAGTATGAAGAGCGAGTTGAAGATCAGCATCCCGTATCTTGAGATGCCAGTCCCAGAGACCTCTATGAATATGAAATCGAATACCGTTATTAGGACTATCGCCACCGCGAGCCAGAGCAGGACGTAGTCGAACCTCTTGGTGAAGAAGCGGACGCTCGCCCTCATCGCCCTCAAGAGCCCGTACTCATCGATCACGATCGACGCTGGGGTGTAGAATATAAGCGGTGTCAACACCAGGGCAGCTGCATACATGGGGGCGCCGCCAAGGCCATAGAGATACGAGGCTATACCTACGAGCGTAACGATCGCCATGTAGAGCAGGAGGAGCAGGAAGACCTTCCCTGTATACTTCTCTAGCCCGTTTATCACGTCAGCCTTTACCTTTATGCCGACGCGGCTGTGCTTGACGATGACATTGATGGCGACGATGGAAAAGCTGAGGAAGAGGAGGGAGAAGAACACGCCGCCAGCAATCACAGATGCGCTCACGAAGTTTAGGTTTGCAAAGATGCTGGCCGTCCTTATGAATATCGCGCCTGCATCGTTGTATGTTGGAAGGGACGCGAACAGCGGTATCGCAAAGGCGATGATGAACGGAAGGGAGAAAAGCAGGAGGAACTTGAGGTTCTTCAAGTAGGCTTCCATCGAATACGATATGACACTTGCCATGCTATCAAGTAGGCTTGCCAGCTAAAGAATAAAAAAGTATTGTTAGCTGCGCGTTGGAAGTATCTACTGGCGAAAAGGCACCAGTCAGGTTTGGCCACCACCTGGTGGTGACTGAGGCGGCGTAGGAGGTGGCCCTCCGAATATACTCGAGCATGTGGTGTAACTGGAAACGCCTCCAGCGCCAGCTACGGAGCTGAGGATGGTGGGCGCGAGCAGCACCAGTATGATGCCCACTACACCGCCTATTATCATTCCCATGCCGTAACTCTGCAGTGCACCCTTTTGCGCAGATGGCAGTATGTGCGCTGCAGCGTAAAGCGAGCCGCCGAGGATCATGAGTGCCAGCGCGACTACGAATATTGCATCCTCAATATTGGTAACAAGACCGCAAAGCGTGGTTGATAGGCCTGTCTGGGCTAGCGCGCTGCCTGAGATGCCAGCAACAGAGAT
>DAIDAQ010000033.1 GCA_027310535.1 Candidatus Micrarchaeaceae archaeon
GACAAATGCGGTGTTCGGATACACCGCAAACCTAGCAAGGCAGAGTTCAGAAACATAGAAGCGGGGCTGGAAACAGCCTTGCCAAAGCTGTCAAAGAATCAAGTAGAAAGACTTCGTTCCATAATACACCAACACCACGTAAAACGCTTCAAGAGGAGCCGTATCCCAAAGTACGGCAACTTGGACAAGGGTTTTACGGAGCCTGAGTTGCAGGCGTTCTTCAGGGCAATAGACAGTACCAAAGTCAACCTGTTATTCTCCTATCAGGCTCAGCTTGGCTTTCGGATAGGCGAGGCAAGTATCTCTACTGTCTTTATACTTTCTCTTTCCAGACTTCTTTGGTCTTCTGTTCATGTTGGTCACCTTTAAACCGATACGTTAGGGGCCATTTTTAAAGGCAGTCACATCAGAGGATTAGGGGGATTATTCAACACAGCAGACTGGATTTAAAGATTAGCGGAAGTCTCCTACCTTTACTTCAATGGTTCGGAACGGCTCGGAACTCCTGTTGAAGTGTTACTTTTTTGCTCTGCACCCAGGCCTTGGCAGTTTATTCAAATAATACAGTATAACTACGAGATTTAGAGCGACCAAAAGGGAGAAAATAATTGGCCCGTAATTTATGAGGAAATTCTTCAGAGCCAAAAGCCCATCAAAACTAATGCCCACAGCTGTTGCAAGCAGTATGGGAAATGACGAAGTGCAGCCGCAAAGAGTGCTGCCGGCAATAATGCTGCCAGCACCAGCTCCGCTTGCGGAAAATCTTGCGCTGTTTCTTCGCGTGTTGCTTATCGAGTACACAGCTATGGTCAGCATTACAGATGAGGTTATCACCATGGAGTATATCAGTATTTGTGGTATGATGAAAAACAGAGTTCCTCTCTGTATTACTACTAAGTACAACAAAAAGTAGTAGTAAATAACCCCGAAGACTATATTTAAGATTATGTACTTCGGGCGCCATATCCTCTTTACTGCAGAAATAGTATTTCGCAGGCTGGGAAGGCTATACACCACAGGACACACCGCCATTTTGGCTCGGTGGCAGAAGGTTGTTGCTCTTTAGCGGCTGGTAGACGTTTTTGTACCATCCAGACGCACTTGAGTAGTTGATGCCAAGGATGTCTCTGGCGTTGTTCCAATAGCTGGCATTTTTGTATTTCAGTGTTAGGGCGGTGAGATAATAGTATGTCGGGAACCATAGTGTCTGTGCCTCCAGGTCAAGATAGAATATTTGGCTTTCATTCAAGCCTTGAGAGGCACCTAGCTCGGTCAGAGCGAGCAATGCCGCCCCATGGTTGCAATCTGGGAAAGAAGTTGGATTGTTGCAGCACGGCCTGTAACTCTGTGTTGCAACATCATAGGCATAACCCTGTTCGGTGGGGGTGAGGTTAACAAGGCGCAGCTTGTTGAAGTAGGTTACAGCGTTGCTGTCTGTCCCAAGCGTCCATCCTCCGGTAGAAGCGAAGTTGGCGATATTGAAACCGCTTGCGTTCGATATAGCGGAGAAGTTGTCTAGTATTGGGTTCTTGTTTGATATCCCGAGAGCCCAGAAAACCAGAAGGTAGAAATTTGCATTGCTGGCGTTTAGTATCAATGGGGAATAGCTGGGTTTTGTCAGTATGTCGAGTTCCTGCTGCGTCAGGTTTCCTCCGTAAAGTTGCTCGATCTTGCTCAGGTTTATCACGCCGCTTGCAACTAGTTTCTGGACTATATCCCCAAGCACTATCTTTGTTTTGAAACCGCCCTGTGGGTACAAATTCGCGAGAATTGCGCTGTAAGTCTGGTTTGAAGTGCCTATACTGCTTGCGGTCAAGTTAGCCTGAGAATTTTGCAAGACAGCCAGCTTGCCCTGCATGCCAAATGCTGCATGCCCGCTTACACTGCACAGATATGTGTAGTTACCAGTTGCGGGCGCTGTGAACACCAGTGTGGCATTTGAGCCTGGTTGGATTAACTGCGTAGCAAATGGCGTCCCTTCAATAACTAGATTGTGTTCTAATTTCCCTCTGTTCTCCACGGTGAGCACCACCTTGTCGCCAGCTTTCACGCTCAGCGTTTTTGGGCTTATGCTGTATTCACTTTCAACAACAGTAAATGTCTCAGTATTTGTGGTACGCGGGCTTGGATTCACCGATACTCCGCCGTTAGGCTGTAGTATATTGGTTTTCTGGGACGATATTAACAAGTACGCGACCAGTAAGATTGCCACTGCGGATATCGCAACAAGCTTAGAAGAAACTTTTGGTTTCTTATTTTTGGTTCGTCGTTTTCCCATATTCCCGCCTAGTCAAGTTCTACAAATCCGCCCAACATGCAAAGCAATATATTCCAGATCATGTGGTATTACTGCCAATGTGACATTCGTCATGCTTCCACGCACTCTAGCCGTCTGATGCTCTACTTTGATGGTATACATTTATAAACCGCATTCATGAAGTTTGGTAAGTATGGTCCTTGAAGATCTTATCCGCTAAAATAGAATGCCCAAAAACACTGGTTTTTCTGAGGCCGTTCTAACTCTTCCTCTACAATTTTGGACGATGAAATCGGTGTCTTTCGATGCCAAAACGGCGTTTCGCCGCCGCCCATGGCTAACAGGCTAGCAGCTTGGCCGCTTTAGGCCCGCCTTATAAGTGCACCTTAACACACTAAAGGGTAAGTGAACCATCCATTTCAACGACCGTAGACCTAAAAAGCGCAGGCAGGTTAGGCATATAAACAGTAAACTTTATATTTATACAGGGAGTGCATGGCCTGGTCAAGCGGCGCAAAGGCATATTCGTTGTGCAGTATGATACCCACGATTACAAAGAGGTGGTTTCTGCCCGTCCCAGAAGTGACCGGCAGGAGCGGCGGCATGCACTATAACTGCCTGCTCAGAGCGCTAAGGCCAATGACCCGTCCGACTTCTAAGTGGTGGGGAATGCTAGCGGCAAACCAATAGGTGTTAAAAAGTGCTTGACTTCAAAAATAGAGAGCATTATGATGTAATAGTTGCTGGGGCCAGTTTCGCTGGGCTTTCTGTTGTGAGCAGGATAACGCGCGGAAAGGTTCTATTGATCGACAGGCATGAAATAGGCTCGCACCAGGCTTCAGCTTGCGGGACAACAGTTAAGATGGTCAAGGACGTAGGATGCGAGAAATCGATCTTGCAGACATTTGACACTATGGCCCTGCACGTGAAAGAAAAGGAGACGGACTTTTACATGCCGCGATATTGTACTATAAATTACGAAAAATTTTGTAAGATTTTGGCTGAAAAGGGAAGCGCAGAATTCCTGCTAGCAGATGCCAAAGGTGTTTCAGGTTCAAAGGTTATTACAAGCAAGGGGGCTTTTACGGCAGACATAATCGTTGATTGCACTGGATGGCCAGCCGCTTTGGCGTCTTCGGTCAAAAAGGAGTATGGGAATAGGGACATGGTCAGCTTTGGGCTTGAGACCGAAATACCATATAAAAAGGACAAGAAGCTCCGGTTCTTCATAGATAAGGACATTATAAAAGACGGGGTGGCATGGCTTTTCCCATGCGGCCGCACTGCAAGGTTCGGAGTTGCAAGTTATACAGGGGATTCAAAATTGCAATCCAACCTTGAGAGATTTGTGGGAAGCTACGGACTGAAGGTCGGCGAAATCCACGGCGGGTTCTTCTGCTATTGCCTGAAGGATCCTATTGTAAACAACATGTTTGTAGTTGGATGTGCAGCAGGGCAGACGCTGCCACTTAGCGGCGAAGGGATAAGAAGGAGCGTTTATTTTGGCCTCAACTGTGGCGACATAATCCAGAATGTTGTAGATGGCAAGCTTACCCTGGCTCAGGGACTCGAGAAGTACCGCAAAATGGCGCTGAAAACCGATAAAAAATACAACGATTTATTGACATTGCAAAACTCCCTGCTAAAGATGTCGAACTGGGAATTAAACCTAATAACCGAGGTTATAAGCATAGGACCGATTACAAAATGGATATGGGGTAAGTACAGCAGGATATAAAATTGTAGGCACAGAGCTAAGCCAGCGCATTATAGCCTTTTGTGGAAGTTTCATAACTGTTCATGCACGGGAAGCGGCGCTTCTCTTGGTGTCATCTTTGCGATACCCATGATATCATCGCACGTTACCCTATTGGGGTAACTGCCGATAACATGCTCTATTTGTCTGATGCTCTTGGAGTTGCGGTTGTTCAGCAGTTTATCCAGCAGATAGGCGTGTGTACTCCCTAGGATTAAGTTCTAGTGAGCAAGGAGGAATGGGAGGCAATAGAGAAGGATGTGCCGATGGAGAAGCATGCAGAGGCACACGAAGAGCCCAAGCAAGCAATTGCGGCATTTGGGAAGCGAGCCATACTGGTTTTTAGATACTCCCGTGGAAATAATAGCAGCGGTCTGTGAAGGTGATCTAATGAGAAAAAAGAGAGTAATAATACTCGGCGCTGCAGGCAGGGACTTCCACACTTTCAACGTGCTTTTTAGGGGTGACTATAACCATAAGGTGGTTGCATTCACTGCAACTCAGATACCATTCATAGCGGATAGGATATACCCGAAGGAGCTGAGTGGCAAGCAGTACAAGGGCGGCATAAGGATATATGATGCCAAGAAGCTCCCTTCACTGATAAAACAGCTTCGCGCAGATATCTGCGTACAGGCATACAGCGATGTTTCGTACGAGACCGTGATGCACAATGCATCCATTGCCAATGCCGCCGGCGCGGATTTCTGGATTGTTGCTCCTCAGGGCACAATGTTGGAGTCAAGGAAGCCAGTCATAGCCGTCTGTGCGGTCCGTACTGGCTCTGGCAAGAGCCAGACCACGAGATACATAGCGGACCTGCTGAGGAAGCTCGGCAAGCGCGTGGTGGTCGTCAGGCACCCGATGCCATACGGCATACTGAAGGACGAGATGGTGCAGAGGTTCGCGACGCTGAAGGACCTCGACAGGAACAAGGCGACGATAGAGGAAAGGGAGGACTACGAGCCACATATAAGGAACGGATTTGTTGTCTATGCAGGAGTGGACTACGGTAAAATACTAAAAGAGGCTGAGAAGGAGGCAGACATCATAGTATGGGACGGGGGCAACAACGATTTGAGCTTCTATAAGCCCGACCTGCTCATAACAGTCGCGGATCCGCTGCGCGTTGGGAATGAGCTCATATACTATCCGGGCGAGACCGCGGCTAGGCTTGCAGATATAATCCTGATCAACAAGGTCAACTCTGCGACCAGGGAGCAGGTGCACATGCTCACGAGGAACCTCCGCGGCATAAACCAGAAAGCAAGGATACTGTATGCCGATTCGGTTGTCAAACCTGACAGGCCTGAACTCATAAGGGGCAAGCGCGTGGTGGTTGTAGAGGACGGCCCGACGATCACGCACGGCGGCATGCTATTTGGGGCCGGAACAGTCGCAGCGAAGGAATACAAAGCGCGCAGCATTGTGGATGTGAAGCCGTACGTAGCAGGGTCAATAAAGGAAACGTTCAGGAAGTACCCACATCTTGGCCGCGAGCTCCCTGCAGTTGGCTATTCGCCGAAGGAGGTAAGGGACCTAAGGGACACAATAAACAGGATAAACTGCGACTCCGTGGTCTCGGCGACCCCTACTGATCTGCGGCAGATAATGAAGATCAACAAGCCGTTCGTGCAGGTAAGCTATGAGCTCAGGCCAAGAGGTGCAGCTTTTGGTGCAGCGATTGCAAGGTTTGCGCGCAGTCAGCGGGTTTAAATTGTTTTCTTCAGAGTTGTAGCGGGAGATGCAATGGCCGTAAGCGAAAAAAGGGAGCTCTTCAACCACGTGATAGTCTGCGGCTGCGGGATCGTGGGCCAGCGGATTGCCGAAGTGCTCAAGCAGAACAGCATTGAGTTCATCGTCGTAGAGCTAGACGCGGAAAAGGCGCGTGAGCTGAGGGAAAAGGGTTACAAGGTGATAGCCGGGGATGCAACCTTCTCCAATGTGCTGAAGAGCGCCTATATAGAGACCGCGAGGGCGATTGCGGTTGTGATGGACAACGACGCGAAGAACCTCTTTGCCGTGCTGACTGCGCGCGACCTCAACAAGCACATATTCATCGCGACGAGGGCAAACGACGACTTCCTCAAAGAAAAACTGAACGAAGCCGGCGCCGATTACGTGATTATGCCGCAGAAGAGCGCAAGCAAGGAGATACTGAAAGAGCTCGGCGTCAAGTAGGTATGGAAATGGAGAAGAAGCCGACCTTTCCGAGGGCCGAAGAAGAAGGCATGGCGCTGCGCACCCTGATCGCCGTCGTGGTTGCATCAGCAGTCGTCTTCCTCATTTCAATCTATGCGCTGTCTGAAATCTTCGGGAATGTATTTGTCGGGATATACTACAGCCTTATCGTGCTCTTCGATGCGGTGGGGTACTATCCGACACTAAGCATCACCCTGATTGAAACCCATGCCTACAAGTTTTTCGCCATCCTTTTCATTGATGGCATAGCAAGGGTGGTGCTGGTCGGCTTCGCCATTGCTTCCGTAGTGGAGCTGGTCGGCAAGATAAACCTGAAGTACAAGCTGCATGTCAGGGCTGCGAAAAAGCTCCGCGACCATATCATAATATGCGGGTATTCGAGCTTTGGCGAGCGCTTGGTCAAGGACCTGTCAAGGGCAGGGCAGAAGTTCGTCATAATAGAGCGGGAAAGGGAGAAGGTGGATATGCTCCACGACATCGGCTACGACGCGATAGACGGGGATTTCACAAGGGAGCTTTTCCTCAACGAGGCTTCCGTAAAGCGGGCACGCTCTGTTGTCATAGACTCAGGCAGCGACCTTGAGGATGCAGTTACGGCGATAGCAATCAAGAGACTGAACAGCAAGGCAAAGGTGATAGTCAGGGTGAACAACGTCAGATCGCTTATCAATATGATGCGTGCCGGCGCAGACCAGTGCATTATACCGGAAGTGCTCGCCGGGGAGGAGATAGGGGATCAGATCCTCAGGCTGAGGGGGTAGGATGATAGACATAAACATCAAGGATACGAGGAACCTGTTCATAGCGCTTATAGTGGTGCTCTCGTTCCTGACGTTCTGGCTCGCCGTGGCAGCAGGGGCTGACGTGTACAATGCATTCATCTGGACCATTCTTGGCGTGCTCGCCGTCTGGTACCCAATCAGCATTGTCAGCGACCAGATCGCCATCAACAGCACGGTGCTGGCTGTTGCGGATGCATTGGGTGCCGTCACCTTCGTGCTGCTGACCGCCTTCCTCACGGCGATGTTCTACAACTTCATAAATGGGGTTGATCTGAGGGAGCGCGGCACACTGAGGAAGATACGCAAGTTGAGGGACCATGTGATCATAGCGCCGCTGAACGGTTTTGCCGAGGCTCTCGAGCAGGAGCTCTCCGCAAAAGGTGTAAGGACGGTCCTGATTGTCGGTACGGAACGGGAGGCGAAGCGCATGTATGCGCACAGCAAGCTGGCTGTCGTAGGGGACGCAGGCAACACCGAGCTGCTTGGGGCGATAAGGGTCAACGAAGCGAAGGCGGTGGTCCTGTGCAGCAACAACCCCACGGAAAACGCGCTTGCGGCCATTACTGTGAAGTCCCTCAACAAAAAGGTGAAGATAATTGCAAGGGTCAACAAGGACGAGGACCTTCCGAAGCTCACGGAGGCAGGCGTGCACGTTGTCGTGCTGCCGGAGATGGCTGCAGGCACATGGCTCGGCAGTATGCTCTCGGAGAAGGCGATGCCGGGCGGCGTGACCATGCCCGGTGCCATCGCCCCGGCCTGAACAGGCCGGTTTTAAGTATTTAAGTATATAAAAAGATACTTTTATATTCTTTTATTTACATAAATAATAACGATTGCATGGGTTTTGGATTTGGTAGGGGAAAGGAGAAATGGTTCTCGGCGGGTTTCAGGCTGCTGCTTCCCACATTCGCGGTGGTTGCAGTGCTGGCTAAGACGGCCTCGGCTGCTGCGACCCTTGACGTGATCGCGCAGATATCGTACGTCAAGGGGGTATTGTCGCAGGCGGGCCCGGCGCTCAGCGCCACGCTCTTCGTCCTCGCCGGGATTTTCTATGCCATAGGGCAGGTGCTGCCCCCTGACAAGAAGGCCAACTTCCATACGACCGCCATAAACATCATAATCGGGGCGGTGGTTGTTGGCGTGCTGAGCGTTGCGTCCAACAGCCTGGCAACAGCATCCGCGCATCTGCTCTCCAACATGAGCGCGAACCTATCGTAAGCGGTGGTCTGATGGCAGTTCCTTTTTCAGGGTACGGCACAGCTGTAGGGCTTGTCTCAATCATGATAGCGGTGTCAGGGATCCTGCTCGGGCTTGGCATAGCCAGCGGGGACAGGAAGCTGAAAGAGCTCGGCAGGGAGGAGCTCTACCAGTCGGTCATGAATGGGGTAATCGTAGGCAGCCTCTTCGCCGCCCTGGTTCCCGGCGGGATCATAGCGACGCTCATAAGCTCGCTCACCCCTGCGGGCATGCAATGCAGCGGCGTCCTCTCGCAGAACTACGCCATATGCTTTGCCAACAACTTCCTTGTGGGGCTCACCCCCGTAAACGTGAGCGGCAGCTCCTATCCGACGCTGATGGACAGTGCGCTCTCGCTTCTCCTTCCGGTTTCTGGGATATACGGGGCGGTCTCCTTCATCGCTTCGCTCAGGGTAGACGTGGTGGTGGCATCGTTCAGCTTCTCGACGGTCTTGCAGCCTGTCGTGAGCCTCCTGAGCTACATAATATCAGCGCTCTCGTTCACGATTGCATCGCTTGAGATACAGAGCATGCTCCTCTATTTCGTGGCAGCGACCTCGCTGCCTGTGCTTCTTCCGATCGGGCTCGTGCTGCGCACGTTCTATTTCACCAGGAGGCTGGGAGGGGCGATTCTCGCGGTTACGCTCGCGCTCTTCGTCGTCCTGCCACTGACCTATGTGATGGATGCGCAGCTGGTCGCCTCATACTCGCAGAACGCCGGCGTGATCGGGAACGTCTCTTTGGCGGCGTCCTCGATAAAGCAGAACGTCACACAGTCCCTGCTCGGCAAAAGCGCAAGCGCCGGTGTTTTCTCTGGCATATCAGACGCGCTCTCATCATTCGTGACGTACGTCGAGGGCGAGCTGGACGCGGTAATGAAGGTAGTGGCGTTGATAATAGTGGAGGCGTTCTTCCTCCCTCTGTTCAGTATCATCGTTACTGTTGTCTCCGCGCGCGAGCTGGCAAGGATCCTAGGCTCAGAGATCTCGTTTGGGAAATTCGACATTTTTTAGGATGGTTGCATGGACTATGTTCTCTACTTTTTTGTAGGGTTCCTTCTTGCGTGCACCTCCATCGCCGTGGTTCTTATGAACGGGTTGTTCGTTGCGCTCTGCTCCGTCTTAGGGCTGGCCGGCATAGTGGTCTACAAGGGATGGGACCTGCTCTTCGAGCCCCTCATTTTCAGGCGCGCAGGGATCGTGCAGGTATTGGGCAACTATGAGCTCTCAGGTGACAGGAGGGCCGCGATCGGCCGGTCCGGCGGAAGGTTCACTGCAACAGCAGCCGCGCTGCTTGACGCATCGCAGATCGAGGAGCTCGACAGGGGGAAGTTTGAGGGTGTTATAGAGAAGACGGGAAAGCCATTCAAGCTCGTCATGGTCTCGCAACCTCTTGACGTTTCCGGGGTCCTTGACAGGCTGAAGACCATGAAGTACAGGGGCGAGATCCAGCTGGCGAGGCTGGGGTCTGGGGAAGAAGGCAGTATGAAGAGGAAGCGCCTGCTCGAGCGCATCAGCTCAATAGAGGGCGACATAAGGAGCATCACCTCGGGGAAGGTGCCACTCAAGATGCTCTATTACCTGCTGCATTCGTCAAGCTCCGAAAGCAGCTTCGCCGCGCAGGAGGAGGCCCTTTCGGGCCTCTCCTCCCTCTGCAATGCTTTTGATGCAGCACTCAATACGCGGTCCAGCATCCTCTCAGGGAGCGAGCTGCTCAGCCTGCTGAAAATCGACTCGATGGTCCTATGATCAGCTTCAGGCTCTCAAACTCGTACGCCGCCGCGCATGGCGTGTTCATCGGCAGGCAGAGCGAGGAGACAAGCCTTTCAGGCATCTACATCGGCAAGACGGCGCGCTTCGGCCTCCCGTTCTTCCTTGACTTCGAGGACCTCGTAAGCCCTCACGTTGCAGTGGTCGGGATGACAGGATCCGGGAAAAGCTACCTGCTGAAGTCGCTCGTTGCAAGGGCAGCGGTCTCCGGGGCGTTTTCCGTTACGGTGCTTGACTGGAACGGGGAATACTCAGAGGTGCTGGGGGCGTTTGGGAGGGAATACGCATGCAGCAGGGGGAAGGCGCAGCAAGGTCCGTCTGTCGCCCCGGGAGCGCGGGCAGCAGCCAGCTTCAACCTCTCAAAGCTTGCTGTGCATGCTGAAAAGGTGGAAGCCGCGAGGCGCATGCTCTCAGAGGTCTCCCAGGGTCTTGGCAGGCTGCGCCAGCAGAGCAGGGTGCGCCACGCCCTCATACTCGATGAGGCATGGAAGGTTGCAAGCGGTGGCGAGCTTGCCTCGCTCTTCAGGGAGGCGAGGAAGTACGGTGTCGCCGTGATCGCGGCGAGCCAGAACGTGTGCGACATGCCTGCCGAGATACTTTCAAACGCTGCGTGCATAGTTGCATTCAGGTTGCACGCAGAGTCAGACTTTGCAGCGCTGAGGAACTCAGAGCTCATACGCGAGCAGGAGATTGCAAGGATTGCAGGGTTGGGGGTGGGCTCCTGCCTGTTTGTCATGAAGGCAAAGGGCTCAGGCATCCAGAGGGTAGCCATTGACAGGGTGAAGGGTGCCTTCGAGAGCCGGCTGTTGATGTTCACTGGTGATGGAATGGAGTTCGTCGTGAAACTGGAGAAGCTGAAGAGGGAGACCGAGTTGCTGTCTTATGACGCCGCGGCGCGCTCGCGCATCCATGGTTTTGTGAGCGGCAGGAAGGAGGTCGACCTTGCCTCATTTATAGGCATGCTGCGGAGCCTTGGGTTCGGGCGCGCCTCTGTGGTCCCGTACCTGCGCAGGCTCGGCATCGAAGATGCCTGCATCGCCAGAGCATACTCCGAATCCTCGGCGATCGAATGAGCGTGCCGGCGGAACTTGGGCTGCGCTCTGCTTACGTGGTCTCGGGGAAGGTGAAGACGAGCCTTGCCTCTATCAGCTGTGCGCTCGCCGCGCTTCCTTCGCTGAAGCAGCTGTCAGGTGGCACAAAGCTTGCATATGAGGTCTCCGGGACGTTCGCCCAGGTCCTGGAGGTCAGCCCTGCAGGCATACGCCTCGAATACGCGTTTGACAACACGCCGCATTGCAAAAGCGCGGCGCTGACTGGGCTCATCTCGCTGCTTGCAGTCCTCCAAGAGGACTTTGAGCCTGATTTCTATTCCCTTTACCAGCCGTTAGTCGGCGCTCTCTGCCAGCAGGTCAGCGCTCAAAGCAGCAGCCTGCGGCTCAAAAGGCTCGAGCGCGAGGCCAACGAGCTCCTGCTGTCGAATATCAGCCTCGCCAGGGCTGTGCTTGGCAGCAATGCCTCCGCTGCCCGACCCAAGGAAAAGCGCTGCGACCCATGCGGTGTTGCCAGGAAGGTTTTTGAATGGATATCTTCAACACTGTGGGGTACATAGCAGCCGGTGCAGCCTTCTATCTGGTGGCAGCCAGGTGCTCAAAAGCTGCTGCCGCAAGGCGCAGCATAAAATTCGTCTACTCAGAAAGGGCCTGCAGGGCGCGTAAGATCAGTGTTGGCATGGCCATCAATGCGCTCGAGAAGCGCAGGATGCGGGCCGGGAAGGCACCGTCCCTCCCGCCTAGGCTTGACATGGTCGTCGCCGGCCTTGCATCATCCTCGGGATTGGATGAATCCGCAGCCTCGGCGCTCCGCGCCGATGTTGCTTCCTTAGCCGAAGGCAGTGGGCTTATGGTGCGTTGCGGCTACGTCTGCAGCGCAATTGCCCTTGAGGCTGCCATCGCAGCGAGGTTTTATGACTGCTCGCTTGCCAGCGGCAGCCCGGGGATAAGCAGCGTGCCGCAGGAGGCGAGGCGAGGCGCGGTGCGCGCAACTGCAGGCGCCGCATCCCTGGGAATGGAGCTGCGCCGGCACGGGCAGCTTTCGGTTTTCTACCCATCTCTTGGCATGGAAAGGGCAGAGTGGTTACTCTCACTGCCCAACAAGGAGAGTGCAGCGCTACTCTTCTCAAGGCTGTGCGGCCGGCTGGTGATCAGTGAAGTTTGAGCATATGGCACTGCCTCGCGGCTTCGCGAGGCGCATGCCGCCTTCCCGCAGCTGGCCGCGCCAATGCCTGCAGTTGATGCAAAATCTTTTTAGCTGTTGGGTCGAATAGCTAAGCAGGAGGTGTTCGTATAAAGGAGTACAAAAGGCTCGGTGGCAGCGTCACACCAAAGAACTACAGGCTGTTTTTTGACATTGACATAGGTACGTTCAGGTTTGACGGAAGGGAGGAGATTGCGGTTTTTGCGTCAGAGCTGACAAAAGAGATAAGAATGTATTCCAACGGCCTCCGGATAAAGTCAGCCAATGTCCTCTTCAGGGGCAAAAAGATAAGCGCCAAAGCCTTCTCCGTGCAGAGGTCCCACAACCTTGTGCTCTCGCTCCCGTGCGCAATAAAGGGTAAGGCAACAATACTGCTCGAGTTCTCCGGCAGGAACAACGACCAGATGTATGGGTTTTACAGGAGCACCTATGCAAGCGGGAAGGCAAAGCGCTACGTGATAACCAGCGATTTCGAGCCTACCGACGCGCGCGCCATGTTCCCGTCCTTCGACGAACCGTCCTTCAAGGCCAGCTTCGATCTCACTGTGAGCATTGACAGGGGCATGTCTGCCATCTCCAACATGCCCATCAGGCGGGAGTATATATCCGCCGGGAAAAAAATGGTGGAGTTCGAAACCACCCCTCCGATGTCCACATATATATTCCATCTTAGCGTCGGTGCCTTCTCCTTCACTGAGAAAAGGGCCGGCAGGCTGCAGATAAGGCTTGCCACGCTCCGTGGCAGCTCTGACCCGTCGTTGCCGCTTGACTATGCTGCGAAGTTCATCGAATTTTATGAGTCCTACTTCGGTATAAAGTATCACCTGCCAAAGGTCGACATGATAGCGCTCCCAGACTTCCGCGCAGGAGCCATGGAGAATTGGGGGGCGATAACGTTCAGGGAGACAAGGCTGCTATGCGATGCATCTTTCCCGTCGGCGATAAAGGAGAGGGTTGCCGAAGTCATCGCGCACGAGCTAGCCCACCAGTGGTTCGGCGACCTGGTTACGATGAAATGGTGGGACGACCTCTGGCTCAATGAGAGCTTTGCAACGTTCATGAGCCAGAAGGCGATGGATGCCGTCTTTCCAGACTGGAAGATGAAAGACAGGTTCCTTGACATGGTTGCTGGCCCTGCCTTCACCGCGGATTCAGCGGGTTCAACCCACCCCATCAGTGTGAAGGTTGACGACGCTGAGCACATGGGTGAGCTTTTCGACGAGATAAGCTACGAGAAGGGTTGCATGGTCCTCCACATGATAGAGAAATTTGTCGGCGAGAAGACCTTCAGGAAGGGGCTGCACAGGTACCTGATGCGGAACCGCTACTCCAACGCCTCAAAAGAGGACCTGTGGGGGGCACTGCAGGAGGAGTGCAGGAATGAGGGGAAGGGGAGAGACGTCGTCTCCTTCGCCAGGTCGTGGATAGAGCAGCCAGGCCATCCGGTTGTCAGCGTAAAACCAGCGGGCGATGCCCTTTCGGCAAAGCAGAGCAGGTTCATGACGTACGGCAGGCCGCCCAGGCAGCGATGGGTTGTCCCGTTGGAGTATTCAAGCAACGGGGCCACTGGCATGAAACTCATGCGCGATGAGTCGGCGCTGATAAGCAACCTAAAACAGCCGGCAAAACTTAATGCTAACCAGGACTATTTCTACAGGGTAGAATATGGGAGGGATGTGACAGCCGCCCTTGGCGAGCGTGTCAAGCTCGGCAGCCTGAGCTACAGGGACGGCTGGGGGCTTGAGAACGACCTCTACTCGTTCATGATAGCATGCAGGGTAAGCCTTGACGCCTACCTGAACTTTGTGGAGAAGTACTGTACTGGCTCAGGGTATCCGCTCGCATACGGGACCTCGCTGCACCTTTCGTCGCTGCACGGCCTGCTCTACAACACCAGCAGGGAGGGCGATATAAAAGCGGTCAGCTCCTCATTCCACAAGCGCCTGCTGGATGAGTGTGGAATGGAGAAGACCGAGGGTGAGCCGAACTCTGTTATCTTCCTTCGCACAAGGGCGTTTTCGGCGCTGGGCCTCCTCGGGTATAAGCCTGTCATCGATGCTGCCGCCGCGTACATGAGGCCGCATGGCATCGGGGCAATCCCGCCTGACCTCAGGTCCTCTGTTTACTCTATAGCTGCGTGGAACGGCAGCGCCTCCACATTCTCGAGCCTGAAGGGCATGTATCTCAGAACCGTAGACCCAGTCGAGCGGGTCAGGCTGTTGCAGGCGCTCGGCATGTTCAGGGAACAGGGGCTGGTAAGGGCGGCGCTCGGCTTCTCGTTTTCAAAAGCCGTAAGGCTGCAGGACAGCGCCTTTATACCCTCTGTGCTTTCGGGAAGGGCGCCGCGCAGCAGCGATGGCATACGCTCAGAGGCGAACCCTGCAGGAAGCCTCTATCTTTGGCAGTGGCTGCGCGGCAACTGGGGCTCCCTGGAAAAGAAGCTGCCAATGGAGACTCACATGCTGGACAAGGTTATGCGTTCGCTCTTCAATGTCTCCAGGAAGGACCAGCTTGCAGACATTGAGCGTTTCTTCTCCGGCCGCAGGGGCAGGCGCGCGGACATAGAGAAGACACTCAGGCTGGCAAAGGATTCGATAAGAGCGAACATAAGGTTCATGGAGCAAAACAAGATCAAACAATATAAATAAATATCAAGCCAGCCACACTGTTTAAGGATTTGATGCACTGCAAAATAATGCCGGCAAAGGGGGTCCGGGCAGCGGAGGCAGAGTATGCGTCAGCGGTCTCAGGGCTTCCAGAGCACCCAAGGGAGATGCTTGGGCTGCATTTCAGCTTCATCGAACAGAATTGCAGGCGGTTCTTCGCCCCGGACGGCAGGCCCAAGCCTGAGTGGGGTATGGTGTTCTCTGCTGGCAGCTGGAACGAAGCCAGGGAAAAGGCACGGAGGTCTGCGCCTTCGGCGGATGGTGGCAGTTGCACCAGTTCCACGATGGAAAGGTTCCTCGATGTGCTGGACCTGGTTATCCTGAACAACAGAAGGGACCATCTCGCCGAGCTGGTCCGCAGCAAGACCCTGAAGCCTGTCTTTGAGTTCATGAAGGCTGAGGCGTTCAAGTTCGACTTCTGCCTAAGCGTTCTGGTGCTCAGCGGGTACTACTGTACCGTCGCGGACATCGACTATCCCGAGAAGGATTCAATAAGGAACTACCTGTATGCAAGCAGGGAGATACTGGAGAAGGGCTATGCGCTCTATGGTGATAGCGACCGCGGCCCGATAGTTTATGCAGCCAACATGGCAGGCCGTGGTGGGCAGGACGCAGGGCGCGCAGCTTCGCCCTCATCGTTGAACAACTTCGATGCGTCGGACTCGCAGGGCTCACGCGCCGCCATGGCTCGCCGGCACTGAAGCCTGCAGTTCCTGCCTTTTCTTCTTGTGCCTGCCCATGCCGGGGGCTTTCGGCGGCTTCAGGCCGGGATAGAGCCTTGCCATAGCAGCCGGTGTTATGAAAGCCTCGTAGCCCGCATAAGCAAGGATCCTGTTTACAATGTACGGTTGTGCAAGCTTTGCCACTGTGTCGTCGGCGCATGCCTGCCTTACCCTGCCCTTTGCCTCCGCGCTTGAAAGGAAGCCCAGGGCGGTTGAAAGCACGCCTGGGCCTTTACCCCTGCCTCCGGCTGCCTCCTCCGCTATCCTGTCGAGTGCGTCTGTGTCTATGCCCAGTATCCTGTAAGCGCGGCTGTCCATCGCGGCTTTTATGGAAGCGAGGTGGTATGAGACCTCCTCCGGCTTAGTGAAGCCCCTGATTGCCAGCCTCTTTATCGATATCCAGTCCTTGTACTTCACCATGAAGTCGATGTACTCCTCCTGCTCATCCACGCTTACACCGTCAACCCTGTACAATGTAGTAGCCGGATGCCTTCTCCCTCGCTACCCTCTTGACCACTCCCTTCATCACCAGCGATGTAAGGGTGTTGTTAACGAGGCCCTTTGGCCTGTTGGTCTTCTTCATTATATCATCAGCCGTCTTTATCGCAGTGTCCTTTGTCGCCCCAAGGTCCTGCATAGCCTTGAGTATGTTCTGCTCTATCTGGGTCAATTCTGCCATAAGATCACCAAGCATAAGCTGTTGTCTATACTATACCTCACTTCTTCCTCTTGACTACCTTGTTCTTCGGCCTCATGGAGCTGTAACCGCACCTCCTGCACCTGATGGCGTTAAAGCTGTTCCTTCCCTTGCACTTCCTGCATATTTTCGTATGGCTGATTTCAGCATCTGCTACAGGGAATTTTCCCATAAAAGCACCATTGCTAACTTTAGCTAATTTGCTATTAATTGGCCCGCAAAGCATAAAAAGCTTCAACCGCCCACTTATATCCACCGTGAGAACATGGAAAGAAAAAGTGGCAAAATAGCAGAGCACATCTCGCGCTTACACACAATCTGGGCCAGCGTAAGGAGGGGGTGGTACGATTACCTCTCAATACCGGTTACTATGATAGCGTATGTTTCGATAATCGAGTACCTGGTTCTGAGCTTCATACCCCCGCTGAAGAACTTCCTGTCCGGAGGAGCGCTGCTTGCAGCAAGCGTTGCGCTCTTCCTGCTCGCCTGCTACCTGCTCGGCAAGAGGGCATCTTCGCCAGTGGATAGGAGGTGCAGCGGCAGCAGATAAAAGCTATGGTAGCAATGGCGCGCCTGCCCACATGACCAGTTGCATTTGCCGTCATAGCATGGCTGCGCAGCATCTGCAATCCCGCAGGCAGCTATGCTAGGCGAACTTGAAGGCCAGAGCTATGACAGCGAACAGCACTATGACAGCTATTATGGAGACGTAAGCCGGTGCGCTGCCCTGGCCACCTGCTGCAGGCTGGTTAATGGTTGTTGCAGGGGCTGTCGAGCTGTACGGTATGCTGGTGCTCTGCACCGTAGTGTTCGGCCCTATAGAAGCAGGTGCTGTGGTGGCTGCAGACGAGACCGTCAGCAGGAAATCAGCAGGCGCGGTTGACGGGTCGTCGCCAGTTGCCGCGAACGTGACGCTGTAAGCCCCGGCTGGTGTTGATTGCGATGTCGTTATCGTCGCAGTGCCGCTGTAAGGCGGGTCGCCGTTTGGGTTGCTTATGCTCACGCTTATCCCGCTCTGCGAGAGTTCGGCCTGGTTTTGGACGATGAGTGTGGTACCCCACGTGCTGCCGCTGGCCAGGTTGACTGTATAGGCGACAGAGACAGCCCCGGCTTGCGCCACTGATGCAGAGGTGGCGTTGAGTGATATGGATGATGTGCCATAGCCAGTCTGTGCGAAAGAGAAGCCAGAGATGGCGAGCAGGCCTGCCAGCGATGCAAGTATTGCGTACGTCCTTGTCATCCGATCACTTCTTCTTCATGAAGCTGATGTCTACCCAGAGCCAGATCAGATCCGCTATGAATATTACCACGCCGAGCGCGAGCCATGTAGTGTCAAAGTAGCTCGTGTACGTCCAGTAGATGTCCGCTATGCCTATTACCACTCCCATGAGGACCGCGAGCCCTCCTTTCACTCCAACCATCTGTTCACCGCTCTTGTATCGAAGGGTAGTATTAAAAGGGCACTGCATGGTAAGTTGGAGCACCCTATATGGTGCGCTGGCAGCCAAGCTCTGCCCCGCTCCTTTATCCCACCCGCCACCCTGCGGGAGCGCCCCATCTATTGCATGCCTTCCATGCAAGGACTGCGCAACGGCAACCAATAAAAGCCTTGGTTGCAAAGGCATGCTGGAAGGATTGTTTTCTGATTGGCGCTGATACGATGGAGGGCAGGGGGCACAGGAAGGGGGTCAGGGAGCTGGGGATAAAGGCCGCCCGCGGCGCGGCAATGTATGTGGGCGGGAACATCACAGGGTCGCTGGCAGTGCTTGCTCTCCTGATACTGCTCGCAAGGCTGCTCAGCCCGTCTGACTTCGGTGTGTACTCTATCGCGCTCGCGTTCTACACCCTGCTCTCGGGCACGTACATTTTCGGCGTGGCGCTCAGGAAGGAGCTGCCGAACGTCAGGTCCAGGCAGATGGCACGCGACCTCGTGGCAAGCACTTATGCCGTCGCCCTGCTCGTCGCCCTCATTGTATCGGCTGCAGCCATGCTGTCCGGCGGCGCAATTGCAGTCTATGTCTACCGCATGCAGGGGCTTTACCTCCCGCTGCTTGAAGCTGCGGCGCTCGTCCCGCTATATGCGCTCTTCAATCTTGCCCTTGCAGCGCTGGCCGGGTTCGGGAAGACAAAGGCCCTGACCGTTCTCTATCTGATATACGCGTTCGCGCAGCTCTCCGCAAGCACGGCGTTTGTCGTCATGGGGTATGGCGTTGTCGGCGCCCTCGCAGGTCTTGCGATCAGCCTCGCCGTACCCGCGCTTCTTGGGCTGTATCTGGTTGCAAGGGAGGCTGGCGGCTTCGCGAGGCCTACAAAGAAGACGATGCGGTACGTAGCCAGATTCTCCTCCCCCCTGCTTGTGACCAGCATGGCGAACCAGGGGCCGCCAAACTTTGCAATACTGCTGCTTGGCGTCTTTGCCACCACAGCAGTTGTGGGGAGCTATAACGCGGCGTTCAGGTTCGGCAACTCGATCAACGTGATACTGCTTTCGGCAAGCTATGTCCTCCTGCCCCTCTATTCGCGCACTGTTTCCGAGAAGCGCCTCTCCGGGGCTGCGGGCAAGATCTACAACGACAGCATCTACTACACCCTGCTCTTCCTACTGCCGCTTGTCGTTTATGTGACGCCGCTGTCGCAGCCACTGATGAGCCTGCTTTTCTCGAGCAAGTACGCCCTCGCCCCGCTATACTTCGCACTTATAGTAATCGGATCAACAGCAGGGATGTTCAACACCTATGCGAGCAACCTCGTGCTCGGCTACGGCGACACAAGGAGGTTCATGTGGTACCAGCTTACTGCAATACTCGCGCAGCTTGCCCTCCTCTTCGCGCTCGTCCCTTCCTTCAGCGCCATCGGCGCGATATTCGCCCTCTTCATAATCTCGCAGGTATTGATAAACCTCCTCTACATATACGCTCTTGACAGCCAGTTCAAGGTAAAGCATCGGTTCAATGAAGTGATCAGGCTCACTCTTGTTTCAGCGCTCCTCATGGCGCTGCTCTACGGCGTTGCTACCCTGCTCAGCAGCGGCTACCTTGCGCTCCTGGTCAACCTGCTGCTTACTGTAGTCCTATTCCCGCCGCTCGCCGCGCTCTTTGGAGGGATAAGGAAGCGCAACCTCGCGTTCATAGAGGATGTTGCCGCCAGCCTGAAGATCGGAAAGGTTGTTGGCTACATGGCAAGATACACCTCACTCTTCGTGAGGGATTGAGAACTTGCGTCATCTTTTTATAGGTTTGATATGTGATACTACTGTTTCTTGCCTCGGTAGCTCAATGGCAGAGCGCCTGTCTTGTAAACAGGAGGTTGAGGGTTCAATTCCCCCCCGGGGCTGCCTTGATATCCACCAGGCTCTGCGCAAGCTGTTTATACCTATCGTATATACCTTCTATACGTGGTTGCATGCCCTATGAGGATGCGATACTTGTCAAGGTGGATAGAACAACCAAAGAGAGGATGAAGGCAATGGACGGCAACTGGTCCGAGCTGATACGCTAGTTCATAAAGAAGGAGCTGGGAAGGCGGACGAACGTCGCCAAGGCCGAGAGGCTGTGAGCCAAGCTGTTCAGGTCTGCTAAAGGAGCAGAAAGTGCAGATGTTATACGAAAGATGAGGGATTCCAGATATGGACCAAGTGGTGCTTACGCCAGTGTCATAGCGAAGCTGTTCTTGGGCGAAGACGGTTCGGACATTGCAATCAGGATGAAAGGCAGGCACGTGTACGGCGCAATTGAGGTGATGGCACCTTCCCTGGTACTTTATGAACTGATAAATGTCCTGAAGTTCAAGCGATTTTCGGGTGGCGAGATAAAAATGGCACTTGAAGCGATAAACGGCTATGGTCTCCACTTGTCGAGCTAGATAGTGCTCTGTTTGGCAGATGCCACGCGGACACCCCAGCGCCAACGCCCGGGCAGTAAAGCCAGGCCTCCTCAGCTAATGGAGCACCGCTAAGCCTTTAAACCCCGCATATGAATTAATATTATGCGACCCAAGTTCGTAAAGTCTGCCATTGCCGCGCTGCTCTTCTTTTCGCTCAGCGTCTACTTTACTTACTATTTCCAGGCGACGCTGCGGTACCTTGGCCTAAGCCCTAGCTCCTATTTTGCGCTCTTCATCTCCTCGCCGTTCAACATGAGCACAGAGGGCAATCTGCTCTACAACCTCTACCTCCCTGCCGTCCTGATATTCAGCGTTGGCTTTTACCTGAAGAACTTCAACAGGTCCTTCCAGAAAAAGTGCGGCCTGCGCTGGATATTCACATTCAGCATTGCAGCAAGCTACGTAAAGTCCTGGCTCTCCTCCCTATATTACATAGGGTATGCGGATTATGGGATATCGCTTGGCACGTCAATAATAACACTCTCGTTCCTTGCCGCCTTTGTCATATCACTTGAGGTCTATGTGGAGCACAAGGAGAAGTACGAACACCTCTATGGAAGATTCATGTTTGCCGTGATAGCCTCGCTGATAGCGGTGGTTGCCGTCCTCGCCCTGTCATCGTTCTTCCTCCGCACAAACAGCTACGTCGTGCACCTGATCGGCCTGACAGCCTTCATGGTGATGTTCATCCTTTATTATGAGCGCTCCAACATCAGGAGATTCTGGCTGGATGGGGAAATGGCGCTTCTGTCTGTGAAAAGGCGCGAGAAAGCAGCGCAGCTGCCAAGCAGATAAAATAAAACCATCGGCATTGCAGGGCACTGTTGTGTATACAAATAACCAGATTGCGGGCCGTGTCAAAAACAATTAAATAACTTCCCATCTAATACCTTTTGGAACATGTGGGTATTGGAAAGCTGTTCTTGCAATGCAGCTTTTGTGCACAAACCATGCGCTTCTGCGCATGAAATGTGGGTATCATGAAAACAAATAGACTTCTTCTGCCTATAATGGCAGTCGTGTTAGCCGGTGCTCTTATGCCGGCAGTCTCAGCAGCCGTCTTTCCAAAGTATTATACAGGTTATACCGCCGGCGGTTATAAAACTGGATCATTCTTTAGATCTATATCTCCAATAACCGCAAGCTATGGTGATGCAAACCTAGCTGAGGTATATAACGGGGTACCCCCCACCTCGCTCGATATAAAGCTCTCCCAATCGACAGATAATGGCTATGACCTTGGCTTCTACTTTGATTCTGGAACACTAGGCAGCCTTGCAGAAAATGGCATCAATATTGCCGGCATAGGTAACTATGGAGTCAACCTGTGGTTCAACACACAAGATTGGACATGGAATAATGACGGCATATTCGTAGACTTGGGAACTGACGGAACTTATGGTTTAGGTGTTGGTCCTAGTATGCAGACGGTTGATGGTAGTGCCAAGTTTTATATCACCTCTCCAGGTAAAAACAAGGAGTACGCAAGTTGCAATGGGAATATTTACTCAATAGCTGAACTTGCAAGCGGTATATGTGCAGGCATTGGCACAAATACGCCAGTTGCAATATGGGTCGGTGTCGGGCCACTAGGCTCAAGTGGCAGCGTTTCCGCCTCTATACCTATAAACCCCAAGTTGGTTTTCTATGGAATTGCAAACGTGATCAACGATGCGGACAGCGGATACAATCCCTACAACGGAAACAATATTTGGGCAGTGGACAGTCTTACAAGGACAATAAAAGTATGGCAAACTGGTGTGAACAGTTTCTTCGCAGATGTTAGTGATGTCGGAACCGCAAACGTGATTGCGGGTCAGATGAGCCCTGGCAGCAAGGCTGTAGTTGAACCGGTCAGCGGCCTCGCCACTATAACCGGGAAACAGAACGTCGCCTTCACCGCGGATTCCGCCTCACAGGATGCACCACTCTTCGGCTCGCCGATATCTGTGTACGACATGCAGATGAACAGCGGAACTGGTTATTACTTCAGTAACGGTGCAATCTCCGAGTACTTCCCAGGTATATCCAACGTCCAGTCAGGCTACAATGGGTTCAACTACCGTTATGTCTACAACGGGATATACGGTGGAACGCAAACTTGGGTGGACTCAAACCTTGTTTCACGGGAAAACAGCGATGACATAGTCGTCCCAATACCAGTCGTCATATCTGGTAAATCTGCTTATGATGCAGGTCAGCAGATAACACTTACTGCGACAGTGACCGATTATGGCTCAAGTGTAATTTCATACCAGTGGTACAATGACGGTAAGGCGATTGATGGTGCCACATCAGCCACTTATACCGCAGCTGCTGGCACGGCAGGTACGTTCAACTACTATGTTTCCGTAACAGATTCGAATAATGCATTAGGCAACTCTGCAAATTATCCTGTAGGAGTAAACGATGCGCCGTCTATAACACTTTCAGCAGAGAACAGCATCATAAACCTTGGGCAGAGTGTAACATTCTCCTCTAATATAATAGGAGGCACAGACCCATTTACAGTTAGCCTGATCTATAAAACTAGTGTAGTGGGAAATGTTGTGGGTAGGAATGATAGGAATGTGGTATGGACATACACACCCAGTGATGTAGGCACGCTTTCATTTTCCGCAAATGCTGTAGACACTGCGGGAACGCCAGTGGAGTTTAATGCGCCTGCTTCAATAACAGTCAAGCCTGTCTTTAACGGCGACTCAACTGCCTCGGTCAACATACCGGCAAATGTGCCGCTTGATATATCATTCAAGCCCGCGGATACAATAGTTTCTATAACCTCTGCAACTGGGGCAACCGCAACAGTGGCCATCAGCGATGTAACAGCCTCGACAAGCAATATGCCAGTCAATGCATCAACAGCTTTCACAAAACTGTCAGTGCTTGACATAAGCATAAGCCCCAACACAGTCAATACGATAGTTTCAATGGGACTCGGGTCAGCGTGTGGCAGCAATGTGGCCCCATACAAGCTATACAACGACGGCACCTGGGTTGAGCTGCCGTTCGCTGTCAACTCGATAACATGCACAATATCTTTTAGCATACCTCCAGACCCTGTTGTTGGGTTGTTCAGTTACGTTGTGACCCCACAGGGCAGGGCTCCGAGCAACGGTGGCGGAGGCGGGCCAACACCGGTCAGCAGCCCAACAACGAACAGCACTGTTACAACAACCAGCGTTCCTATCACGACAACAGTGCCGCTTGCGCAGCCTTCGACAGCACCCACGACCACGACGGTGCCTCAAAGTCCTGTCGTGCAGCAGCCCACGCCCCCGCCAAGCTCTGCAACGCCAGCATCAGGTAGCTCAGATTATACCACAGCAGCAGCTGTGATACTGCTCGCAGCTGTAGCCGGTATCCTCGTTTACTTCCAGTTCATGAGGAACAGAGGCAGCGCAGCAGCAGGGAGGGCAAGAAAGTGAGTCTTCACTCTTGGGGTTAAAATTAATTGGGTACAAACGAACTCCGGCCTGTTCGGGCGGCTCTATAAGCCTTGCATGGCACCATTATGTAGGAGGAGCAAGGCCATGCGCGATTCCTAGGGTGATAGCTGTCAGGCAGGGGCTACTCCCTCCTCAATTGGGTGAGGCAGACAGGTTTGGCTATATTGCAAGGCTTAGCGTTTAGGAACCTTGCAACAGCAAGCGGGTTCAGCGCTATAGCCGCCCTTGGGTCGCCTGAACTCAGCCCCACCAGCTTGTTATCGAAGAGCGATTCATCCATATAAAACTTGACGTTTAAGCAGTCAGCGACAAGCTTCAGGGGCGAGACTGCGCCCTCTGTAATGTTATAAGAACCGAGCTCCTCCTTGTTGAGGAGCTGGAAGGCGCACTTTGATTCGCGCCTTGCTTGCTTCAGCCTTACGATGCTGTCTTGCGGTACAAGCATCGCATGGAGAGTATCTGAGCAGTCCTTTCCCAAAACACATTTTACCACTTGAGATTGGCTTATGTTGAATATGCCTGCGATCTCATCCATCTTGATGTCAGAATATTTGCTCGCCACCAAACAGAACTCGATATTTTTCTCCTCCAGGAGAAGGCAGATCCCTCTTGTGCTGTCCCTGACGGTTAGCTCTGATTTCTTTTCCATGCGCATGCACTTCGCTGGGCTAAAACTTACATACTCACATAACTGGAAATTATATATAAAGCTATCGTTCAATGGAAGTTTGGGGCAAAAGCCCCTAATCCTACTTAACAGTTAGGCAGACTTCTTTTCCGATATGCTCCTCAGGGTAGCATGGCAGTCAGCCCCAGCCGTGTTTGTGCACCCCTTTAACAACCCTTCCAGAGGGG
>DAIDAQ010000036.1 GCA_027310535.1 Candidatus Micrarchaeaceae archaeon
AAGAAGGGGTTCATTTGGACTTTTAACCCAAGCAGGAAGCTTGAGAAGGCGGAGGAGGAAGGCCTGGAGGTGTGAACATGGCTGAGAAGCACGTATCAATAAAACTTCTAGGAGACGCAAAGGAAGCTTATCTTGCGCTCAAGAAGATTGTCGATGAGGAGCGCAGGAAGGGGGTGCAAAGCTCATTCAACCAGACTCTGTTAAGGTCGATAGAAGAAAAATCGCAATACTCAAACGCGACTACGACTTCGGGATACACATACCGAAGAACAGGATAGGGAAGAAGTACATCATCGAATATGATGTGACCAACTTATGGAAGGTTAACATTTCAGGAGGATGGCGCATGATATATACGCTCAAGCAGCCGCAAAGGGAAAGTACGGAGATCGAAATTCTTTCGATTTGGCTTGACATACTGGATATAATAAGCCATGAAGACTATGACAGGATATTCAATTACAGGGGCAGATGACTGCGCTGTGAGAAGTGTTAATTATGATGCATAGATACGACCCGAAGGCAGACATAATGGTGCTGGCTCTAGGCAGAGGCAAAAGGACTTTTGGTGAACAGAATGATAACATCATAATACACTTTGATAAGGAGTACAGACCTATCGAGATAGAGATTCTTGAGGTTAGTAAGACAGTTGTTAAAATGATAAGCAAAATAATGCGCTACCAAAAGCATTCAAAGTTATAGTGAGCTTACTCATTGAAGGCTCTTCTTGAGGCTTAATGCCTGAGATAGGCCAAAGGCGTTGTCTATTTCTTTGTATAGCTCTTCTTTCCTGGTGGTAATATAGGTCATAGGGGTACTAGGATCACTATGTCTTGCGAACCTGCTGGCCAGAACCAGATTGCCGTTGGCCTGCTTGGCGAAGCTGGTTATGGCATAGTGCCGTAGGCTGTGTGTAGTCAGTCTATGGAGATGTCTCACGCTCCTAGTCGGGCTTGTCTCATCTGAGGTGTCGTACACCTCGTCCAATCCTGCCAGTCGCACGTAATACCTAAACCTGTTCCTGACATAGTCCTGCTCCAAGTACGGCTCTGGCCTCTTGGTACGCAGCTTGTCAGCATAGAACAGGTAGCCCTGCGCCTTCTCAATCTCCGCCTTGTGCTTCGAGATGAAGGCTATGGTCTCCTTGAACAACGGTATAGGTATCAGCAACGAGTCCATCACCTGTGCCTTCTCTGTCTTCAAGGTAAGTTCCCTCGTCTCTAGGTCTATTGCATTGATATTGACCCTGACCGCTTCGCCTATTCTAAGCCCAAGCGTAGCTTGGTAGCTGAATAGCAAGCGGAACTTGTCAGAGTCTATTATGTGGAGGAACCTTTCCAGCTGCATATCGGAAAACGCCTTTGAGAGCAAGCCATATTTCGGAGTCTTCCTCTTGCCTGCAAACCTCTTGGTTTGCGTCTTGTGCAGTACAGACTGCAACTGCTGTAACTGGTGCCATGACACGTTCATGGACACCTGCCTGAGGAATTCAGAAAACCTGTTGAAATCCTCTTTCTTGGATTTCCGTTTCGGATTTCCGAACCCTGGCTTGTCGTCGCAAATTGAATGTGCAGGGAGAGAGATTTGAACTCTCGCAGCCCTAAGGCACAAGGTCCTAAGCCTTGCGCGTTTGACCAGACTCCGCCATCCCTGCGCGCTATTAAATCTTGCAAGAAGGTTTATTACGCTTTTTAGCCCATTAGGTATGGGCGATAAAGTGGCTGGAAGCGAGCACAGGGGCGAGACAACCGGGAAACTCAGGGATTTCGGCGCAGGGATAGTTGACCTGATCTACAAGGGCAAGAATCCTAGCTTTGAGGCCCCTACGCGCGCAAGGTCAAACATAAAATACGACGAGAAGGAGGCGATCCTGAAGCTCGGCGGCGGGAAGGAAGAGAGAAGCTTCATCAACGTCGCGCAGTCCAAGAAATTCATGCAGACCATAGCTGTGGCATCGAAGTGCAACACTTTCCTGAAGGAAAACCTCCACACATCGATAAGGGGGCTCTATTACCAGCTGAAGCTCTCCCTCGGTGAGGACGTAGACGAGAACCTTTTTGACGAGCAAAGCGAATCAAACCCGCTTATCGAGGACCTCGAGGTAGCGCTCGGCGTGAAAAGGGAGGACCTCAACCTTAGCGCGGACAGGAAGGGGTTCCTCGCGGGAAATGTCCGCATAATAGACAGGTTCGGGGACGAGCGCCTTGAGATAGACGGAACAAAACAGGGAAGGGGCGGATGGCCCATACCGAGCGACGTCGACAACGGCATCGAATTTGTAGACGTCAAGGCAAAGGCAGTGCTTGTAGTGGAGAAGGACGCAATCTGGCAACGGCTTAACGAGGACCAGTTCTGGAAGAAAGAGAACATGATATTGATAACCCCAAAAGGCCAGGCTTCAAGGGGCACAAGGAGGCTCATAAGGAAGCTCTCCGACATGGTGCTGCCAGTCTACGTGTTCAACGACTGCGATGCGTGGGGATGGTACATATACTGGACTATAAAGACAGGCAGCATGAACCTCGCCTACATAAGCAGCGAAATAGCCACTCCAGGGGCAAGGTTCCTTGGGGTTACCATGGCTGACATTGAACGCTACGATTTCCTCAAAAAGCTGACGATTAAGGCAAACGAGGTGGACCTAAAGAGGGCGCAGGAGATGCTTTCCTACCCGTGGATAAACAGGCACAAGGAGTGGGTGGGGGAACTGAAGAAGGTTATACAGACGAAGACAAAGCTCGAACAGGACTCGCTGCAAGGCCCGCGGCTTACCTTCATAGGCGACTACATAAGGGACAAGGTCAGGGGGCAGGATTTCCTCCCATGATCATATTGTTATCGCAGGGGAGAGGCTCGCCAGGCCGAGCTTCCTAAGCGCCGCTTCGGGGTTCAGGTAGTAGTCGTCCACGATGCCGCTTATGCCCTCTATGTCCCTAATCCCCATCTTGTTCAGCGCATAGAGCACGTTGGCCCTGATGTCCTCTGCTGCCATGAGCGTCGCTGGCGGTATGCCGAGCAGGTCGGATATCATGTCCCTATAGGTGACGCTCGGCAGGATCGGTGCGGCCTTATGGGTCTTGTAGTCGAACCTGTAGAGATCAGAGAGCAGTATCTGCGTCTCGATCCCTGATATCTCAGCTATCTGCGTGACCCTCCTCTTCGGCTTGCCGTTTTCATACACCTGCGAAAGCGTTATCAGGCTGTCTATCACTGGTATTATATCTTTTGGCACGTCCATTGGGAAGTTCTGCAGCCTGTTGATTATGTCGCGGGCTGATGAGGCGTGTATGGTACCCATGCATATTTTGCCGATGTTCATCGCGGTTATCATGTCGTTTGCCTCTGCGCCCCTCACCTCTCCTATGATTATCATATCAGGCCTCATCCGCAGCGCGTTCTTCACAAGCTCCTCCATGGGCATGTCGCTGCTGGTCTCTAGCCTGACGCAGTTCTCCTGCGTCTTAGTATTCAGCTCGTACGTCTCCTCTATTGTCACGACACGTGCGTCGGGCCGCAGGAAGGAGAAGAGGGCATTCAGGAGAGTCGTCTTCCCCGATGCTGGCATGCCGCCTATCAGCATGTTCGCTGGCCTCACCTTGAAGCCGTCCATGTATATCCAGAGCCTCGCCGCTATCTGATAGTCGAGTTCGTCCATGTTTATCAGGTCAATGATGCTCATCGCCTTCCCCCTGAATCTCCTTATCGTTATGTCGTAGCCTACAGGCGAAGTGACGATGTTTGCACGGCTGCCGTCGGGCATGTGCACGTCCAGGATCTTATCCCCGGATATCTCGTTCGTTGCAAAGAGCTTCAGCTTGTCGACAAGCATATCGAGCTCCCTCCTGTCTCTTACCTTCTTGTCGAGCCTGCGCTCGCCTATCTGTGAATCATAAACAAAGATGTTCGACGTGTTGTTGATCATTATGTCTTCCACGCCCTCCATGTCCAGCGCCTCGGAAAGCGGGCCTAGGTCGCGCACGTCCTTTGCTATTTCCTTAATCTGGTCGTCTGTTATGCCGGGCTTGGCCCTCTTCGCCGCCTTCTCTATCATCCCGATGCGATCCGCCTCAGAAGAAACAGAGACAAATGCGCCCTTGAGCTCCTGGAGCACGAGCCGCTCAACATAGTAAAGGTCGTTGTCCATTGCACCATCCATCTTATTTATATGCCAACTGCAGAGCTAAAAAGCTAGCTGGCTGGAAGCACAGCGTCAACAATGACCTGCGGGTCGTATGGCAGGAGGTCGGTGTACCTTTCGCCTGTACCGAGGAAGAGGATTGGCACCCCTGTCTCGTTGGCGATGGAGATTGCACTGCCCCCCTTTGCGTCGCAGTCGAGCTTAGTTAGTATTATGCCGTCTATCCTCACCGCCTTCTTGAACTCGTTGACCTGCCTGGTGACTGCGTTGCCCGCTGTGCTTTCTCCCACGTATATGCTCAGGTCCGGCTTTATGATCCTCTCCATCTTCTGCATCTCCCCGATCAGGTTCCTGTTTGTCTCCTGCCTGCCTGCGCTGTCTATCAGCACGACCTGTATGCCGTGCGCCTTCGCGTATGCGATGGCATCGTAGGCGACGCTTGCCGGGTCTGCGCCGTATTTGCTCTTCACGACAGGCACCTGCAGCGCGTTGGCATGGTGCTCTGTCTGTTCTATCGCAGCCGCCCTGAAGGTATCACTTGCAGACATCATCACGCTGGCCCCCCTGCCCTTGAGCAGGTGGGCGACCTTCGCTATGGTTGTAGTCTTCCCTGTACCATTCGGCCCTATGAACAGGATCTTTACCGGAACGCTGTTCGCCTCTATCTTTCGGGCTACAGCCGCCTCAAGGCTGATGCCGGCGGTCTTCGAGATCAGCGAGAGCAGCGACTCCCTCACCATGCCAAGCAGCTCCCTGCTGACGTTCTTCGGGTCTATCCTCGATTCATTGAGCTTATCCCCCAGCGAAGCGAGGAACTGCTCGACATCGCCGTACGCTACGTCGGACTCCAGGAGCGAGATCTTCATCGTCTCAAGGAAGCCAGCCACGTCTGAGCCACTCAGCCTTACCCTCCCAAGGAATGCTCCTTTTATCTTTGTAGCGGCAGCGAGGTGCACGCCCCCGCCCGCCTGGCGTGCCATGGGAGGCCGGCGCTGCACTGCGCCTGGGCTTCCCGCCGCGGATGAGGCCATGGCGGGCTGTGCTTCTTTGCATGGCTCCTCTTTTGCGCCTTGCCTGATCTCCTTTTCTTCCTCCGCAGAAAAAGACTTTATGACGCTTGAGAGTTTCTTCTTAAGCCCGTCAAACATGGTTACGCCACTGCCCCTTGCAACCTGCGCGTCAGGCTGTATATCGCGCTCTCAAGCTCCTTTCTCTCGCTTCGGAGCCTGCCGAGCGCCGCCTCCCTGGCACTGACCCTTTCCGCTATTATGGCCTTTGCCTCATCGATGCTCTTTTCTGCTATTATCCTGCCGCCGATCGCAACTGCAACCCTGTCCGGCCTGCCCAAAGATGCATCAACCATGAAGCCCATGCCTGCGTTTATCATCGCAGGCCTCCCGGCCTTGCCATGGAGGCTTGACACCGCTGCATCGCTCTCGCGCAGCGAAGTTATCTCGTTCATCAGCCTGGCCATTGCCGAGTTGACGTTCCCGTACCTCTCCTGGTAGAGCTGGAGCGCATACTGCATGCCGGCAGCTTCCTGCTCCTTTTCGGTAATTTCAGCCAAGCTAATCACCGCGCTTTGTGCCCTCTATTTCTATCGCGGAGGCCTTGGCACGCCGAGCGCTGCCGATCCTGGAAAGCGCAAGGCTCCTGGCGTGCCGCTCTGTCTTCGCCTCGACTTCAATCCTGAACTCTGTCTTCCTGCCTATCAGCCCGGAAACTATGTACTTCGCCATAATGCCACGCAATCAAATTATATTAAGGCCTTCAAGTATCCTCGCAAACTCGTACCCTGTTGTTGATCCGCCTATCACTGCGCCGTTCGAGTTCGCCACGGCGGAGATGCCTATGCCGACGCTGCCCGTGTTCGCTGTAGAGGCCACGGACTCAAAGCCGGTCGCAGAGTCCAGCCTCTCCTTTTCCTTTTCGCTGCAATGGTTATTTATTATGAGCCCCTTGTTTGTAAGTATATTGTTTGCACCAACGGTAGCGAAGTCCCCTATGGTGCTGCGCAGGACCTCGACGTCCAGCGCATCCCTTATATCTACAACGTCCCTCTGGGTGTAGCCGGAGCTCACTATCGCAACCCTGTCGTTTACGAGCATGTTGTTGCCGATGGCATTGAGCGGGCTGCCCAGCACGTGCAGATTGAGCTCCGGTACTGCGTCCTTCAGGGCCGCCACCTCGCGTTCGCTCGCCATGTTCGAGAGAAGGAGCCCCTTCGAGTTTGCCCTCATCAGGATCCCAACCAGGTTCGACCCGCCGATAGAAAGCGGAAAGCAAGCGGCCCTGAGGGTAAGGGCCAGGACGGCCCTGTCGTGCTCTGTCAGCCCGTTGCCAACGAATACGTGTCTGTCAGTTGCGGAGGCAAACACGCCTATGCAATCGCTTCCCCGCAGCATGTATTTAACTGCGTGCATACCGCATCATTTCCCTTTCCCTTCTGCCTTCGCATCCTCCTTTTTTCCCGTGCTCTTCTTCTGCTCCTGCCCCTTCAGCGGAGGCGCGGCTTCTGCCTTCCGCTCCCTGAACAGGTCGGCAGTTGCTGCACCCTCCTTTATGTCAACTTTCAGCTTGAGCGGCGCCATCCTCTTTGCGTAATACGAAACGATCTTGTTGTTCAGCTCCCTTGTCAGGGAAACCGCACCTGAGTCCAGCTTCGTGTAATGCGCTACCCTCTCCCGCACATATGGCGCAGCCTTCCTGACCCTCTTGTTCCTGTGCTGCCTAACAAGGTACCTTCTCAGGTTCAACGTTATGAGCCTCTCCATTTCACTCACCGATCTTCATCTTCTGCCTCCTCCAGTTCCTGGCGAAAAGGTTTGACTGCAGCCTCCTATGCGTCCTTACAGACGCGAGCAGCGGCAGCCTCCGCGCGCGCTTCAGCTGCTTTCCAAGCTTCATCTTCTTAGTGCGGCTCTTCTTTGACATGGTTCCACCGTTATTCAGTTCACTTGTGCCTAAACGAGATTGTCGGGTCGTGCCTTGCGGTTATCTTTTTCAGTATCGCAAGCAGCTCCTTCTCCGTGACCTTGCCAGCCAGCCTTTGCGACTGAGCAAACGATATCAGCAGGTTTACAACCTGCGCGTAGAGCTCTTCATTTGATATGCGGATGTTCATAAGGCGCTCATAGGCAGCGTCGTCTAGGAGCCTCCTCGCTATCTCCTTCCTTTGCTGCTCTTCCTGCAGCTTGCGGATGGCAGCCTCGTACCGCTTCCGCATCCTCTTTTCATAATCATCTCCGTCCTGCCCTGCCAACTTCCTCACTTCTTGGACAGCCCGCTGCTGAGCTTGTCAAGGAACGACCTTCCTTTTGGCGTTAGCTCGCGCCCCTTTGCGGTCTTCTTTACCAGGCTTGCCTGCTCCAGCGCATTGAGCGCATCTGTTATTATGCTCCCGCCAGCATCAACATGGTGCCTCCTGTGCAGGACATGCTCTTTCCTTCCGCCGTACCTCTTCTTCAGCCTTGAAAGCCCAAGAGGCCCGTCAGTGTACAAGTGCCTCATCAACGATGCATTCCTTATGTACCAGAAGTCCTGGTTGCTCGGGGGGCGCTCCCTACCTGCGCCTGACTTTGAGTAGTGCATGTAGTCTGGCTGCTGCCTGATTACGGATTTGAGCCCCTCGGCGGCTGCGCGCACAAGTTCTGAGGCGTCCACTTCATATGCATTTGCCATTCAATCAACCTGTATGAAAAGCTGAACTGAACAAAACTGGTTAATATTGTGGGGAAAACT
>DAIDAQ010000049.1 GCA_027310535.1 Candidatus Micrarchaeaceae archaeon
CTCTCGGTCTTGCTCTGCGGTGCATCAACAATGCTCTGTTTGTACGTCCGGCCGTATCTGTTGTGTGCTGGCGTGGATATAGACATCTCGTCGACAAACACCACCTTCATGGAATCAAAATCGCCTGAAAGTCCTTTGCGAGCTCTATCTGTCTCCCGAGGTTTGCCTCCTTGTACTTCAGCTGCGCTTTCACATAGTGCGCCCCTGTTTTGACGAGATGCACCCTGAACGTCTCCTCGTTTATCTCCTTGCCCCTGCATTTCATGAAATGAATCTGCAGTTCTCTCGGGGTGTACGAAGTGGCATTTATCCCGTACTTATTCGAGCCGTTCTAGGCGGGAAGCCTCTTTATCTCCTTCTCATCTTCTTTTGTTATGGAGGGGTTAGGGAGGATGGGGTAAAGGCCGCCATCACCGACGACCTAAAGTCTTCCCCAGTCCGTCAAGAATGCAGGGTTGCGGCAATATGGTGAACGCAGCAGACTGTGTTTTAAATGTGGCCTGCCAATTACAAACGCGTAAAGCAAAAGCTGAATAGATGCGCCTTCTCGCCAGAGCAACGCATATGTATATCGCCACCGCAATACTGCTCGCCGCAGTTGCAGCTGCCTCTGCATGGTCGCTAGGGGATGTGCCGTATGCATTCATCTTCTCCGCGGTCGCAGGCGTGCTCGTGGAATTGCTGTACAGCTGCGCTGTGGATAAGCGGGCGAGGGTCTCCCTGTCTGCGGCTATCACTGGAATGATAATAGGCGGCGTGGCGCCATTCAATGCCCCGCTATTGCCCCTCCTCTTAGCTGACACGGCTGCAATAATGTCAAAATTCCTGATAAAGGCAAAAGGCAGAAACGTCTTCAACCCCGCGGCGCTCGGCCTGCTTACAGGACTGGGCCTCTTCTCGCTTGGCGACGAATGGTGGGCTGCAAGCGGCCTCGCGCTTTACGGCATTGTTATACCATTCTCGGTTGCTCTTGTCTTTGCTGCATATAAGAGCAGGAGGCTGATAGCCTCGTTCTCTTTTATTGCGTTTACCTTTGCGGCTGCGGTTCTGCTTGATTACAACCCGACCAGCATGGTGGCGGGGCTGCTCGGGCTAAATTATTTCTTTGCATTCATAATGGTTGCAGAGCCAAAGACGTCGCCGTACAGGCCACTTGGGCAGGTTGCATACGGCGGGGGCATTGCACTCCTTTACCTGCTTTTCGGCGCCGCAACCCTGCCTTACCCATTCTTTGCTGCGCTGCTTATAGGCAACGCAGCATTGGCCTTGCACAGGGTGCTTGTGAGGAGGCACGATGCCAGGATTACATGAACCGCATCCATGCCATTGCGGCAGCTATTTTAACCCTGCTGCAGAAAGGATGGCATGCAATTGGTACAGCTGCTGTATTCGGCGCTGCTGGGGTTGATACAGGGCATTTCTGAATGGCTGCCGATAAGCAGCAAAACACAGATACTGATAAGCTCGCAGTACTTCCTGGGCATAACCTACTCGCAGGCTTATACGTTCGGCCTGTTCATGGAGATAGGCACTATACTGGCATCGATCATATACTTCAGGAAGGACATCGCAGCCCTTGCAAAGGTCCTACTTGGCTCAAGGGACCACGAAAAGCGCAGCCTGTTTACCTATGTCCTGGTCTGCACTATTGTGACAGGCATAATAGGGGTGCCGCTCTACATAATTGCGGACTCTATAACAGGGGTCTCTGTAGGGATACCGATGATGGTTATCGGCTTTGTGCTGGTGGGCGACGCTCTTGTAATAAGATACTCCAAAAGGAGGCAGGCGAAGGGCATAAATCCAAGGAAGTTCTCTGACTTGAAGCTAAGGGATTATTTTGTGGTTGGCGCGGTGCAGGGAGTTTCCGCGCTGCCTGGGGTCAGCAGGTCAGGCGCAACGACCAGCGCCCTCCTCGTAATGAACGTGGAACCTGACGAGGCGTTCAGGCTCTCTTTCCTGATAGGCATCTTCGCCGCTATAGCTGCGTTCGGCCTCACGCTTTTCGTGTCGAGGGACAATGTTTCAGCTGCATTCTCCGCGATCGGCACAGAAGGGTTTATAGTAGCGATAATCGTTGCGACGGCCGTCAGCCTCCTCCTTATCGATTTCCTGATAAGGATAGCGAGCAAGTCGAAGATTGTCTACCTTACTGCGGCGCTCGGCGCCATAGCTATAGGGAGCGGGGTTGTTTACTTCCTGCTAAACCTGTGATTTGCATGGCAGGCCAGACCGCGACGCTCGCCGGGGGGTGCTTCTGGTGCCTTGATGCCATCTTCAGGGAGATCAGGGGCGTGAAGAAGGTAGTCTGCGGATATTGCGGGGGAAGGGTAGAGAACCCAACATATGAGGATGTCTGCAGCGGCACAACAGGGCACGCAGAGGCCGTGCAGATAGTGTTCGACCCTGAGGTGATCTCCTACCGGCAGCTGCTTCTCGTGTTCTTCACGGTGCATGATCCGACGGCGCTGGGGGGGCAGGGGGCTGACGTGGGGAGCCAGTACAGGTCGGCGATCTTTTACCATAACGAAGGCCAAAGGAAAACAATTGCGAGGGTTGAAAGGGAGCTGGAGCGGAAAGGGGTCTGGAGCAGGATAGTCACAGAGGCTGTCAGCTTCAGGAAGTTCTGGAGGGCAGAGGAACGCCACCAGGATTACTTCAGGAAGAATCCGATGCACCCGTATTGCATTGTAGTAGTAAGGCCGAAGCTCGCGAAGTTCAGGAGGATGCACCAGAAACTGCTAAGGGCCTGAAAGGTGAGCCTGGCGGGATTTGAACCCGCAACCTACTGGTCCGAAGCCAGACGCGCTATCCAAGTTGCGCTACAGGCCCGCTAGTTTTCGCATTAATGGTTAATTAGTACATATGGTTATAGGAATAAGCTCTTTGCTGTGCGTGGGGGCTTGACATTCACATGCTTGCCATCGGACGTGTCTTAACCCTTCCATTCCACATTTTAGTCAAAGATGCGTAGCGGGTATGCGATAATACAGGAGTAGATGCACACCTGCGCCTTACGCCACGTTCCGCGAACTTCTTCTTATGGCAATTCATGCGCCGCCAACTTTGCCGCCCTTCAAGCCTCTGCTATTTTGCCTCTTATTTTGTATACCTCTAGATTGGACGATGCGAAAGAGAACGCAGAGCCGGCGAGGAACAGCAACAAGGAAACCAACAGGTAAGCCGAAGCCTTTTTCAGCCATCCAACTGAATCGTGGTTGCCTTTGCGGGTCATAGATTCAGCCATTCATTTTGA
>DAIDAQ010000068.1 GCA_027310535.1 Candidatus Micrarchaeaceae archaeon
GTTATAAGCCATTTGAATACCTCGGGCACGAAGCCCATCACCACCGCAAATAGGAGAGTGGTGAATAACTTAAATCTGCCAAAGTTTACCCCGTGAACAGCATAAGCAACTATTGGGATTATAATGAGGAGAGAAATCGGGGATTCAAAGGAATAAGACCAAAAGATGCCTATAATACTAAGTGCCAACACAACGAGTAGCCTTTCAGAGGAGTATGGGGAGCAGGAGATTTGAACTCCTATTACCAGCGCCCAAGGCTGGCAGTCTGCCAGGTTAGCGTAGCTCCCCATGGAAACTTTAATAACTATGCGCTGCAAAGATAGTTAAAGAATGCTTTTTGTGGGGTTAAGATGCAAACGTTGGACCTGCCGTGGACCGAGAAGTACCGCCCAAAGAAGCTTGGTGAGGTTATCGGGCAGCCACTTATAATAGATAGACTGAAGGCGTTCGTCAAGAACAAGAACTTCCCAAATATGATATTTGCCGGACCAGCAGGCGTTGGCAAGACGACCTGTGCTGTTGCCATGGCAAACGACCTTTACAACGGCGAGCTTGTAGGTGCATTCCAGGAGCTGAACGCAAGCGACAGCAGGGGTATAGATGTAATAAGGGGGGAGGTCAAGGAGTTTGCAAAGACGATTTCAATAGCCGACGTGCCGATAAAGATAATTTTCCTCGATGAGGCGGATGCACTCACATCAGATGCGCAGCATGCTCTAAGAAGAACGATGGAGAGGTTCTCTGCACAGACACGGTTCATTTTCAGCGCAAATTATCCGAGCAAACTGATAGAGCCGATACAGAGCAGATGCATAGTATTCAGGTTCAAGCAACTCACTGAAGAGGATATGCGTGCCTATGTCAAGCGGATCGCGAAAGGGGAGGTGCTCGAGGTCGATGACAAGGCGATTGAGGCGCTCATCTATGTGAGCGACGGTGATCTGAGAAAACTGACGAACGTGCTCCAGAGCTGTGCGTTGCAGGACACAATGATAAAGGAGAGCGATGTCTATACTGTGGCTGCCCGTGCCAGACCGAAAGAGATAGCTTCCATGCTTAGGTTTGCAATGGACGGCGACTTCAAGACAGCGAAGAACGACCTTGATGTGCTGCTCATAAGGCATGGGATGAACGCAGAGGATGTGCTGCTCCAGTGCTACAGGGAGGTCCAGAACCTAAATATAGACGAGAAAAAGAAGCTGAAAGCCATTTCTGTCTTTGGGGAGGCAAACTTCCGTATAGTGGAAGGGGCGAACGAGCGCATACAGATGGAGGCGATGCTGGCAAACTTAGCATTGCTGGGCTGATAGCAACCAGTGGTTACATGGATCCAATAATACTGTCTCAATCCGGTTTATACCTATTCTATGGCACCCTCTTTCTATGGGCGATGAGCGAGATAATTGGAGGAAAGATCATACCACACATAAGGCGAAGAGGGGCTGTGGTTAAGAAAAGAAATTACGGCTCAAATATAGTAATAGGGATCTCATGGATTGCAATCATCCTGTTGAGCCTGTGGATGACTCACGCAAGTTTGCTACCGCTACCTGGCTGGTCCTTCTACACTGGAATATTACTCATATTTGCTGGGATTGGAATCAGGCAGTGGGCCATATATGTACTTGGAAGGTACTTCTCTCCTGTCATAGGCACGCAGAGGAACCAGAAGGTGGTGGATACTGGGCCATACAGGCTTGTAAGGCACCCCTCTTATACCGGGCTCTTTATCATAGCGATAGGGCTTGGCTTGGCAACGCAGTCAATGGCAGTGTTGGTCCTGATTATTGCTGTATTTGCTGCAGCATTCAGTTACAGAATTGCGGTTGAGGAGCAGATGCTACTCTCCCAGTTGGGCAGGGGCTACGCTTTGTACATGAAGCGGACGAAGAGGTTGGTGCCGTTTGTAGTGTGAGCTAATTGATTGCTCTCTTGAATTTTGCGACCTCTATCTTTCATGATGCACAATTTCAGAGGGTCTCTTCTTAGCATCTTTTTCTGCGCTGTGAGTACTGCTGCCCTTGAAAGATCTCACCTGAGTGTGAATGTTATCTCTAATGGACCGGCGTAGCTTATCTCTGGCGCCTGTATGAAGAAGTCAGCGATGAAGCTGTTCGGGTCGTCTATTCTGAAAGGCGGCTTTGGCTGCGAGCTAGCTAACTTGAACGGGGCATTGAGAGACGCACCCATTACTTCATCGCCGTAGCTTAGCGCCTTGTAAAGCTGCACACTGTTCTTGAAGATGTGGTTCCCTTTGACACTCATGATGATCCCGGAGTTTTCAACTTCAACCTTTCTTCCCTTTGCTATGAGAATTACCTTGTTTATCTCTATCTTGACGATTCCATCGTCGTCCTGCACGAGCCTGACTGTCATCGGGCCAGAGTAGTTGCCTTCAGGTGCCCTTACCCTCAGCCTTAATTCTAACCTCTCGTTTGTTTTCACTGAAAAGGGGGGCTTCGGCTCCACATCGGCAAGCTCGAACGGCTTGTCCACGCTTATGCTGTTTATCTTCACTGTAGTGTCTGCGAACCTGAACGTGTTCTCAGGCAGGTTCTGTATCGCAGAACTGTTGTCAAAAGGTATCTTTACATCAAAGAGCCTCTCCTTTGCCCTGAGCCCGGCAAGGCTGTGGAACGTGCCGCCCCACATTACATTTACGTTCGTTACTGTTGTCGCGCTGTTCGGATCGCTCTTTCCAAGCAACTTTCCAAAAATTCCCATGTTCTCACAGTCAGGTAAGTGTATGTGCCATAGCGCATATTTATAGCATCTTGCCAGATCCCTTCATGTGAATGCAAAGGACGCGTAGTCAACGACACTGCCTGTCTCTCCTGTCACTTCCCCGGAGTTTGAGCTGTGCAGCAGTATGCCCTGCCTTGCGCCTTTGCCCACTGCATACATTGCGGCTACTGTTACCGGGCCATAGCCGCAGGTGCTGTCCTGTATTTCATGCACCCTCCTGTTGAATGCGACGTAATCCAGCGATTGCAGCAGCGCAAATAGTTCACTATCCTTCCTCTTCCCGGTCTCTGCTGGCTCGTAATGGTTGAAGTCAGAGGATGCCAGCACTGCAACCATCCTTTTTGTCGCCGCAGCGGCCCTGCCTATTGCCACTGCGAGGTCCATGCATGCCTCGATGCTCTGATCACCCATACAGATGAAGACATATCTCTTTGCTATGCCTTCGTGCAGCAGGAACGGCACCTGCACCTCTACCGAATGTTCGCCGTAATGGGCGGTCTCGTCCTGCTCAGCGAACTTTGATTCCTTGCAGACCGCGCCGGCGAGCTCTGTGTCAGTCTCGGCGGTCCCAACTGATGTTTCCCAATCTATCATTGAGACAGACATAGGAGATCCTATGCTCGTGTGGTTCGGCCCGATGGCTATTACATCGTCTATCGCCCCGTGGTTCTTGTTGAGCTTCATCGCGGCGAAGGTGTGTGCCGCAGTCCTTCCAGAATACTGGTAGCCGGCATGCGGCGCAACATATGCAATGGCTTCGGTGACATCAACATTGACCTTCGCCATGTCCATCAGCCTCTCGAGTGTGAACTCAACCTTTGCCTTTCCTCTCGGGTAGAAGCTGCCCTCGAAGGCCGCCTTTCTTGCCTGCATGCCTCTCACGAGGCCCTATTGGCATTGCAAGCTTAAAAGCCCCTGTCCCGCATGGTGTGAAGTAGTGGATGGTGTCGGGCGGTTTTCCCGCCCCGCACTGGGATTGAGGGATGCATCCCAAGGCGTGGCCCCGTGCTTCCCATGCCAACTAATAATATAAAACTCAATGCCATACTATAGAGTGGTGCCGTGGCCGTCATTTACATAGACATGGATTGCTTCTTTGCTGCATGTGAGGAACTGCGCAACCCGAAGCTCAAGGGCAAGCCGTTCATAGTAGGCACGCACACGGAAAGGGAGAAGTTCAGGGGTGTTGTCCAGACATGCAGTTACGAGGCAAGGAAGTATGGAATTAGGAGCGCAATGCCTGTCACGAGGGCGTTTGGGCTCTGCCAGGAGCTCGTTTATGTGCCTGACGACTTCAAGTACTATGAAGAAATGAGCAAGAGGGTGATGGACCTAGTCAAGGGCCAAGGCTTCCCGGTCGAGCAGGACAGCATCGACGAGGCCGCCATTGATACTGGAAGCGGCAGCTATGAGGAAGCAAGGAGGATAGGTGAAAGGATAAAGGCAGGCATCAACTCGGGAATAGGCCTTCCGTGCACGGTGGGCATAAGCTACGGCAAGTACCTGGCGAAGATGGCATGCGATGCATCGAAGCCAAACGGCTTCGGGATCGTCAAAGAGGAGGGTATACACAGCTTCCTTGGAGAAAAGCCTGTTGGGAAGCTGCCAGGCGTAGGGGAAAGGACAGAGTCGAAACTGAGGTCAATGGGGATAGAGACCATAGGCCAGCTCGCCAGGGCGAACCCTGTTATCCTGATGGGCAAGCTTGGCTCCGCAGCGGCAGAGATTCAGCAGCTTGCGAACGGCATCGATGACAGCAGGGTTGTAGCCAGCGAGGAGACGCTCTCGATAGGTAGGCAGAAGACGCTCTCTTATGAGACAACGGATATGCGGATCATTGGGAGGCAGCTGAAGGAGCTTAGCAGCGAAGTCGCAAAGGAGGCATCTTTGAAGGGTTTCAGGTTCAAGAACGTTGGTGTGATGGTGAGGTACTCTGATTTTACGCAACTCACAAAGAGCACGAATGCAAGGCATTACTCATCGTCTGGCGACGATATATACAAAGAGGCGCTTGCCCTGGTGAAGGGGCTTGTAAGCGAAAAGAAGGTCAGGAAGGTTGGGGTGAGGGTCTCAGCGCTGCTCTCTATAAAGGGGCAGAGGGCGCTGTTCTAGGCCTTCCTGCCGCCGAACAGCAGGATTCTGCATTTGATGATCCTGTTGTTGCCGCGCGCGGCAATCTCACTCCCATAAACCCCACTTATGATCTTCTCGCATCATTCTCTGATTTGAAGCAGAAATTCGTGCTTATCCCTCCCGTCTCAAATGCCTCTCCTAACGGCCAGTCACTGTAGGCCCAAACCGTTTCAGGATGTTGTGTAGCTGCTCTCTCGAGTTGTCGGTTCCTGTGCACCCCTGTTATTCCATCTTCTGGAAGTACTCTCGCACTTCCAATGCGGCTTTTGCCCCTGAAGCCGCGGCGGTCACAGCCTGCCTGTACCTCCTGTCTGCGACGTCTCCGGCAACGAAGACGCCGTCTATCGCGGTCTTGACCTCTTCCCTGGTAATTACGTAACCCTCATCGTCAAGCGCGAGCTTGCCCTTGAGGAACTGGGTGTTCGGCACATGCCCTATGGCGACGAAGACAAACTGCGCCTTCAGGGTGGTTGTCTCGTTTGTATTTACGTTTTTCAGCCTCACCTCTGAGACTTTTGCGTCGCCTAGAATTTCATCAACCACTGTATCGTATAGAACCTTGATCTTCGTGTTTGAGAGCACCTTGTCCTGCATTATCCTGCTGGCGCGGAACCCGTCCCTCCTGTGCACGATCGTGATGGAATTCGCGAACCTTGTGAGGAAAAGCGAGTCTTCCATTGCAGTGTCACCTCCGCCTACAACTATGACGTCCTTGCCCTTGGCGAAGGTGCCGTCGCATGTGGCGCAGCTGCTCACCCCCTTCCCTATGAATCTCCTTTCTGAAGGTATTCCGAGCCACCTCGCCGATGCGCCAGTGGTTATTACCAGCGTCTTTGCCTTGTAGATCTCTTCTCCGACCTTCACCCTGAATGGCCTTGTTGAAAGGTCTATGTCGGTAACGTCCCCGCCGGTAAACCTTGTCCCGAACCTTTCTGCCTGCTTCCTCATCAGTTCCACCAGCTCACCTCCATTGATACCATGCGGGAAAGCTGGGTAGTTCTCCACTGTTGTTGTAAGCAAAAGCTGCCCCCCGGCGCTCGTGCCGTCTATAAGCAGCGGCCCGAAGCCCTCTCTTGCGGTGTAAAGTGCCGCTGAGAGGCCCGCAGGGCCTGACCCTATTATTATTACGTTTTCAACATCGTCCATGTAAACCATCTGCCAGAAGCCAGGCTTGCCGGCATGGACTTTTGCCCTTCATGGCGCCAGATACTTATGTTACTGCGAGTTTACAAGCCTTTCTGCGGAAATAAAACTGCGAAATCTGCCATGCCACATCGTACATGCGCTTTCGCCCTCTTCACCCACGCAAAGGTATTTATAATGCGCTGCCTATAAAGAGAGAGAACCTTTGGTGGTCCAAATGCCAGCGGATAAAGCGGAAGTGGAAGACGACGAAGACGATATCGATGACGATGAGGAGGACGACGAGGACTTCGATGAGGAGGACACAGACGACGAGAACGGCTCCCAGGAAGACAGCGAGTGACCGCGTTTCCTTTTTCCTCTTTTTTGCCCATTGGCAGCTGCCTGTTCCGCTTCTGCTGCTAGCAGGCTTTCAATAGAACTAAATAGTTTTTTTGTCATACCTTCTTATTGTCCTTCAGCAAGTGATGTGGAAAGATGGCAAACAGCATAGAACTTACAGTTGCAAGTGCCCTTGTGACAGATGACGGGAGAGGCATAGCAAGGGTCGATTCGAAGGCAAGGAAGATGCTAAACGTCACAACAGGGGACATAATTGAGATCAAGGGCAAGAGGAGGTCCACCGCGGCAATGGTCTGGCCGGCCCACGCTCAGGATGAGGGGCTTGACTTCATAAGGATCGACGGATACATAAGGCAGAACATCGGCGCTGGCATAGGGGACAAGGTCTTTACCGCAAAGGCTGAGATAAAAACCGCGGAGAGGGTCGTGCTCGCTCCACCCGCCAACTCAAGGACGCCGATCTCCCCGGACTTCTCGGCGTACGCGAAGAACAAGCTCGAGGAGAAGCCGCTTATGAGGGGCGACGTGGTTCCCATAGCGATGTTCGGCTACACCTTCAATTTCATCGTCGCTCAGACTACGCCGCACGGGATAGTGAAAGTCACCAAGGCAACCGAAGTGATCGTCAAGACAGAGCCGGTATCCGAGTCTGTTGTCAGGATAGGGGACGTGCACTACGAGGATATCGGGGGGTTGAAGAACGAGATACAGAAGATAAGGGAGATGGTGGAGCTGCCGCTGCGCTATCCAGAGCTCTTCGAGAGGCTCGGGATCGAGCCACCGAAGGGGGTATTGCTCTACGGCCCCCCAGGTACAGGGAAGACCCTCCTCGCGAAGGCGGTCGCGAATGAGAGCGACGCTAACTTCATCGACATATCGGGCCCTGAGCTGGTAAGTAAGTTCGTAGGCGAGAGCGAGGAGAAGCTCAGGGAGATCTTCAATGAGGCGAAGGAGAAGGCGCCGACAATAATATTTATGGATGAGATAGACGCGATAGCGCCCAAGAGGGAGGAAGCGACCAACGAAGTGGAGAGGAGGATGGTCTCACAGCTCCTCACACTGCTCGACGGCATCTCGTCCAGGGGGCAGGTGATAGTCATTGGCGCTACGAACAGGGAGAATTCGATAGACCCTGCGCTCAGGAGGCCTGGCAGGTTCGACAGGGAGATAGAGATCGGCGTGCCAGACATGAACTCGAGGAAGGAGATACTGCAGATACACACCAGGAACATGCCACTCGAGAGCGTCAGCCTCGATGAGCTCGCGGCGCTCACCCACGGCTATACTGGCGCTGACATCACTGCGCTCGCACGCGAGGCCGCGATGTTCACGCTAAGGAAGGTACTGCCGAAGATAATCAACAAGACATCGATCCCCAACGAGCTGCTCCTGGAGCTCAAAGTGACTAGGGACGACTTCGTCAATGCCCTGTCTACGATACAGCCGAGCGCACTGCGCGAGGTCTTCGTCGAGCGCCCGAACGTGCATTGGCAGGACGTCGGCGGATTGGAGGATGTGAAGCAGCTGCTCAAGGAGGCCGTAGAGATGCCGATAAAGGACCCGAAGGCGTTCGAGCGAATGGGGATAAGGCCTGTCAAGGGTGTGCTACTTGTGGGGGCGCCCGGCGTGGGCAAGACCCTCCTCGCGAAGGCGGTCGCGACGGAAAGGGAGTCGAACTTCATATCGATAAAGGGCCCCGAGCTGCTCAGCAAGTTCGTCGGCGAATCTGAAAAGGCGACTAGGGAAATATTCAGGAAGGCAAGGATGGCTGCGCCGTGCATCATATTCATCGACGAGATAGACAGCATAGCGAGCACTCGCGGCGCGGCGATGGACTCGCTCGCGGCGGAAAGGGTCGTTGACACGCTCCTCACCGAGATGGATGGGCTGCTGAGCACTAAGAACATAATAGTGATGGCTGCCACGAACAGGCCGGACAGGATAGACCCGGCCCTGCTCAGGCCTGGCAGGTTCGACAAGATAATAGAGATACCACTGCCAGACGAGGCAACAAGGCTCTCGGTGCTCAAGGTGCACACGAGGAAGATGCCGCTCGCGAAGGACGTTAACCTGCCGGAGCTGGCGAAGGGCATGGAGGGCTACACAGGCGCTGAAATAGAGAACATCTGCAGGGAGGCTGGCATGATAGCGATAAGGACAGGCAAGGACAGCGTCACGAGGCGCTACTTCCTTGATGCGATGGAGGAGGTGCGTCCGTCGATACCCAAGGAGCTTGCCGAGCGCATAAAGCGCTTCAAGGACGAGCCTGAGAACATGTACAGGTAATTTGCGATTGGTGATCAGATGAAACTATTGTATTCTGACAAGAGGACAGGCATGACGGCGAGCATTGAGCTCGACAGCGACATGGCATCGCTGCTGCTCAATAGGAAGATAGGCAGCGAGATAGACGCCAGCCCGTTTGGTCTCACCGGATACACGTTGAAGATAACGGGGGGCAGCGACTCGAGCGGCTTCCCGCTCGACAGGAGCATTGCGATGCAGGGCAAGGTGAAAGTGGTGAAGATGCAGCACAGGAAGCGGGGCTCTGCTGCACGGCGCGTGGTGGTGCGCGGCAACGCGATAACGGCGGATGTCAAGCAGGTCAGCGCTGTGATAACGGCATACGGGTCGAAGCCGCTGGAGGGAATCTTCCCAAAGAAGGCAGCCCCAAAGGAGGCAGGCGAGAAGGTACAAAAGGCTGAGTGAAGATGACAGAGATCAAGCAGAGCGTCCTGAACATAGAGACACTCGGGCATATCGACCACGGCAAGACAACCCTTACGAACGCGCTGACGGGCGTTTGGACTGACAGGCACAGTGGGAGCATAAAGCGCAACATGACAATCAAGCTCGGCTACGCTGACGCCATAATAAGGAAGTGCCCGCACTGCACTGGCGCATCGGCTTACACGGTGGCGGGGAAATGCCCGAGCTGTGGCGCCATACCTGAGCCCCTTATGAGGGTCTCACTGCTTGACGCTCCCGGGCACGAGACGCTCATGGCTACCGCGATAACTGGAGCAAGCATAATCGATGCCGTGCTGTTCGTGATAGCTGCCAACGAGCCCTGCCCGATGCAGCAGACAAAGGAGCACCTGATGATAATAAACCTGCTCGGGATAAGGAACGTGATAATCGTCCAGACAAAGATCGATATCGTAGGCAAGGAGAAGGCAATGGAGCACTACGGGCAGATAAAGAAGTTCATAAGCGGGAACACCATAGAGGGGGCGCCTGTGATACCGGTCATAAGCAACCGCAACATCAACATCGACGTGCTCCTGGAGAGGATGTCGCAGCTCGAGGTTCCAAAAAGGGACACGGAATCAGACCCGATAATGTACGTCGTGAGGTCGTTCGACGTCAACAAGCCTGGCGCCAGGATAAGCGGCCTCGTCGGCGGCGTCATCGGCGGTGCAATAATAAAGGGGAGATTC
>DAIDAQ010000008.1 GCA_027310535.1 Candidatus Micrarchaeaceae archaeon
ATCATATGCTGGCCCCTTTTTCATGTTCTTGCCAAACATCCCGGCCAACCTGATAACCAGCCAGTTTTTGGCATACCTCATGACGGCCTGTTCCGAGAGGTACTTGCTGAACCCGTAGTTTGAGAGGCCAACGGGATTGATGAGCAGATCCTCCCTAGTATTTTTCTCATGGCTTTTGTCTGGGTAGATCTCAACAGTTGACACATGCAAAAAGCAGCCAAATTTGAAATCGTTCAAGAATCGGATAGTGTTAACTAGATTCATTTCGAGGTCCTTCATCGGCTCCCTGTCAGCAAGAGGCTTGCTTGAGTTGCCATTGGCATTTATCAGGAGGTCAAAGGTTTGGCCAATTAGGCTTTCGTAGTTCTTCTTGCTAACCCCGGTCACTTTGCATCCCTTGTCAGCTGAGAAGACGTCATAAAAAGCAGAGCCGACAAAGCCTTTAAAGCCTATTATGCCAACTCTCATAGCCTCGCTTTGTCTATGTTGTCCCTAAACCAGTCGTAGGTCTTTTTTACCCCTGCTATGAGATCAACCTTGGGCTCGAAGCCCAGCTCCTCCCTCATGCGCGTGACATCAAATATCTTCACGTGGTGCCCATCAGGCTTTGTCTTGTCCCAGATTATCTCACCTTCGAAACCTACTGTCTTCCCCACGAGCTCTACGAGTTCCTTTATCGTGGTCCCTTTTCCCGCCGAAATATTCATTGGCTGGTCGCTGTGGTATTTCTGCAATGCGAGCAGCATCGCGGCTGCGACATCATCGACGTAGATGAAGTCCCGCACCGGCGAGCCCGTGCCCCACACCGTTATGGATTTGTCGCCGTTCTCCTTAGCAAAATGGAACCTTCTTATAAGTCCCGGCACCACATGTGAGTTTTTGTCAGAGAAGTTATCGTTCGGACCGTATGCATTCCCCGGTATTAGGGAGATCCAATCAAGGCCGTATTGCTTCCTGTACGCCTGCACCTGGAGGAAGTTAGTGGCTTTCGCGATCGAGTAATACATTGCATTCTGGTCCGGCAGGCCCTTGAACAGGTACTCCTCCTTTATTGGGCTTGGTGAGTCTGCTGAGTAGGCACAGCCGCAAAACAAATATACTAGGCGCTTTACGCCGGCCTGCCTCGCCTGCTCCAGGAAGTAGGTGTTCAGACCGAGGTTATTGTAGATGAACTCTGCTGGTGTTGTCTTGTTTGCAACTATGCCGCCGACCTTTGCGGCAAGGTGGAAGACAGTATCTGGACTGTGCTCTTTGAACAGCTTCCTTATCTCTGCTTGCTCTAGCAGGTTGTAGTCTTTCGATGACAATGCGGTCACGTTGTGGCCCATCTGCCTGAGCTTTGGTACTAGACTGCTTCCTATGAACCCTGTTGCCCCTGTAACTAGCATCGTCATATTATCACTGGTAATTCCTGAAGCGGTAATCCTTGAAGGCATGGTACCCTTTCAGCAGCTCTCGAATACCATCCTCAAGTGAATACTTGCACGTGAATCCTGTCCTAAGTATCTTCTCGTTCGAGATTATGTAGTTACGCTTGTCTGGATCGCTGTTTATCTCTCCGTAGAAGATGTTGAACTGGGGGACTTGTTTCTTTATGTAGTGGGCTAGTTCCTCCTTTGTTATATTGTATTTGGGATGACCGAGATTGTAGATGTTGTTCTTCATGCTCTCCCAGTTGACCATCGTCCAGAGGAAGGCACGGGCAGCATCCCTCACATGGAGGAAATTGCGCTTGAAGGTGCGCTCGAATAGCACTATTGACTTGTCGGTGAATGCCTTGTAGACGAAATCATTGACCAGCAGATCTGTTCTCATTCTTGACGAGAAACCAAAGAGCGTTGCCAACCTGAGACATACAGCGTTCCCTGATTCCATTATCGCCTTCTCGCTGGCAACCTTGCTCTTGCCATATGTTGATATCGGCTCGAGCTCTGTTTCCTCTGTGCATGCCTCTTTGCCTGTTGTCATACCGTAGCCGCTGTTTGTGGTAGGGAATATTATCCTCATGTCCCCTCTGTTTTCAAGCATTGTCAAGATCGCCTTGTTGTTCACGAACCATGTGAATTCGGGCTTCTGCTCTGAAACAGGAAAGCCAACAACCGCCGCAAGCGGGAAGACGAAATCATACTTGTTCTGCTTCAGCAGGCGCTTCATGAACTGCTCGTTTGTGACGTCTCCATAGATGAAATCCAAACTGCCTTCTGAAAACAGGTTGAAGAGGGTGTTCTGGTTGTAGGCCAGATTATCAACAACAGTGGTCTTGAACCCGCGGTCGAATAGCATCTCGGTAAGTATGGAACCAAGGTACCCCGCACCGCCAGTGACAAGTATGTTCGTGCCACTGTCCGCCATCTCTTTTAGCTTGCATTCCACTTCTGGACTGAAATCATTAATCATTTCACCAACTTATTTTTTATTTTACAGCCAAATATATAAACTAAACGTTAGATTTAAGACTGAACCGCTTGATTGCGTTAAACATAAATATCAAAAGAACGAGAAAATGTTGCGACAAAATGCCAAAACAGGTGCGAATACAAGCTTATAGCGAGGCCTAGAGAGGCCAAAGCAGAGTGGCGGAACCTATACGAATCTCTATGCTGGAGCCAAACTGATTTTGTTGCGACCGAGACAATTAATAAGATTAAGATAGGCTCACGAAATCATAAACCATGAACTTTTGCAATGTACTGATTAAGCCTTTCTTTGCTGTAAGCAGCGGCTTCGCCTTTGGAAACAGCTTGTGTTTCACTATTGCACCTGTATGGATAGGGTGCAGATAAAGCCAAAGATAGTCTGCTAATTTTATATTGCGAGCCATACCAGCGACCTTTAATAATACAGATATTTATTAGTCTTTTTATTTTACTGCAACAAAGGATTTAAATGAAGGACCCATCAGTCGCCGTTGTGATCCCGAACTACAATTCTGGGAGCATCTTCTATAGGGGCAGGCCCATCCTGCTCTCATGCCTCAGCTCGTTCAGGAAAACGGGCTACAGCAACTACCGGATCATCATCGCGGACAACCACTCCACTGATGCCAGCAGGAAGATAGCCTCCCACTTCAGGGGTGTGGAGTTCCTGGAGAAAAAGACGCGCGAGGAATTCTCAGGGATACCAAGGACGAACAACTACGGCATAAAATACGCTCTCAGGAAGTACAGGCCGGACTACATCCTGATGTATAACACAGACATGCTCGTAGGCCAGGACAGGCAATGGCTCCGCAAGCTTGTTGGTGTGGCTGAAGGCGGGAGGGATATAGGAATCGTGGGCTGCAAGCTGCTCTTCCCGGGAAACATTATACAACATGCAGGCATGATAGTAGGGCCGGCAGCAAGGAACCGCGGTTGGGGCGAGAGGGATGAAGGCCAATACGACAAAATTGAGGACGTGCCTGGGGTGACTGCCGCCCTTTCCCTGATAAGGAGCGAGGTCTTCGCGAAGGCCGGCTTCTTTGACGAGCGCTTCTACAACGGCTTCGATGACACCGACTTCTGCATAAGGGTGAGGAGGGAAGGCTACAGGATAGTTTACGACGGCGAGGCAAGCATAGTGCATTTTGAAGGCTATGGATCCTCAAACTCCCCTGACAGGAGGGTCAAGGACAAGTCTTTCTACGGCTACCAGACAAGCTACGTGTACTTTGCGCTGAAAGACCTTAACTGGGCAAACAGGATCGTTGCGGTTGCCCTGCAGTTAGGGAGGAGCATCGCAGTGTGGAAGGAGAACTGTAGGCCGAGGTGCGCCCTCAACCTGCGCTTCAGGGACAGGGTGCCGTGGAGGCTGAAGACCTCCATAAAGGCCATCCTGGATGCCTGGAAGCTGTACAAAGGCGCAAAGCGCTGACCTTTTGCTTATGCGCCGAGCAGCTCCTCAATCTCGCCGGTGCTCAAAGGCCTCCTCCTGCGCACCTTCTGTATGTAGCGCGACAGCCTTGTAGTACCGCGCTTTTTGTAACCCCATTTGTGGGCAAATTTTGATATTGAGATTATCCACCATATGGGAGTAAACCCTATAGCTATGTTTGCTACATCCTTTGCCAATTCTTTATGTTCTCTTTTCATTCCACCGCCTGTTGGTCGCAGTCTTATTTTCCGGGAAATCTTTTTAAGAGTTTCACCTTTGGCCTATTTGCGGAACTGCGGCGCCTTCAGCTGCGGGCACCAACCAGCGCTTACCAGTTGCCGTTGGAATATGTTGTATTCCCTGGGAGCCTGTGGCAGAATAGCAGTACCTGCCACTGTGTTTGCTGGCACAGTGGTTTTAGTGGCCGTGGAAGTTGGGCTTCCTGCAGTTGTATTGGTGGATTGGACCGGTGCCATTGTAGTTGATGTAGACGTGATGGCATCTTACGTGCCGCCTGGATAGGTATTAGGGCATGCAGACCCGCAGAATGATCTGCCGACGGCGGCGAGAAGCGCCTGTCTCTGATCCACCGGCAGGCTCGGGTTGTATGCGCCGGCAAGCTCGAATATTATGACCCCGCCGAGCCCACCCTGCTGCACGAACTGCGCCTTGGCCTGTATGGCCTGCGCATCGTCGTATGATATGAACTTGTTGAGAGGGCCGTCAGTCACGCTGATGTATGACTCCTTGGCCCCGCTGTCCCACTGCACAGGATAGCCAGAATATGCCTGAGTTATGTTATACACTGGCACATCAAACCTTACGCTCGGATAGTTGCTCCATGAGGAGTAGTTCCACGATTCGCATGGACCGCTAACGCCTTTTGCCAGGTCCCCCACACTTCCTGTAAGCTCGTCAAGTATGTCCTGCGGCGGTGGCGCTACCCCTGCACCGCCAGTCCACACGGCGCCGTAAAACTCAATCCCTATCCCTATCTTGCTTGCCGGTATTCCTGCGGCCTCTGTCTCATTGACATATTGCTGTATGGATGGCACGGGCTGCAGGGTTGAGGTGAAGATGCACCCTCCCGTGTACACCGGCGAGTTGTACCACGTTACCCAGCCTCCCCAGTTGCCGCCCATCCCGTAGGTCATCAGGTTTATCTGGCTGAAATACTGCTGCACTGGCGCTATTATCGGGGCTTCGTCGGGGCCCATCGCTATTGTCAGTATCGAACCCTGGGAAGCTGCCTGCATTGCGGCGTAGAGTGCTGCGACGAACTGCTGGAACCTCGTCCCGTTCTCTATCGGCTCTATGTCCAGGTCAACCCCGTCATAGCCATGCACAGTCATGAAATCGACTATGTTGCGCACGAAAAGCGTAAGGTTTGCAGGGCTGGTGGCGTTATCGAACGCCGGACCGGTGTACGAGCCGCCTACGCTGATGATTATCATCTTGCCGTTCGCGTGGGCTGCCTGCACTGTCCTGTTTATCATGCCGTTATCCGTGAACCCGTTTGACAGCCACAGGCTCCCATTGCTGTAAGGGTTGACCGCGAAGTGTATGATGAGGGTCACTGCCGAGTAGTTCACCACACTTGGATCAAGCCATGCGGGCGAATCAAGCCAGCCGGCGTAGTAGGCGCTTACCCATTTCCCTGAAGCGCTTATGTTTCCTGGGACGGTAGTGGTCGGCGCTATGGTTGTAGATGCCGGCGGCTGCCCTCCGCCGCCGCCTCCGCCGCCGCCTGCAACTGTTGTCTCTGAAGTTGTTGTGGAGGTTGTCGTTTCCGTAGATGGGGATGTTGTCAGTCCTGGTAAAGTTGACAGCTCTGATGTCGTAGGCTCTGTTGTCGTCTCTGCTGTTGCTTCTGCTTTTGTTATGGTTACTGTTGTGATCACTTCACCAAGTGACTGACGGTAGAGGGACAGGAGCGGTACAGTGTATATGTATTGCTGCCCACCCTGCCCGTTAAGGTATGTGAACGTGAGGCTGACTTTTTGGAGTGCCTGTGGGTTTTGAAGAGAGGCCTTGTTGGGGCATTGCATTAGATACACAGAGGTATTAGAGGGACTCATAGTGAGGTTAAGGGGGACACGTGCCCATGTCGTCCCGTTTACCACGCACCCCAAAGACGTTATTGTTATGCTGTAAGGGGCAAGGTTCTGCATGTTTACCATGATCGCGTTTGGATAGATGGATACAGAGAGACAGGCAGCCCCGAATTTTGTGCACTTTGCTCCGGCTCCAAAAGAGAACACCAAAATAACCACAGCTATGGTGAACACCGCAAGCCCGAGCTTGTATATGCCAAGGCGCTGTGCGCCGCGTACCGCAGATGCAAACGGGGCTGCCATATTCCTGTAAACCGGCGTACCAGACAAGCGCCAAATGCGCGAGCTATCTGTTGCGGCCATGGCCGCAACAGCCTCTTCGTAGTCTCCCCTAGGAGGTGCATCCCGCGAGGGCGTTGCAGCAACGACACCGACCTCAGCATTGCGGCTTGGCGTTGCCACAGCCTCTATCCTGCCAAAGGGCGTGCGTCCTGCAGATGCGCCTGCATGCCCTTCTCCCATCCGTGTATCTTTTCTGGGTTCAGCCTTTTATATGTTCACACAACAGGCAGGAGGCTCAGTGCTCTTTCAGCTCTGCTGCGAATGCTATGCCTGCTGCTGCCGTAAGGATTACAGCGATGGATAGGGTGAGCGAGTACCCGAACGTTGATGATAAGAAGCCGCTCGCAAACGACCCTATTATCGCCGCGCCAGAACCAAGCCCGGACCAGATTCCAAGGTACCTTCCCTCCCCGACTCCCTTGATCCTATGGTAGAGCAGCACTGCAGACGAGAGGTTCCAGAAGGCGATCACAAACCCTCCGATCGCGTATGCGGCGAGGTTCAGCTCGAAAAAATAGGAAAGCGGCACAAAAAGCGAGGCCAGCATCAGCATATAAACTATCGCCCTAACCGCAGAAGAGCTGACGAAATACAGATGCAGCCTCGGCCTTTTTATCATCTCCAATATCAGTATGAACGCAGCGGCCTGCGCAAAGGCGTTAAACAGCTGGATAACGAAGATAGCGGAATACGAGAGCCCCGCAGCTATCTGGAATGGAATGTAGGACGCATAGAAGACATAGTATCCGGCGTTGAACAGCGCTATCGCAAAGAGCAGCCAGTGCAGGCTGCGCTTGCGCTTGCTGATCGGGCCATGGTGTCTCAGAGCCCTCTGCAGCCTCTCGACAAGGTTTAGCTCCACAATGCCGCGATGGTCCGTCAGGTTCAACAGGGAGAATGTCTTCCTGGTCTGCCTGCGCTCCTCTGTAAGGTCCAGCACAGGCTGGTCCTTTATCAGGAGAAGGGCTAGGGCCACTGCAGCGAGGTTAAAGGCCAGCAGGAATGCAAGATAGAGCTGGAGCTGGTTCCTCTGCACAAAGACGCCAAGCAGCGACGCGATCATCAGCCCCACAACGCTGAAGAGGCCGTACTTGCCATAGTACCTCGGCATTTTCCTCCTCTTTGCCTCCCTTCCCATCACCAGGACATTGAGCGCTGGGTTGGCGGCCGAAAATACAACAGCGTAGACAGCGTAAAGCAGCCAAGCGGATGGTATTGTGTTTGGAAAAACAAACGCAGCGACTATAGGAAGGGTGAAGACCGTAGAGTAGACTATGAATGGCTTAGTCCTATTCGACATGTCTGTAAGCCCACCAAATATGAGCGATGAGGGTATGCTCACCGTGTAGTACACAGCAATCGCTACCCCAACATCAAAGACACTGCCGCCTATTGCAAGGACATAGAGCGCGATGAAAGCCCCAAGGCCATAGTTGAGTGCGTAGATTGGTATGAATGTATATCGCCACGTCAGCACTTTTTTCCCGTCCATCCAACTCATCTCCGGAGTTCCTCGCAATCCACTCTAACTCAAGATTCAGCTTTTTATTGCTTTGCAGAGAAGAAGGGCAGACCAGTTAAGAGGCAGGGGAACCATATGATAAGGCTTCACAACGCAAGCATCTCGCTCGACAGGAGGGAAAGAGGCAGCGACATTGATTTCATATCGCATGCGCACAGCGACCACATCGCGGCTGCGAAGAGCTCAAGGAACGCGCTGGCGAGCGATGCGACATCAGAGCTCATCGAGGCTGCGTACAAGATCAAGCTTTCCAGGACGAACCATGCAAACTTCGAGCTACTTGACTCAGGGCACATGCTGGGCGCAAAACAACTATACATAAACGATATAGGGAACGGTAGCAGCCTTGTCTATACCGGCGACTTCCAGATGCGGCATGGATATGCCTGCCCAAAAATCAAGAGCAAGCACGCCGACATAGCGATCGTCGATTCGACTTATCCTTATCCTGACGTTCTCTTTGAAGAACATGAAGTTGTAAGGGAGGATATGGAAAGGAAGCTAGGCAGGGCACTGGATAAGGGCATTGTGCTATTCACCGCATTCAGGATGGGAAAGGCTCAAGAGCTTATAGCCATCATGAACGGTATGGGGATCAAGCCGATAGTAAGCAGGAGAGTAGGCGAGATTAACAAGGTTTATATGAAGAACGGGATTATGCTCGATTATGCGTCTGCATATGACGATGACGCATCAGACTTCGAATCACTGATCCTGCACAACTTTGTCGGAATAGTTGAGGCGCGTGGGATAAATGCGCTCGCACTGAGGCTTAGTGGAGTGCACGGCAAGCATGTCTACACAGCGATCGCGAGTGGGCTCGCAAAGGAGTTCAAGTTCGACACTGATATACAGTTTCCTCTCAGCAGCCATGCAGACTTCAGGCAAACAGTCAGATATATTGACAGGGTCAGGCCTGAGCTTGTCCTCACATACGGCAAGGACAAGAACATAATGGCTCAGAATCTATCGGCCTTTGGCATTAGCGCAGTTCCCTTCACCGATGAGCAGGGTGCCAGCCTTTTAAATATCGCTGCCCTCAATAGGAACAGGTAATCAATGGCGGGGTAGCTCAGTGGTAGAGCGCTAGACTCATATGCAGAGCATCATGAGTGTCGAGCCATCGTGGCTGTGAGAGAAATCTAGAGGTCGCGCGTCCGATTCTCGCCCCCGCCAAGGCGCTTCCGTTTCACTATTTGATATCTTCCGAACCACGTGCACTGTATTTCTT
>DAIDAQ010000025.1 GCA_027310535.1 Candidatus Micrarchaeaceae archaeon
GCCGTGGCCGGCGCCGGGGGACTGGCGGCAAGGGTGAAGCGCTCTGACATTGTGTACAGGCACATGCGCGACCCTGCCTTGATGAAGCGTTATTACAGCATGAAGATGCTTCCCGTGATGGATAGGATGGAGATGGCAGGCTCTTCCCCTACTGATATATTCATCGGCAGCTACAACTATCCGAAAGTCTTCATCGGCCCGATGGTCCCTCCGGAGTTTGGCGATACTTCGATACTCGGTGCGCCGGAGAGATGGAGGAGCTTCAGCATACCAAAGATAGTTGAGATGCGCTCGAAGCTCGTCAGGGGGATGTACCGGTCAAGCGTCTGCAATGTGGAAGGCGGGAGGGTCGAGGAGCAGATAAGGGACCTTGCACTAGCTGAAAGGCCTGCTGAGGCTGAAGTGGGGTTTGCGAAGAAGCCGTTCGTGAGCCTGCAGCTTAACGATGACTCGCAGCCATTTGGGCCAAGCGCCCAGTTGAAGGAACTGCAGGTTTATAATGTAAGGAGCGATAGGGAGTTGGAGAGGGTTTACTCTGACAGCAACGCAAAAGCTTCAACCGCTATACTGGAGCTGTACGACAGGAACGTTCCAGTATCCAAGATACAACAGGCGCTTTCTGCCGGGACGCTGGGGATTGGAAGCTCACGCAGGTTCGTACCTACAAGATGGAGTATAACTGCGGTTGATGATACGATAGGCAAGAACAACCTACAGACTGTTAAGGGGTATGAGAGCGTCGACGCCATATATGCCTTTTACCACATCTCGCTTGACAACCGCTGGCTGATCTTCTTCATTCCGGGCAACTGGGAGTATGAATCAGCCGAGGCCTGGTATCCAAAGACAATATGGAACGAGAGCGGAAGCGAGGTCTCGATCTACTCCTCATACGAGAGCTACCAGGGAAGAAAGGCATACGCTGAGATAGGCGGGTGCTATTACGCAGCAAAGGTCGCAGTGACAGAGAAGCTGCTCTCGATGAAGAGGCAGGCGAAGGTGATGATACTCAGGGAGGTACATGAAGGCTACCTGATGCCTGTCGGAGTGTGGAATGTCAGGGAACACGTACGTGAGGCTCTAGAGAAGGAGCCTGCCATACTCCATGGCACTGGGGAGCTGTTCTCATACGTCAAAGACAAGATGGGCATAAGCACAAGGGACTGGATCTTGAACTGCAAAATACTAAGGGATATGCTGAGGCAACCGCGCCTCGCTAATTTTGCATGGCAGAAGACTTAGTCAGCCCTCGTAGAGTAGGCAGAAGCGCGAATCTGTGGACAGCTTTACGTCTGTACGGTATATCCAGCTGCCGGCTGAGTATTTGGTGTTACATAGATGGTATGCCTGTGTGACCAGCTCTCCTTTATCATAAGCGCTCATCTCCTCCGAATGCTCGAAATTTCTTTCTATACTCTCCTTTAGCATTTGCGTGAATTGTGCCTTCAAGACATGGAAGGGCGGTTTATTGATTATATGGGATAGGCTTGGAAGGGAAGCAAGCATCTCTGTATCCTCTCTCCTCAGTCTTATCGAACTTGTTATCCCTTTGATATCCCACGGTGAGACGCTTATCACGCCATGGTATAAGAAGGCTTTCCCTAGCGATAGGTACTGCCCGTGTCCAGCTAGAGGCAGGCCGTTGAATCTTATACTATAGGCCTTTCCTAGCTCCAATTGTGGCTTGCCGCTTGCGAACCTCAGCAAGGATATTGCTGAGCCATTATCTACTGTTGAATGTATGCTCTTCTCGATTGATTCCCATATTATAAAATCACCTATCGCCTTAGCGACCAAACCTCCAAACACCTTATGCACATAGGAAGTGGACGAAAAGCCATTGGCTTCCAAAGATGGCCCAGTTATTGAATACGAGACCACGCTGTTGTCTACATATATCGGCTTGCCTCCGCTTATCCTCCTTGTAAGTTCTACGTTTTCAGGATTGCCAATAAAGTTTTCGGCAGAGTCAGAAGAGGCGAGTATGACCGAGGGCTTTAGAAAGTCGTAGAATCTCAGGAAAAATTTGCCTGTCTTTTCGGCCCTCCTGAAAAGCAGGTCGTCTATTGCCATGTTCATTGCTGCGCTATACGCCCCATGCCTAAAAGTGCAGAGCTCACCCTTTACTATGTCTGCACAACCTCCAACACTTTTTTGCATGGACAAACCCCTCTCAGCAGTATGGGTTTGTATCCTCGCCGTTTTGGGTACAGACCTGCCGTGTGCCGCTCTTGCTGATTGAATAGTCATCCTTGGCATCGAGCTTTACAACAGGCTTTGCCGGCTTGTCTGGCTCAGGTTCTTTCTCTCTGCGCAAGGGAGGCATTCCAGATTGCTTCTCATCTTTCCTGAAATTGATAATCAACTGGCCCATACGATCACTTATCCTCCCACTATTTTCTTACTGGAAGCTTATTAAGGTTTCATCGCTTCCTTACCAGCTTCATCAATGACTTTACCTTTGAATCTTCAAGGCGCTTTGCAATGGTTGGCTGCAATAGCAGCCCGGTATACAAACCGAGCATGCCCGTGAATATCGCGGCCGGCAACTCGTAGCCTGTGGTCCCCAGAGCGTAGCCTCCCGCGGCAGAGGCAACCGCCAGCATGCAACCGCCTGCTGAGCTTATCATGTATGAGTTAATGCGCGAAGCACGAGAAATGGAATTATACACTCCGGGGTCGCAGGACACAAGCGACGCCTTGAACTCAGCAAGCTCACACCTACTTATATCCCATTTCTTTACCTCCTTTATCTCCTTTCCCTTTACCGTTTCTTTTGCCCCGTATGAGACGAGGACACCATCAGGGCGCAGGAAAGCTTTATCGCTGAGCCGTTCGTGCTCCTTCGTGTTTATCTTCATCTTCTGCATAGTAGATGGATTGCGATGCCAGATATATATGCATTTGCATCATACTCATCATACCATCCCTCCGCGGCTGGTGACCTTGAAGGATGCCATTTTATTATTCTTTCCAGGGATACTAGTAAAAGTGTGTAAGGATGCGTCAAGGATGTTTTGATGCTGACAACAAAATATATCAGGGACAATGCTTCCGCGATAAGGACATCGCTTGAAAAGCGCAGGAGCGGTTATAGGTTCGACGAGCTGCTCGGCCTTGATGCCGCGGCAAGGAGGCTGACGACAGACCTGCAACGCCTTCAGGCCGAAAGGAACAAGGAGACGATCGCTGTTTCTGAGAAAAAGAAGAAGGGGGAAAGCGCCGAGGGGGAGATAAGCGCACTGAAAATTGTCAAGGAGAGCATCGGCAGGATAGAGGGCGAACTGGGAGCTTACCAGAAGAGGATAGACGAGCTGCTGTGGGGCATACCGAACGTGCTGGACGAGAGCGTGCCTACCGGCATGCCTCCAGAGGGAAACAAAACGCTGAAAAAATGGGGGGAGCCAAAGGAGAAAAAGACAGGCACGCACGAGGGAATATTGGCAAAGCTTGGCATGCTTGACATGGAAGCGGCCGCCAGGGTGGCTGGCTCAAGATTCTATTACCTTAAAGGGGACCTTGTGCTGCTCGAGCAGTCGCTCTCAAGGTATGCACTTGATTTCCTTTCAAAGCGCGGCTATATCCCAGTACTTCCGCCGTTCATGCTGAGAAAGAGTTATTACAAGGGCGTGGCGCCGCTTACCGTCTTCCAAGATGCCCTCTACAAGGCAACGGAGTCAGACGAGGCAAAAGGGGAGAGGGGCATAGAGCACATCGAAGATGAACTTTTCATGATAGGCACGGCAGAACATCCACTTGCGGCGATGCACAGCGATACAACGTTCGCAGGCAAGGAGCTACCGCTGAGATACGCGGGGATAAGCCCGTGCTTCAGGAGGGAGGCCGGGGCGCACGGCCAAGACCAGAAGGGGATATTCAGGGTGCACCAATTCGACAAGGTGGAGCAGTTCATCTTCTGCAGGCAGGAAGACGAAGCGAAGTGCTTTGACGAGCTGCTCAGGAACTCGGAGGAAATATGGCAGTCACTCGGGATACCTTATAGAACGGTCTTATTATGCAGCGGAGACACAGGCCACCAGATGGCGAGATCGGTCGACATAGAGGGGTGGTTCCCTGGCCAGGGGGCTTACAGGGAGCTCGGCACATGCTCTACCGCGAAGGAGTGGCAGAGCGTCAGGCTCGACATCAAATACGACGATGGGGGAGAAAGGAGGTACGTGTACACCCTAAACAACACCGCCATATCAGTGCAGCGGTCGCTTGCCTGCATCGTAGAGAACTACGTCAACGACGATGGGACGATAACCGTACCAGACGCCCTTGTGCCGTACATCGGCAAGGGCAGGATAGGAAGGTAGCAGCCTGCCGCGCTTTTATATTCTCCATTGGAGAATACTATGATTGGTCAGAATGAGACAGGACTATGAAGTAAGGAAGGAGCTGAAGAGGCTGAGCTCGATCAGGGGCAGCGGGACCGAGCTGATAAGCATATATGTACCCGTTGGCTTCCCCATCTTCGAGGAGATCGGCAAGCTTAGGAACGAGCACAGCCAATCAGGCAATATAAAGTCAAAGGCAACAAGGCTCAACGTGCAGAACGCGATCGAGAAGATAATCCAGTACCTGAAGATCTTTAACGGGCTCCCGAAGAACGGGCTTGCTGTCTTTTGCGGCAACATCTCTAGCGAGCAGTCAAAGACAGACATAGAGCTTTTCTCTATAGAGCCGCCCGAACCCCTGAAGGTTAACATATACAGGTGCGATTCCACATTCCTTCTTGAGCCAATAGAGTCGATGCTCGAGAGCAAGGATACCTATTGCATGGCCGTGCTTGACGGGAGGGAGGCGACGATAGCAACGCTGAGGGGCAGCCATGTCACCGTCGAAAAGAAGATAAGGTCGTTTGCGCATGCGAAGGTCAGGAAGGGGGGGCAAAGCGCAAACAGGTATGAGAGGGCGATAGAGGAGAGCATAACAGACTATTACAGGAGGGTCTCTGACTCTGTAAACGACGTGTTCGCAAAGTACTCGTTCAAGCTCAAGGGGCTGATTGTCGGCGGGCCTGGCCCAAGCAAGGAGAACTTCGTCAAGGAGAAGGCGCTAAACTACCAGATAAAGGTCATTGGCATCTACGACACTGGTTACACTGACG
>DAIDAQ010000031.1 GCA_027310535.1 Candidatus Micrarchaeaceae archaeon
GATCAGTATCGCCCACCCGTAGGTCATCAGGTACTCCATCGCGGACTGGTTTCTGAAGTCAGAGTGAGATGTTACTCTCTCTCTCTTTTGGAAGTTCAACACGATTCTTACCCATCAGTATCTAAGCACGGCATACAACACTTGCAGTATAACTTTTAAAACCTATATGGTGATGGTGCTATGAGGCAGTGCCCCAAATAACGGCCGATGAAGGCATGAAAGTTTTTTGCCTTTGGTTTGGCAGAGCCTATAAATTCATGACTGCTGATATAATCTGGTTTTGTGGTGCTGTCATGAGAACCTATTCCAAGGGGGCAAGAGCAGAAAGAGAGCTGATGGTGCTCCTGCAGGTGGAAGGTTACTCTGTCATGCGCTCTGCAGGCTCCGGCGTGAACTCGATAACGCCAGACATCATAGCTGTCAAGAAAGGAAAGGGGCTCGCATTCGAGTGCAAGGCATGGGAGAAAACAAACATAACGTTCGAGAGGGAGAAGATCAATGTGCTGAAAGCATGGGAAGAGAACACGATGATGGAGACCTTTGTGGGATGGCGGTCTAATGGCTATGGCTGGCTGTTCGTAAAGCTTGGGGAACTCGCACCCACTGGCAAAGGCTACATAATAACCAGGAGGAACGCGCTTTCCATCGGGAGAGGGTTTGAGGGGATGCTGGGCAGGAAGCCTGCGGTTGCCGGTGTTGCAAACAATGCTGAGGCGGTGTGAACGTGATCGAGAGGACATTGGTTCTTGTTAAACCGGACGGAGTATACAGGGCGCTTATAGGCAGGATAATATCTAGGTTCGAGGACGCTGGGCTGAAGCTCGCCGCCATCAAGATGGTGGTGGCGGATACAGAGCTCGTCTGCAGCCACTATGCACCAGACGAAGCTTGGCTGAGGTTCAGCGGTGCGAAGACAAAGGAGGCTTACCTGAAGCAGGGCAAGATAGTGGAGGAGAGCGACATTGAGATAGGCCACAAGACGAGGAACAAGCTGCTCAGGTCATTGACAGGCAACCCTGTAGTGGCGATGGTCATAGAGGGCAACGACGCTGTGTTTGTAGTCAGGAAGATAGCGGGTGGCACAGAGCCCAGAACCGCAGAACCAAGCTCGATACGCGGCAGCATGTCAAGCGACTCGTACGCACTGAGCGACGCCGCGGACAGGGCGGTCAGGAACCTTGTCCACGCCTCGGGCACTGTGCAGGAGGCGGAGCGCGAGATCTCTGTCTGGTTCAGGAAGGGTGAGATTGTGGATTACAAAAGAGGGGACCACGACACCCTTTATTAGTCTCTGTACCTGAGCTCGTCGCTCATCATCTCCGGGTTCCACATCGGGTCCCATACAAGGTCCACATCGACCTTCCCTACCCCCTGTATCGCCTCCAGCCTCAGCTGGACGTCAGCGATTATTATCCCGGTGACGGGGCACATTGGTGATGTCATCGTCATGGTTATTCTGACAGAGCTGTCCTGCCCTATACTTATCCCGTAGATCAGCCCTATGTCGACTATGTTGGCATCGAGCTCAGGGTCCTTGCACTGCGCCAATGCGTTGGCAACTTCTTTGACTGTAACCATGGTACCGATAAGAAGTTAACGCTCAATGATTTAAACCCTTACTCCCCAGCCCTGTAAACCTGTAAAAAGAAAGGGCCCTTTGGGCGAAGCAAGCCGCAAGTAATCTTTTCTACTGCAATCGCAGCATCACAAATAAATAGGTTCCTGCAGCTTTACACAAGCGGTGGATATATGTTAGGAACAAGAAAGAGCAGAGGCGGGACCGTTGAAGTGTTGCTGGTAGAGGAGCTGCAGAGGCTTGACATTGGCGTCACTACGGCAGTGATTGGGGAGCGAGTCTTCACAAGGAAAGAGAACAGGTTCAGCAGGGGAGGGTTTGTCGAGTCCACTGCGCACGCAGACGGCACGGCGTTTGTTGGGAGGAACGCGGTTGTGCTGGAGAATGCAAGGGTGCTGGACAAGGCAAGGGTTGAGGGCTTCAGCATGGTCTTCGGGAGCGCGGAGCTCCACGACAGCGCTAGGCTCCACGACAGCGCACAGGCCTACGGTAATGCACAGCTCTTCAACGAGGTCGAGGCCTACGGCAGCGCCAGCGTCTACGGCGGCGCGAAACTGTACGGCAAGATCAAGCTGCGCGACAGTGTGAGAATACACGGCAGGTCGCGCATCTTCGGCAACTCCCTGGAGCTGCGCGGCAGGCTCGAGGCAGGAGGCATGGAAGACAGCGGGATCGTGGGCATTGAAATAAGAAGGCTCTTAACAGCCAGGGAAGAGGCAGCATACCAAGAGGAAAAGGGCGGCATCGGCAAGGGGTAGGTAGGGCGGCCATGAAGGCGGCTGGCCGTTCAATCACCATAAAAGCACTGCAGTCTGCGGATCGGGGTGCAATGGGTGGGCGTGCTCCAGCCCATTAAGGGCGTGGGATTTCCAGCTATGAAGGGTTAATAACCTGCCGATATAATCATAGCTGTGCAGGAGCACTGCTGTGATTCGGATGATAAGGCAGCCGATAATATGCGTGATGGGGCATGTAGACTCCGGCAAGACGAGCCTGCTCGATGCCATACGCAGCTCCGCCATAGCCGCGAGGGAGGCAGGCGGGATAACGCAACACATAGGCGCGAGCGAGGTGCCGCTGGACGTCATAGAACAGATATGCGGTCCTGTACTGAGGGAGACAAAGTCAAAGCTAGTAATCCCAGGGCTGCTCTTCATAGACACCCCTGGGCACGAGGCGTTCACGAATCTGAGGAAGATAGGTGGGAGTGCAGCAGACATGGCGATAATCGTTGCCGACGTATCAAAGGGGTTCGAACCGCAGACAATCGAGGCGGTCAACATCCTCAAAGGGTACAAGACCCCGTTCATAGTCGCGGCGAACAAGGTTGACGCGCTCACGGGCTGGCACGACACGAAATCAAGGAGCGTGCATGCCGCCCTCGGACAGCAGGGGGAGCACGTGCTGAGGGCACTCGAAGATTACATATATGGGTTGATAGGGAACATGAGCGAGCTCGGTTTCACCAGCGAGCGTTACGACAGGGTGAAGGACTTCCAGAAGGAGGTTGCGATCGTGCCGGTCAGCGCGCGCACTGGCGAGGGGCTCGCGGAGCTTCTCATGCTTGTCTCAGGCCTGTCGCAGAAGTTCCTGGAGCTGCGCCTCAGCATAGAGGTGAAGGGCCCTGGCAGGGGAAGCATACTCGAGAAGAAGGAGGTGAAGGGACTGGGCACGACGATAGACATCATACTCTATGAGGGCTCGCTGCATGTGAACGACACGGTGGCGTTCGCCGTCCCCGGGGGCGTCGCTGCGGTGAAAATAAAGGCGCTCCTCAAGCCAAAGCCCCTCCATGAAATAAGGGAATCATCGAGCAAGTTCTTCAGCATAGATTCAGTGAATGCTGCAGCGGGGGTCAAGATAAGCGGCAACGGGCTTGAGGAGGCGCTCCCTGGCTCGCCTCTCATACAGACGACGGACAAGGATTACATGGGCAAGATCAACTCTGAGCTGGGTTCGATATTCTCCTCGGACAGGACGGGGATCATACTGAAGGCGGACTCGATAGGCAGCATCGAGGCACTCTCCATGCTCCTCTCATCCCAAGGGGTAAGGGTCAGTAGGAAGGGCCTCGGGAATGTGACAAAGAGGGACGTGCTCGACGCGTTCGCGATGAGTGCACTCGATCCTAAGGGCGCGATGATAGTCTCCTTCAACGTCCAGACAGAGAAGGACGCGTTCGAGACAGCGGGTGCGAGTGGCGTAACGATTATAGAAGGGAACATAATATACAAGCTGCTCGACGACTACAACGAGCTGGCTGCGCAGATTGACAAGAGGTGCAAGGAGGAGCTGGAGCGCGAGCTCGTCTTCCCGGGGGAGATAGAGGTGCTCCCGAACTCGTGCTTCAGGGTATCGCACCCTGCGATCTTCGGCGTAACGGTTGCCAGGGGAAGGATAAAGCCAGGGTACACGCTGATGGGCGGCGATGGCGCTGTGATAGGGAAGATAAAAGGGATGCAGAACGACAAGGCAGCGGTTGAGGCTGCCGGCAAGGGGGAGAGCGTTGCGATCTCAATGGAGGGCGTCACTTTCGGAAGGCAGGTAAGGGAGCGGCAGAGGCTGTTCACGAGGGTCAGGGACGGGGACGAGAGGCAGCTTGCAAAGAGCAGCCTCCTGAGCGATGAAGAACGTGCGCTCCTTGCCGAGATAATCGGGCTGAAGAGGCTCTCAAAAGAGCAAGAATAAACACATCTATATTATAGCTTCCCGTGAAAGTCCCACAACTATTTCTGCACTGAAAGCAGCACCTATATAAGCGCCATTGTTGCGACGCTCCTGACTCCGTCGCACGTCATCGTATCGGCGAAACGACCGACGACATATCCTATCTGTTTGATGCTTTTGAAGTTGCGGTTGTCCAGCAGTTTGCCCCGTAGGTAGTTGTGTATGTACTTTTCGGGGTTGAGTTCTGGTGAGTATGGAGGCATGAAAAGCAACCGCATGTTGTCTCTCTTATCAAAGAATCTACCAACACGTTTATCGTGGTGCACCGCACCATTATCCAAAACTACCAGTATTCTGTCGTCTGGATAATGCTGTTCTATCTTGTGAGGAAGTAGTAGGAATGAGATGTTCTTGCGGACTTCCTCACAGTCTCGATGATTTCTCCCACTGGCACCCCAACAGCTCCGAAGCAGTTCACCCTCCCGGTCTTGCTCTGTGGTGCCTCGGCAATGAGCCGCTGGTCGTACGTCCATTTGTATCCATTGAGCGCGGATGTAGATACAGACATCTCGCCGGCAAACACGACCTTCGTGAACTTGAAGTCGTTCAGAAGGGTTTTGAAGACCTTTTGCGAACTCCACCTGCCTGCTTTGAGTTCTACCTCCTTGTATCTCAACCGCGCCTTTACATAGTGTGCACCTGTCTTGACAAGGTGAACCCTAAGTGCCCCTCTTCGATGGTTTTTCCCCCGCATTTCATGAAATAGAGACGAAGTTTCTTCGTCGTGCAGGATGTCGCCTTTATCCCGTACTTCTTCGGATCATTCTCATCGATGAGCTGCTTTATCTCCTTTTCATCCCCTTTATGAGTTTTGGGGGCGCTCAGGCCCTAGGTTTGTCTTAGAGGTTACTTCTACATGTCAGTGAGTGAAGCCAATGAGATAACCGTAAGAAGATACGCCAGCGAGGATAAGTCAAGAGCCCTGAGATGACTTTCCAGCTGAAGCCAAAACCTACCCATAAATAGGTATGTAATTTACGCTCTAATCTTGCGATGATCGCTTCATCAGATCGCTGATACGCCCAGCAGCTTTAGGAGGACCAGTGTGCCGCTCGCAGGGAGTCCGAAGACCGCTATCGGCACAAGCACCTGCCAGCTGAGGTTTATGCCAAGCGCAAATAGGTAGTTCAGTATGAGGATAAGCATAACCCCGAGCACGCTGTTTATTATTATGCCGAAGACGAGCCTGAAGATAAGCTTCGCGAGTTTCATAACCACGAATAGCACGAGTGCTATCAAGCCTATGATTACCAGCTCACTCACTATTCCTGCGCCCAGCAACGGGATTGCCATGGGGGGATTACTCAGCAAAACTTAAAATAAGCGCTGTACAGCCAGCAAAACTCTCGTTGATGATGGGGGCAGGGCTAGCCCTGTCCGTCAAGTTTTACATGCAGGCAACGCAGAAGAGGCTTTCACGTCACCTTCTGTATTAGGGTTATGTATCCAGTGTGCAGAAATCCAGACTGTGAATTCGTGTAGTTGACTACCAAGTAGCCAGTATATACAGCGCCTACGCTCCCAGAATACGCCGCGCCGCCCTTTGTATAGCACTGGACGTTGGCGAATGTGTAGTTGCTCCCTATGGGAATTGTCACCTGCGGCGACAGGATGCCCATGCCTGCGTACGTCTTTGTCGTGTTGCAGGTTACCCCGGTAGCGACGATGGTCTGCATAGTGTTCTGCTGCAGGTTCACTGTTATCACGCCGTTGGCCTGCATCCTCGCGGTCAGGCACGTGAAGTCAGCCTGGGCGATGCACTCTGAACTGATTGCAGAGCCCGTGTTGAAAACACCTAGGTAGATAAGTGCACTGAGCGCCACCGCTATTATAAGTATCGCCCACCCATAGGTCATCAGGTACTCCATCGCACTCTGGAACTTAAGCTTGTCTGCCATTCCATTCCCTCTATAATGTCGCGGTTATGCCGTCTATAACACCATTCACTCCAATCCCGCCGGTAGCCCTAACCACTATCCTGTGGCTGAGAACTGGTTTTGCGAGGAACTTGACATCATCGACACTGATACTCTTCCTGCCCTCAATCAGCGCCTTCGCTTTGCTGCAGCGCATGAAGCTGATGTCCGCCCTGGGGCTCCCCCCCATGACGACGTGGATATCCTCCCTCGTCGCCCTCACAAGGTCGACTATGTACTTCTTGGCGTCGTCAGGCATCACTATTGATTGCACGTCGCGCTGCATCGCGAGTACATCCTCGATCTTCAGCACTTTCCTGACCGGCTGCTCAGGCCTCTCCTTGATCTCTATCATGCCGATCTCCTCCTCGAGGTTTGGATATGTAACCCCGAGCCTCATAAGGAACCTGTCGGCGAGCACCTTCGGGAGCGACGTCGTACCCTCGATGTTGAGCGGGTTCTGCGTCGCAAGCGTGATGAACGGCCTATCGAGCTTGAGCGTCGCATTCCCTATCGTCACCTGGCGCTCCTCAAGCGCCTCGAGCAGCGATGTAGTCGTCTTCGGCAGCACCCTATTCAGCTCGTCGACCAGAAGCATGTTCGTAAATATCGGGCCCTTCTTCAGCTGGAGCGTGTTTGCATCATCGAGGTAGGTGTGGCCGATTATATCCTTTATCTCAAGGTCCGGCATGCCCTGTATGCGCTTGAAGTCGGCGCTGACCGCCTCTGCAAGCGTCCTTGACATCGTAGTCTTTGCAACCCCAGGGACGCCCTCAAGCAGCACGTGACCATCGGCCACCATCGCTATGAACATGAGCTTTATTGTCTCCTCGTTTCCTGAGATGTGCCTTTTCACCTCGTTGAACGTGCCCTCCCAAGCCGACTTTGCATCCATACCCCACCACTCAAAACGTTTTTATGCCTTTACCTTGATAATAACAAGGTATCAAAAAGAAGTAATAAATAGTTAGCGTATGTGCTATCTTATATTGAGTGGTGGGGACGTTGATAGGAAAGGATGCTAGGGAGAAGGGACCTGTGTCGTTGCACTCTGTATACAAGATACTTGAGGAGAGGAGGAAGCACAAGGACCCAACTTACGAGCAGCAGGCAGCACTCGAGCATGCCGGGAAGTTCAAGATGAGCGAGCAACAGTACGAAAAAGCAAGGAAGAAGCTCGAGGCACTTGGCACGCTCAAGGAAGAGACAGTGATGAAGCTTATCGATATAAAGCCTAAGAACGAATGGCTACTCAAGCACGTGCTCAGCCACGAGGGCAGGAGCTTTACACCTGAGGAGCTGCAGTCCGTCCTCGCCGCAGTGAAAGAGGCGTGAGCCTATGGAAACCACTGGTGAGGAGAGAAAAGAGGAGCATGCGTACGTGCTTGACTTCATGCATGCTGGGAAATCATCGTCAAGCAGGTCAGAGCCGCTGGCCCAGCTTCTCGGCGAGAGATTCTTCACCCTCTTGGAGGCCACGACAAAGCCTGAAGCAACGGTCGCGATAGGGGAGAAGGTATATATAGGAACCGCAGAGCGCGACAAGATACTCCTGATCAAGGCAAGGATTCAGTATTCAGAGCTGACCCAGACGGCGAGGAACTGCCTTGAGGGCCTGGTCATGCAGATCGTCAATGAGAACGAGCAGAAGTATGTTGAGGTCTTCAACAAGGCTGGCGCCCTCAACATCAGGCAGCACCTGCTCGAGCTGCTGCCCGGGATAGGAAGGAAACATCTCGACGCGATCCTGAAGGAGAGGCAGGCGAAGCCGTTTGCGAGCTTTGCCGATATAACGCAGAGGGTGGCGCTTATGCAGGATCCCGCCAAGATAATAGTGGACAGAATCATGCTTGAGATACAAGGGAGCGAACGCTTCTACCTTTTCGTCAAGCCTTATTATGGGAGAAAGGAAAGGGGCTGACCACATAACTCTTAAATCTCCCTTTCCAAGTATAGCATGTGGTTTCTTGCCATCCCATGATAATCATAGGCTCTTCCTGAGGGCGCTCGGATTGGATGATGCAGGGTCGCTGGCAGAGGTGATGAACCACAAGGAGATCTCTGACAGCATGCTCCCAAGGGGTAGCTTCCACCTCCCGTTCATGGAAAGCGATGCGGCAGGCTTTATAGAGGTTGCAAACAATGCGGCCCTCTCAGGCACCATGTGCGTCTTCGCCGTCTGCCTGAATGAGAGCAACAAGCAGATAGGTCTCTGCATTGCGTGGGACATTGATGCTGCACTGGGGAGCTGCCGGATCGGTTACCTGATCTCAAAAGAGATGTGGGGAAGAGGTTATGGAAAAGAGGCGGTCTCACTGCTTTTAGGTTTTGTTTTCATGGAGCTCGGTGTGGCAAAGGTGCTTGCCAGTGTGCTTCCAACAAACAAGAGGTCCATAGGCATCCTGCAAGCGCTCAATTTTGCAGTGGAAAATAAGCAGGCATCCGGAGCGGATGATAGCGGGCCACTCACTTTTTCCCTATCAAAATAGATTACAGCGGCATGCGCGCAAGGGGCCTTAGCCGAGCCTTAGCAGTAGAGGTACGATGCCCTTTTGTTGTGGACATGCTCATACCAATTAATTATAGCATCCCAATGAAATCCAACAACTTCCGTTAATCTCTTTCCGTGCAAAAGTTGTTAGTTCTTGCCATCCAACACAAAACTGACGACCATGTTGGAAGGAGACTCCAATGTTCTCGGCGACCTTTACAGAAATTGCAAGGATGCACGCGAAAAGATAAGGTACGAGGCCTTGTATGCGGTA
>DAIDAQ010000037.1 GCA_027310535.1 Candidatus Micrarchaeaceae archaeon
GGAACCTTTCCAGATGCCTCCCGCTCCTGGCGGGTTTGTTCCTATAGACACTGGTTCTTGTGAAGCAACTATCGTCCCACTATAAGGGGTATTGGCAACCAAAGCGCCATTGACATAAAAATTTATCGTAGCTCCATCATACGTTCCTGTAAGAAAATACCACGTATTAGTGCTTGGCGCCGCGCTCCAGCATGCCGCCCTGTACCCTGTGCCGCTAATGTCAACTGAGAAATAGATTTGGTTTGCACTGATACAGTTAACACCGATGTTTGGTTGGCCATATTGAAGCCCGTAGCCTGCTCCCTGATAACTGTCAACTATGTTCCGTTCTCCGCTTAATAAGTTAGCATTAGCCCAAGCAGAAAGCGTCATTTGTGTTGACGTTAATTTCGGTGAATTCGATATTGTGATATAGCTGCTCTGCCCGTCGAACTGCGTCACGAACTGCGGCAGCACCCCGCTGCACTCCCCTGTGAGGCTTATGTAGTTGATAGAGCCTGCGCCGCCAGGCCTGAAGACGCGGCAGCTACCAGGGGGAACCTTGGGCGTGAATGTGGCCGCGCTGAATATGCCGATCGACCAGAGCGCCCCCAGTATAACGGCAATAATCAGGATTGCCCATCCGTAGGTCATCAGGTACTCCATCGCGGATTGGTTTCTGAAGTCAGAGTGGGATGTTACTCCCTCCCTCCCCCCCTTTCCCTCTCTCTCTCTCTCTCTCTCTTTTGGAATTTGCCGGGCTTTGCCCCATAAACCGCAACATCAGAGCACCAATCTTAGTTGGATAGCTCTGCCAACGTATAAAAGCATTGTGAACATCGCCTATCCTAACAAGATGACGATATGGCATCCCTCATAGGGGCGCTGGCATGAACTTCTGGTTCTGCATCAATGCTACACAAAGTCATATTTTGCATGGTTGTTGTGCACCTTACGCGAAATCCCCGTCCTTCGAGATGGCAACTGTCCAGCCCGCTGCCCCGCGTTTGTAACAATCCCTGCCACGCTCGAAAATTATGGCACCAACTGCAGCACGCAGCTCGCCTTAAAACAGGCGCATAAGCTTTTCCCGGCCAATTTGTTATCGCTATCGTTGGTCTTGACGCGTTCGCCACGGCGCCATCTGCCTCTGCATTTATAGTGATGTTCCATCATGCGACTTTAAATAAGTTTTTGTGCATACTTATGCTGGAATGGCAACATTGCTGTTCGAACATATCAAGGTCTTCTGATGGAGGAAGGAATAACATACGCGCCGATGAAGGAGATGAGAATCGGCAGGTATATAATGATAGATGGGATAGCATGCAAGGTCGTTGACATAGATATTAGCTCTCCCGGCAAACACGGCTCTGCCAAGATGAGGATAGTCGCAATCGGGATTTTTGACGGGCAGAAGAAAACTTTCCTTTCACCCAGCCATGCAGAGATAGAGGTGCCTGTCATAGCAAAGAAGAAGGCGCAGGTCGTCTCTGTTGAAGGTGACAACACGCAGCTGATGGACCTCGAGACTTACGAGGTCTACTCATTGCCGATACCAGAAGAGCTGAAAGGCAAGCTCCAGTCTGGCAGGGAGGTGGAGGTGCTGGAAGCCACGGGCAGGAGGGCGCTCTCAAGGGTGCTATAGATGGTTTCATGATAGAAATAAGCGAGAACATTGAAGAAAAGCTCTTTGGAAGGAGGAGGATAAGCTTTGCGGCAGGCTTCTCCGGTGCAACGCCATCAAAGGACGAGATAAGGACAGAGCTTAGCAAGAAGCTCAACCTTGCGCCCGACCTTACTGTCATAACGAACGTGACGCAGGTTTACGGACAGAGGGCATGCAAGGGATCCGCGCGCAGCTACAGCAGCAGGGAGCTGATGGAGAGGTTTGAGCCGAAGGAAGGCAAGAAAGGAGTTCAGGCCAGGCCGGCGGAGGAGAAGAAGGCAGCTGCAGGGCCCAAGAAGGATGGAAAGGTGGAGTGACTGGTGTTTGGAATGGCAGATCAAAAGCCGAAGAAGGAGAAGCAGGCCAGGAAGTACAGGCAGCTGAAGACCTGCCCGAAGTGCGGGGTAGGGATGGGTGAGCATCCTGACAGGTACGCGTGCGGCCACTGCGGCTACACAGAGTTCAAGAGCCAAAAGAAGTAACAGGGAGAGCGCCAATGTGAGGCGCGCCTTCTACGCAGCCTTTGCCGCGCTGCTGCTCGCCCTTGCCATTGTGATCTTCGCGGCCTCGAATTCGCTCATCGCGCTTGGAGAGGCTAATGCAGATGCATCCATCCTAGTGTCGCTCCTTTTTCCATCCTCAGCTATCGCATATATGCTCGCTAGCGGCAAAACTCTGCGCAGCATAATAGGCAGCCTCGGTCTGTCCAAAAAGGGCCTAACAATCCGCAACGTGGGGATCGGCCTCCTTCTTTTTGCGTTCATTGCAGGGCTTGAGCTCGCCGCACCTGCAATAAGCGCGGTAACAGGGATAAGCTTCCCGACGAACGTCGGGCAGGCGCTTGCAGGCTTTCCGCTCTACTTTTTCATCTTCAGCTTTACTGCCACGCCTATAGACGAGGAGCTGATCTTTAGGGG
>DAIDAQ010000046.1 GCA_027310535.1 Candidatus Micrarchaeaceae archaeon
GTGTCTATTTAGCTCCCCTCTGAAACAGCCACTACTCTGTTTTGGAGTAGGGATTAGAGACCTTGTCATCGTTTCCTATCCGGCGATCGGTTGACAGAATACGTCACAATAGAGAGCGCAATCTATGGAACACTCCTGCAGAAAGTGAAAGACCACGAAACACCCCTGGATAGAGTAAACGATCTCGAAAAGAAGGCGGAAGAACTCCAGAAGCGCCTCTGGATATACGAGAATCCCAATGTCCCATCATCGAAGAAGATGACAAAGGAGAAGGACGAGGAAGAACGAAAACAAGAAGGGAGGAAGGGCGCTCCTGTCGGTCACTTGGGCACCACACGTGAGAGACCAAGGCCAAACCGCTTCATCGACCTTAAACCAAACCGATGCACTGGATGCAACAGCCCAAACAAAGAGATAATTGGGGGGAGCAGAGGGCCATAGAGGACGCGCACGGGAAGAGGATACACGAGATGCTCAAGGAGATGTACGATTACATCAGGGAGACGAAGGCAAAACACCTTGAGGGGACTCCTGAAGTGATGGCGAACATCGAAGAGATGAAGGAGTCAATACGCCGCCTAAGGAAGGACAGGTGGCGTTCCAAGATAACAGAGAGACTGCGTAAACGGTTGCAGAAGCACAACGATTCGTGGTTCACCTGCCCGGAGTACGATTTCGTGGAACCGACAAACAACGGTTCAGAACAGGATATCCACAAGGGCATCAATTCGAGGAAGATATCGGGTCGGCACAGGAGCATGGTCAGTTTGCACTGTAGGAGATAATGGTGCCCGCCATTCTTACCAAACAGAAGAACAGGATAAACGTCTTCGACTTCATAGAGAGGGGAATCCGGCAGTATGATCTGGGTTCAGTCGGCAGCTAAATAGACACTTTTGATTTATTCTGCAAAGCCGCTACGAGGCAAAAATCGATAGGTCCTTAACGATTCTTACTATGGCTCGGTGGTCTATGTGTTCCTTTGCGCATTTTTGCGCCGTCCCCGCAAGGGGATAACCTCCTTCGGTGGAGTTTGCCGCATGCTGTTACATGCGTCACTTTTATATACCTTCACGACAGAAGGGCTACTGACTAATGTGATCCAATGATAACCGAGTTTACAATATCAAGCGTTGAAGGAAAGATAAATTCCGTCGCGTCCCTCCCGAAGCAGCGCTATCCGAGGATAAACGTCAACCTTGAGGACGTGACAAGCCAGTCAGACAAGCTCCTGATCAAGTACAGCTTCGTCGCGAACTACTCCGACGGGGAGTCTAGCGGTGCTCAGAGCATAGGCGAGATGAAGCTTTCAGGTTCGGTTGAAGTGCAGGAATCAAAGGAAGAGATCACCTCAATAATAAAAAGGTGGAAGGAACAGCATACCCTGCCGACGCAGCTGGCCGAAGAGGTAATGAACGGCCTTAACTTCAGATGCAGTGCCACAGGCACGCTTGTCGCATATTCTCTGGGCCTCATACCCCCGCTGGGAATAAGCACAATAAAGATACAGGAACAGGAGAAGAAGTGATTTGGCAAACACGGCATACCGACGTTGCGGTTGGGTGCCGTCGTCCTTCACAGAATGCAGGGGTTGAGGCTACTGTTCATTGTTTCTATTGCCACTCATTCTTACGTGCCGATCCCTTCGTTTTTGAGTACCTGTAGAGCGCGGCGAGCGCCCTGGCCGCCGTTTCAGGAGAGGCATAGACCGGGACGTCAGAACTCTCCATCATCCTCCTGTGCTCCAGAGTGTACGAGCCTCCCGGGCTGACAACGACGAGCGGCTTCCTGCTTTCGCTCTTGTAGTTTATAAGGGCAGCGGCAACACTGGAATCGGCGCCGGGTGTCTGGAAGAGCGAGATCACCATCAGCATGTCTACGGCAGGGTCGCTGCCGATGGCGTTCAAGGCTGCCTCAAACCTTCTGTCATCGGCATCACCAGCGATGTCAAGCGGAAGGCGTATGTTGACTATCGGGGGCATCTCCTTCCTTAACGCTTTTGCGGTGCTCTTGGAAAGCTGAGGTATTACCAAGCCGTTGTTGTATATTGCATCTGCTGCAAGCACCCCGGCCCCTCCTCCGTTGGTTATTACGGCGACAGAGCTTCCCTTAGGAGGCTCCTCCGATTCAAACACCTTTGCAAAGCCCAGCAGGTCGTCAAGGCTTTCAGCCTGTATGATTCCCGACTGCTTGAAGATTGCCTTGTAAGCCTCGTAGCTGCCTGAAAGCGATGCGGTGTGTGAATGCACTGCGCCTGCCCCTGCCGCAGTCATGCCTCCCTTTATCACTACGACAGGTTTCCTCTTTGTCACCCTCTTCGCAGCCTCAAGGAACTCCCTTCCCCTTTTCACCCCTTCCAAGTAAAATATCACAACCTTTGTGTCCTCGTCTTTGCTCAAGTAGTCAAGGATGTCAACCTCATCCAGATCTGCGGCATTGCCGTATGAAATGAACTTGGCGATTCCGAACCCCTCGTTTGCTACCATGTCCATGACGGTGCTGCCTATTGCGCCGCTCTGCGACGCAAAGCTGACGCCTCCAAGCTTGGGCGTGTCGAGCTTGTAGAGTGGGAGAAACATTGTGTTTATGCGTGAGCGCATGTTCATGACGCCAAGGCAGTTAGGGCCCAGCAGAGCAAAGCCGTACTTGCCCGCCTTCCTCGCAAGCTGCCCCTGCAATGTTGTGTTGCCGATCTCAGAGAACCCGCTGCTCACGACAAGCACCGACTTCGCCCTTGCGGTGCCGCAGTCGTCAAGCACCGAAGGCACTGCTTCTGCCGGCACTGCGATGACAACGAAATCAACGCTATTGCCTATCTCGCTTACTTTCCTGTAAGACTTCAGCCCGGAGATATGCCCAGTGCTATTGACGTTGACGGGATAGAGCTTCCCTGAGTATCCCATATCTATAAAGTTCTGCAGTATTATGTGGCCTATCTTCTTTGGATTATCGGAGGCGCCGACCACAGCGACGGATTTGGGCTCCATCATGAAATTAAAGCTTTGGTAGCGCTGCAAGCAATCATCTCATCTCAGTACCCTCACATCGACAGGACTGTATGTGCCGTCGTGCAGGATTATTGGGTTAAGGTCCAGCTCCTTTATGCCGTTATCACCTGAAAGCATTCTCGACACCTTCAACAGCAAACCGGTCACCATTTCCCTGGCCGCCTTGTCCTTTGCGATAACGTCCTTCGCTCTAAGGTCATCTATCATGCTCTCAGCATCGTGCCTTGTAATAGGGCATGCCCTGAGGGAAAAATCCCTGAACGCTTCGACATAGATGCCGCCGAGGCCGAGGAGTATCATCTTGCCAAACTGCGAGTCCTCGTTGCCGCCGACGATTATCTCGACGTTTTTTTCGGAAAACGGGACCATATCCTGGACAAGTATCTTGAACGGCCTGTATTTTGCCGCCCTTTTCTCCAGCATCGTGAACCTTTTCCTTATCTCGCCTTCACCAGAGACATTTAGGGCTACGAGGCCGCTCCTTGACTTGTGCAGTGCCTTTTGCGACATCGCCTTGATGACTATTCGGTTCCCCGCGGAGAACCTGACCGCATCCTCGCTATCCCTCGCATATCTGCTCCTCTGCGCCCTTATCCCGTAGGAGCCAAGGAGCTTGCATGCAGCCATGTAATCCATCAATGTTGTTGCTGGCGTAAAGGCACCCTCATATCTTCAATCCAAGCACGCCGGAAAGCCCAAGTTCCCATGCTGCCAGCAGGACTATTATGACCACGGCAGCGGCAATCGCGGCTTTAGCGCCTTTGCCAATCCTACCCTTCTTCACCGGGTCTGGCTGGCTTGCCTGTACACCCTGCTCGGCGGCCTGCGCCGTGGCTGTTGCTGCCTGCTGCACGGCCGGCTGCGTGCCAGGCATGCCTGTCCTTGCCTGCATGAAGCCCTTTTCCGTCAGCGCGAGGTTCAGGTTTCCATTCCTGAACTCCGCAGAGAGGTATTGCTGTTCCTGCATCTTGTAGAGGTGCAAGGCCAGAGCTTTCGGCGTTATGTTCATTGAGCTTGAAATATCGTTTGGCGTCCTGCCCCCCTTTGAGAGCTGCATCAGCACCGTAAGGTCCAGGTGGTCGAATTGATCGATTGCATGACCAGCAGCCTCATCGAGCAGATGCTTGCCGGTCTCAGTCACGGTTATCGCGTTCTGGTTTCCGAACAATGTCGTGAAGTCGATAAGCTTCTTTATCTTCAGGCCTCCGAGGATGTTGGACGCGTCGAAAAACGAGCAGTTTATCGAGCTGCCAAATCTCTCCACCACCGAATCAGGGGTTATCTTGGTCAATGCATACAAATCCACAAAGGTCGGTTCGTCGCTCATTCTACCATCTTCTGCTATTGTCGTCTCAGCGTACTTATCAGCATGATATCTTTTTATTGCTTTATATTGCCGGCAGGAAAGAATGCCGAACATTATGTATATTAACCTAGCAGGCCCCATCTGTGAATCCAGCCGTAAACCGTGGATTCCTCCACGGCGATGATGTTCGCAACATTCTTGACGTTATTGCCCCTACTTATCGCATACAACGCCGCATACCTTATCTTTTCACGTGCATCCTTGCAGTTTCTGTAAAGGCCGCCGAGAACATTTGAGTCGCCTTCCAACATGTTCGTCAGTTTGTGTTGGATGGCAAGAACTAACAACTTTAGCACGAAAAAGAGATTAACAGGAGTCGTTGAATTTCATTGGGATGCTATAAAT
>DAIDAQ010000051.1 GCA_027310535.1 Candidatus Micrarchaeaceae archaeon
CTTCAGGTCCTCTATTATCTTCAGCAGGTTCACCTTGCCGGAAAGCTGCTTTCCCACCCTTATCGAGATCGCATTGCGGAAGTTCACGATTGTCACCGAGCCGTTTGGGTTTTTCTCGCCTAGGGCACCGTGCAACCTTGAGCTGTACCTTCCAGGGAGCAGATAGCCCCCATACTTTTCGGCGATATGCGAGAAGTCTACCACGTTTACCATTGTGCCGTTTGCCGCCTTGTACTGCTTTGCCCTGCTCATGCCCATCTCTATTGCGTCTTTTATTATCCCGGTTGCATCGTTGTAGACTGCTTTGAGCTTCTCAGTGTCATGTATGATCTTTGACAGGTAACCAGGGGTGAGCGGCCCATCAAGGTAATGGGTCGAGTTTTTTACCCCTGTCACAAAATCGAGCACTGTTGCCATCCTAGAGGCTGTGCTGTTTGAGCTGTCCGCATATGCGCTGAAGTCGCTTATCAGCGAAGCTTCCATGAGCTCCTTCACCCTTATATTGGCAAGTAGCATCGAGAATACACCTGTCAGGTACCCTGCGGCGAAATCAGAAGTTCCCTTGCACATCAGCGGGTTTATGTAATGCCCAGCTCTTTTGAGATCGAAAGCCTCCGGCACGCTGTGGTGGTCCAGCCAGATGAAGTCCAGCAGCCCCTGCGCCTTTCCAATTGCGCTGTTGCTTTCGTCGCTGCTCCCAAAATCGATTATACAGACCAGCGGCTTTTCCGTGCTCTCGTAACTGTTGAAGTGCAGCCTGTCGTAATACAGCGCCTCATCTGAGTATGAGATACCCCTGTTGAGCTGCCACTTGACTTCGGCATCAAAAGAGAGCTGCTCCTGGAGCTTTGCTATTGCCTTGTAAAGGCAGAGCGCGCCGCTCGTGCCATCGCCATCACCGTGGAAGCGGACGACTATTGGGGCGCCGCTGAAGAGCTTTCGCAGGAAGAGAGCCGAGGCCTCCCTGAGCCCTGGCAATAACGCCTTCACCATCTCCCTCATAGCCACATCGCCATGCAGGTCGTTTTCCTCCAACCTGCCTCCTGTGCCAGCTGACTCTGTTATCTGCGAGAGCAGAGTTTCATATTTTAGCTTCTTCCCTGTCTCGCTAATGCGGGCGCTGCCGCCGCTGTATGTGATCTCCACAGTACTACCCAATTCAAATCTCTGCGGCGCTTCCGCATTGACTATCCTGCCGGAAAGCACGACATGCCTGTAAGGCGATGCTGCCGTTTTTATTGCAGATACTACACCGTAGGCCTTGCCATCTTCGCCCATCCGCTCAACTCTTAATACTCACTTCACGTAAAAGGAACTCGAAGCCTATATGGTGCAGCAGGTATTTATAACTGCACAAGAACGTGCGGTTACCTCTGCACAGTTGCATTGCATGCGCTCTTGACTGTAGAGTTGCTGATGTACGAGCAATAGCTCGTGTCGTTGTACTCCCTTGCTATATCAAATATGCACGTGTTCTGGTACGATTGGCTGAGCCCAAAGCAGCGGGTGACATTCCTTGATGCTATTGCCTGGTAGATTGCGATCCCTGTCAGACAGGCCTGCACAAGTTCCGGGTACGCCTGCCCTGCTTGGACGCACGAACTCTCAATTGCAGTTATGTTGAGCTGCGATTGGTTTGAAAAGCCGCTTTTGCATACCGATGCATCGCTCCCGGACAGCGCATTGCATAGCGATGGTGTATTTGCCTCAAGAGCGACTCTCGAATAGCAGTAGCCGTAAGGCGATACGTTATATATTGAAGGGAAAATTGAGGGCTTGGATGCACCAGCCAGAAACAGCGAGCTCAGCTCTGTCGCATTCGGCGTACTGTTGAGGGATCCACAGTAGCTCGCATCCTGCGTGGAAAGCGCCTTTCCATAATAGTACGATGCGCTGCACGAGAGCGAGAGCGTGGAGTTTGCTATCTCGCTGCATAGGGGAAGCGCGGAAAAGCCTCCCTCCTTCGCTATGCTGTATATGCACCCGCTTCTATACGGCTCTCCAAGGATGCTGCACTGGCTTGCGTTCCTGCCTGCGGCGCTCACTGCGGAAACGCACGAGGCCTCATAGCTCAACGAGCTTATGTTCGTGCATATTCCAGGCTTCAGAAGGCTGTATGAGACATTGTATATGCAATTATTATAGTACTGCCCGGTAAGGTTGCTGCAGATTCCTGCGCTGCCATAGTAATGCGCATAATATGTATAGCATTGGTATTTTGCCTGCCCGATCACCTTGCCTGAGCATGCCTGCAGGCCTGAGGAGGAGCTTGAAACGATGACGAGCACTGTTGCTATCAGGGCGGTCGCGATTATGGCTATTGCATAGAACGGGAGCCCGAAGCCAGCCTTCGTCCCTTTTGCAGCCTTGGTTGCCATTTAATTCACCAGATATAACATCAACACCTCTCTTTTTAAATATTGGGTGAGAGGTGTGGCTGATAAGATGGAGAAAAGAACAGTAATGATCGGCGCAATAGTTTTTGCCATATCTCTTCTGGTGTGGATACTCTCTCCTACGCTCGCCCCACTGCCGCTCGAATACAGCAACTTCACGATAAACCCGAACAGCTTCCGCGCTGCCAACTTCTCGATACCTGCCGGGCAGTCGGTGCTGCTAGTAGATGCAAATTTCAGCGGCCCTGTCAATGTCTACGGGTTCACAAAGGGCGCCTTCGCCAGGTGGGCGAGCACTGCAGGGACCGGGTTGCAGAAGGCAGAGGCCTTTGAGGGCAGCGGGCTGCTCGCTGCTTATACAAACGTCAGCGAGTTCATAGTGAACGGTACTATACCTGGAGTCGGCATTGGCAGCAACGGCGCAGTTGCAGGGCACAGCATCTATAGCGCGAAGGTGAACAGCTCCTCTGGGGTCAATTACACAATTGTCTTCGAGAATTCCTACGGCCCAAGCAAACCCGTTAGGGCGCGCATGGCGTATATAGAGCCTCTCTCTGCGTCGCAGCTCGGCAACGGCTCGAAGGTCTCTAACTATATAATAGAGCTTGGGGCTATAGGGTGGGCGTTCCTGGCCTTGCTGCTTGCCGGCATAGGCCTGATGGTATATGGGGTTATTAGGAAGCCGCGCGTCGATGCCGTTAAGGTTGGCGAAGAGGTAAAGGAAAGGGACAGGATTTACAGGAGTGCAGGGAAAGGTACAAGGAGGTAAGCGGATGGACCAGCTAAAAGAGCGCATCGCAGGGGAGATCGCAATGGCGGACAGCCCGGGCAGCGCAATGAAGAAATGGAGGGAGCTTTTCGGCCTGTCACAGATGGAGTTCGCAAAGGAGCTGAAAATCGCAGCCTCGACGATAAGCGACTATGAGAGCAACAGGAGGCTGAGCCCTGGTGTCGTCGTCATAAAGCGGTTCGTTGAGACCCTATTCAAGATAGATGAGGAGAGAGGGGGGGCTCTTATAAGAGGGCTGGAAAACACCTCAGGCGAGAAGAAGGGAGAGGGCAGCCCACCGTATATGATAAAGGACTTCACCACCCCCATCGGAGGCGCGGACTTCAACCGCATAATAGAGGGTAGGATACTCGTCAACCTGAACTATCTCGACAACACAAAGCTCTTTGGCTTCACGATGCTCGACAGCATACGCGTCATACTCGAGATGTCACCGCAAGAGTATCCGAAGCTCTTCGGCACGACAACCGAGCGCGCCTTCATCTTCGACAATGTTTCGACGGGGCGTTCCCCAATGGTGGTGATACGCGTTGCCCCGATCAAGCCAAAGGTTGTTGTAATACAGGGGGTATCGAACGTGGACAAGCTCGCGGTCAAGCTTGCTCAGGTGGAGCGGCTGCCGCTTATAGTTACAAAACTGGGCATGGACGAGATTGCGGAGCGTCTCATGAAAGTCTGAAATAATGGCCTGCAGGTTCGCCCACAGAGGAAATAAACTCCGTTGGGGGATGGGATGGGAGGGCTGACGTGGGTGCAAGGAATGGGGATGAAACCATTAATTGAGTATACAGCATTCACACCGATACATTGACTATGCTGCACCAGCGGTTGGTTGTAGGCCTTCTGCAGAGATACATCAAGCATTGAGGCTGCTCAATGCAACAGCCACTTTATCATTGTTTATGCCCATTTGTGGATCATCAAGCGCATAGCGAATTATTCCGTTTTTATCAATTAGGAAATATGTATGACCTGGCTCTATCCCTGGGTGCATTGATGATGGCAGATTCAGGACACCATAAGCATTCGCTGCACTTCTATCAGTATCAAACAGTATCTTCGCCTTTTCCAGCCCTGTCAGGTTAATCTTTGCAAGGCCGGATACATTATTTAGTATACCTACCCAATCCATCCTCTGGTCCAGGACTATTGGAAAGACCACTGTATTATTGTTGTTAAATCTTGGATCCGTGGCTAATGAAGCCATCTGATCCCAGCATGCAGGATAGCACATCCCGCCTTCGCTGAAGAACAACAGAACATTTTTGCCCCTATAATCACTTAACTTTACCGTAGTTCCATTTAATCCTTGCATGCTGAAATCCGGCGCTCTGTTGCCTATGGCCTGCTGGAATGTTACAGAAAGCTGAGCTGCATTGCTCTTTGGCAAGAAAACATATACTGCTAGAGCAACTAAAACGATGCCAACTATAACGGCAAACATTGCCTTCCGCTTCCCAACAATTGCGTTTTTAAGGTCCATTTATTCACCCTCGAGTTCATTTTCGTGATGGTTCTTCTAATCGTAACTTTTTGCACTTGAGGCGTCTGCGGCAGCCGCACCGCTCTCTTTTACGCATTCACTACTGCAGTAATGGTGATGCGTATGCTTCTTTTTTGATTTTTTATCTTTGTTCTGAGCATCTTCATCTCTAAAAACAACGGTTGAATTTTCTTTTACTACAAGGCAATAGATTGACATTCCACTTTTATCAAACTGTATCCCACAGTTCTCACATGCAGTCACTTCTTCATTGCACTTGTTACATTTCACCTGCTCACCACTTGCTTTTGGGAACTTTGCTATTCTTGCCATTGCCTTATTTGTCCATATATTGCCAGGTACATGGGGTCTGTTAACCCGCTAGCCTTAGCAACCTCTGCGTTTACTACTTTTCCCCCTGATGTAGTCCATTGGCTTTTTATCAAACTGCTTCTTGCACGAGCTGGAACAGAAATGGTATTCTCTTCCGTTCTGTTTGCTGCTGAACCTGCTGCTGCTAGGCACGTCCATATTGCACACTGGGTCTTTTCTTCTCATACTTTCATCATATCCTAGATATATCAATGATATATATAAAAATGTTCTGCACGTGAGGGCGTTGCGGCAAAATCCAGTTCATCTTTTCGGCATGATCACGGGCGGATAAACGCGCTCCGCCGCAGAGGTAGTTTTCAGGCAACAGATTTTGGCTTATACCTGTTAAGCAGCATGGAATTTAGGGTTACTGTGATTGAGCTGATCGCCATAGCTACAGCCGAATAAATCGGGTTGAGCAGTATGCCGGTGAAAGGGTAAAGCGCGCCTGCTGCCACTGGGATCAGGGCGACATTGTAGATGAATGCCCAAAAGAGGTTCTCCTTCATCTTACCAACCGTCTTCTTACTTATCTCTATTGCAGTTACGACATCCCTCAGGTCGTTTTTCACCAGCACAATGCCGCCGGTCTCCTTGGCAATGTCTGTTCCGCTTCCTATTGCTATGCCAACGTCCGACTGCGCGAGGGCTGGCGCGTCGTTTATGCCATCACCCACCATCGAAACAATCTTACCTTCGGTCTGCAGTTTCTTTATTATATCTGATTTTTGATTTGGCAGTACTTCTGATATAGCCCGTTTTATCCCTAGCTTCTTTGCAATGGCCTCTGCGGTCCTCTTATTATCACCGGTGAGCATTACAGTCTCTATCCCCATAC
>DAIDAQ010000030.1 GCA_027310535.1 Candidatus Micrarchaeaceae archaeon
CTCTATGAGCACTCGCGCCATCTTGTCAAGTACTGCTCTCAGTATGTGCTTCTTTCCATAGTAAAGCTTCTGCGTCTCCAAAGAGACGTCGTAGCTCTTGAACCCCCTCTTCTCCCAGAGCCCGTATTTTATTATCTCGGGTGTGAGCTGCAGTATCTCGCTCCCCATGGGCTTAGTTGTCTCCCTAACCTCTTCGACGAGCCTCCTTTTCAAGAGCGTCTTAATAAGCTCTTGTGCAACCTTCTTGCCGTTTTTGACGTCTGAAAGCGCAGCTTCAAGCTCGGATTTCGTCTTTCCCTTCTGTTCGATCCTTATCGCGCCATTGGATATCGAGATCCAGCCGCTCTTCTTGGCCCACATCAGACCTATCGTGAAGTAAGGAAGCTTCTGCAGCTCCTTGATCAAAGTCTTCCCTGAGAGAACTTCTTTGAGCAGCCGCGTTTCAGGAAGCCCCTTCTCAAGGTCCTCCAAACCCTCTTTGGTTAGAGCGTACATCTATGCCCCTCTCATGTATTGTAGAAACAGATACGAACCCACAGGTTTTATGCCTTATGCTTTATTAACGCAGCGTGCGGAATAGAGCTAATCTCGGCTTCAGGCCGCAACGGCAAGCGCACCAGCTTCCAGGTCGTCTTGTGCGATGGTTCTGCGATAAGCGTTGATTGTTTGACGTGAGGCAGTCAAGCAAGAGGCTGGCCATAAGCTGAAAGGGGGATAAGGAGATCCGGCGTCTCCTCTAAGGGCTTTGCTGCCTTCGGCACTGCGGTGATCTAGTGCTAGACGCATTCAAGATAGAGAGGGCTACTGTGATTGCCCTGTCTGCTGCCCATATACTTCAGGGTGCAGCAGCTCGTAGTGCTTCTGGTACTCCTTGAACGTCCTTTCCTTTTCTACCCTTACCTTTTCCATCTTTTTCTCCCACCCGGGCTTCATCTTCTTCCACTGTTCGTCCGTGTAGCCATAAGGTGCATGTTCCCTTATTACCTTTGGGTTGAACGCGTACGAGTAGAATTCCTTGTAATAATCGTAGTCGCGCTCCACCACAGCCCCACTGTCTATCTGTATACCTTCTTTTGCTAGGAACCCGATCAGTTCGTCAAGGGACATCTTTTCCCTTATGTTGCCCGCGGACCTTGGGTTGTAGATCACAGTTATCCTCTCCTTTGCAAACTCAACATAAGCCTTTATCACAGGTTCAAGCAGAAGCAGCCTGTATTGCAGCCGCGCCGCATGCTCCTGGTCCAGCATATCATGCTTGCTGACGTTGCTGAATACAACGTGCTTGATAATCTTGTACGGCAGCCTGAACCTCACGCCGTTCTCCTCTACGTAGTTTTCGGTTGCTTCAGCACCGGCGCTGCGCAGGCTCATCAGGTCCTGCTTATACCTGTTTGCAGATGGCTCGTCATTCTTGTTCATGTCAACACGCTTTTGGCTGTGCGCTTGCAACGATCTCATTTGCGAAGTTCTTCGTTGGCTTGCCTCCGTTAACCGGAAGCGCGAAGTAGTCCACCATCTTGCTGTAGTGCCTCCTGTAGGAATCGCTGCCCGAGAGCTCCTTGACGTCCCGCACATACTTGTCAGAGTTGTAACTCCAGTTCTGGTGCGTCTTCTCCCACTCCGTCGCAGGTATGCTGTACTGCCTCTGTATCTTGTCCCTGTATATCTCCGGGAAGACGTTGAACGTGCAGAACGGCAGTATCTCACCGTCGGGCTGCGCGTAGTGTATGTCGCACTTCTCAACCCTCTTTATGTCATATGTGTGCTCGTCCTGGAAGTGCATCATCCCGAGGAACAGGCTCTTCATCTGGAGGTTGCCCATGCTCTGGAAGTCGTGCTTCGTTATCACGGAGAGCAGCAGCTTCCCGAAGTTGACAGACTTCGGTTGGTTCCTCTTGTCGATGAACTTCGTGAACCCGAGCAAGGTCTTCATGGCTATCACCCTCTTCGCGAGCCTGCCCTTCCCATCCATCTCGTTTACGGCATTCTGGATGTGGTCCATAAGCCCCTCAAGGTCTACGAACCTTGCTATGGGTACGATCTTGTTGTCATTGTCGAGGAAGAGGTATGTGCCCATCCCGCACGCGAAGTGGATCGACAGGTCGTACTTGTACTCACCTGTAAGCGCCTCTATGAACTTGTTCAGCCCCCCTATGTACGGCACCGATGCCCAGTCGTCCCTGCTTATCGCGCCGTTCGTCTGCTCCTCAATAAGCTTGATCGCCCCCGGTATCGTGATCCTCTGCTTCTCCCTCTGGTTTGATGGCATCCTTCCTACTAGCGATACAGGCTGGAAGTTGACAGCCCTCACCACATCTAGGTTGTTGAGCGCGAAGTTGATCATCGCGCCGAGCTCATGCTCGTTTATCGTCCTTATCACGGTAGGCACAAGCACCACGCTTATGCCTGACTTCCTGCATGCATCGAGCGCCAATGGGGTCTCCCAGTGGTTCTTGGGGTTGGCCCTTGCGCTCACCCCGTCGAAGCTCATGTACAGCGTGCTTACGCCGGCATGCCTGAGCTTGACCGCGAGCTCAGGGTGCAGTCCAAGGTTTATCCCTGTTGTGTTTAACTGTATCTGGTCAAAACCGTCCTTCTTGGCGAGCTCCACAATTTCAACTATCCTTGGATGGAGAGTAGGTTCACCACCGGTAATCTGCAGAGCATTTGCTGGTATCGGCTTCTGGTTCCTTAGGTTCTTGAAGAGCTTGTCCAGCTCCTCTATGTTCGGCTCGTATATCGCCTCCCCCTCCTTTGCATAGAAGAAGCAATACCAGCAGCTAAGGTGGCACCTGTTTGTAACTACAACATTGGCAAGCCCTGTATGGGACTTGTGGCGCTCGCACATCGCGCAGTCGAACGGACAGTTCGCCCCCTTTGTCGGAGTTATCACGTTCGGATTGTCGAACCCCCTGCCGTAGTAATTGTATCGCCTCATCTTCATGTACATATCATAGTCCTCCCAATACTTCTCGACCGCCCACTTGTGCTCCGGGCAGTACTTCCTGATCATTACGTAATCCCCATCCTTGTAGATCGTGCCTTTCACGATGAGCTTGCACTCTGGGCAGACGGTCATCGTCTCCTCTATCACTGGCAGCCTCTCTATCTCCTCCATCGTCCTGTGGTACACTGTTGTTGCGTCCTCCTTCTTGACCACCATCTCCATGAGCTGGCCTCCGTGCTCAACCACTTTGCTTGCCTCAATATTATCGTTCATAGCCATACCCCTTAGCTAACTCAAACCTGAAAATGAGCTGTTTGGAAGGTATTTAAAGGGTGAGGGCGCAAAGATTTACCGTGCTTCAGTTCTTGTGCGGCCCCGTTTGTTGTACCATCTTCCCTGCCTTTTCCGTGCACCCTTTTGCACGGTTTTCGTCCTCTCCCTAGGCGGCGATTCGTTTATCCTCCTGAGGCTTTCATCGAGGCTCTTCTTGAGCTCTTCCGCTATAAACCTCTTCGAGAAGAAGTCAGC
>DAIDAQ010000044.1 GCA_027310535.1 Candidatus Micrarchaeaceae archaeon
GCTCGGTGTCGCTGCTATCCTATTATAGCTGCGCCCCAAATATCACTTATCAGTCTGGCATCGCTGTGCCTTGGGCGAGTAGAATGAGGATAAAGATAGTTGTCGTGGAGACGGGCTACCAGATAAACTTGGGTTACATCCCAAGAACATGCAAGAACTTCGGGGTTGGCCCCCTGGTGCTCGTAAACCCGAAATGCAAGGTCGATGGCAAAAATGCGATGAAGTATGCGAAGCACGGTGGTGATGTTCTCGCGGAAGCTAGGATAGCCGGAACATTAAGGCAGGCTGTCAGCGGCACTTTCTCGGTGGCAACCACGGGCAACTGGAGGAAGGGAAGATCCTCTCTTTACAATATCTACGCCTTGAGCAACATGGCCGGGATGCTCAAGGTGAACGGCATTGACAGCATAAGCCTTGTGCTTGGGAGGGAGGCGAGCAGCCTTACGAGCGATGAGATGGCGTTGTGCTCAACCTGCATGTACATACCCCTAAAGGGTGAGTACGGAGTGATGAACATCTCGCATGCGCTGGCCGTCATGCTTTACGAGCTTACAAGGGAGGAGGGAAGGAGGATGGCCAGAAACCCTTATGCAGCACAAGATGAGATAAAGAACGCGGTCTCGCTGTTCAGAAAGCAGGTAGATTCAAGGGACGAAATTAGGGACAAGGAAAAGGTCAGCACCACGATGGCGCATCTGCTTGAGAGGGCGCACCCCACAAAAGGGGAGCTCTCGACGCTAGCCATAGCCCTTAGCTCCAATAAGCGGAAGAGGCATAAGTGATTACTTCTGCACCTTCCTCTTGCCCTTTATTATCTTGACCTTTGACGGCGTTAGCAGTATCTTGTCGTCGTCGATCCTGGCGATGTCACCGTCGATCTTCCTCACGTATTCCTTTATGTTGTCGACCATGGTCTTTTGGGTGTTCGGGCGTTTGTTCAGCTCAGATATGTTGAGTAGTATTATGTTCTTCTTGCTCAGCTCTTCCTGCACAACCTGCAGGTCTGACTCCTGGCGCAGCGCAAACGGCTTGACATAGAAGTCAGCAGGCTCGTGCATCACATCTACGCCTTCCATCTCCTCAGAATTCATGTATTCCTCTATGTTTATCTCACTTGTGGTTCCCAAAGCCTTTCCCAGCTTATCGAAAATTCCCATAGTTTCACCATCAGTTGGTCTCCTCGTTTATAATGCAAGTTAGTATTTTTAAAGCTATTGGTAACCGAGAGAGTTTATGGGAAGGGCGGCAGAAAAGCAAAGGTTTTTACAGCGGCAGCCGCTCCCCTGCTGCCATCTCTCACTTGCCCAGCGCCCTGCATGCATATACAGTGGAGCTCATCAGCAGCATTATCCCTGTGAAACCGGCAACGATGATTATCGTGACGCTTGAGACGAGCAGCATTGACAAATATGTGAGCGTCGTAGGGAAGAGGCCGCCAACATTGAAGTACGTGATTGAGAACGCAACAAGCAGTATGATGGCCCCGTATGCGATCTCATTGTGGTAGACCTCGAAGAGCAGGGCTGTCATCAGATATGCAGCAAGCAGTATCCCGCCAAAGCTCAGCATGGCCAGCTGCGCGGGTATCTGCTGGAAGAGAAGGAACGGCACTACGAACACTATGGCCCACAGGCACAGGGCGAGAAGCCAGACCGCCATGTACACGCTATGGTAGCCGTGCTCCTTCTTGCTCATGTGCGTCACTGACCTGACGTGCGCCATGGCGAACGCGGCAGCGAATACAGAGGCCATTATTACGATCAGTATTACCCAGAACGCCTCGTAGATGAAGTAATAGGTGCCGATGTAGCCCTCAAACCCTATTGTGAAGAGAAGGCCTACGGCCATGAGTATGGCGAACACGACCAGCGAGACCCCGATCGCCCTCCTGTAAAGGAAATCCCAGAACCTCTCAACCTCAGGCCGCACGTGCTTCATTCCAACGCACCAGCAGGTACTCACATAATAGGATTAAAAAGCTTGCTGTGGTGCGCCCTATAAGGCAAGAAGCAGGAGGTTGCCGAGCAGAAGCGAGACAACGGTGCCGATGAAGATCGGAAGCGCGAACGGTATCCCCTGCCTGTATACGGGAAGCTTCCTCTTCACGCGCCCTGCCCTCAGCTCGTTTATCATGATTGGGGTCACAAGCTGCCCGAAATGCCTTGCCTGCCCTTTGAACCACGAGATCTCCGCTCTGCTCAGCATGTTTAATGCTAGCATGTCCTCAGGCTCGAGCTTTGGCACGGCGAGGTACTTGACCATCGACCCTGTTATCGCCTCCTCGCACAGGATGGTGAAGAACGAGCCGAACATCAGCGCCGCTATCAGCGCAATGCCGTAGATGTTGAATACCCCGGTCAGCGCGGTGAACGCGATGAACGCGAGATAGGCTGCTGAGATCACCGCAGCCTTTCTGGCGCTCTTTTTGCTTATCCCCTTCATGCCGGAGCGCGGGATGTAGTATATAGGGACGAAGACAAGCGCCGCAACGCCAGAAGCTATAACAACGGAGAGTACAAATGGCAATCCGAGCTGTGGTGCAGAAGCGAGCAAAGGCGTATTGAAGAGAGGCATTGCCAGTGAGATTGTGGCGAGCTCGGCCACATCCCCAAGGCCTAGCTGGCCGGCCCTGTAGGTTGCATAGCCCAGGCCAAAAACCACCGCGGCAGCAAGGAGGCTGAATGCAGCGGTATAGTAATCCGCGGAGAGCGCATACGTCATGGTGAGGAGCGCGCCATAAGCTAGCGTAGCATAGACAAATACAGATGGTACGTTTCGCTTGTTGAAGATGTCAAAGAGCATGTATGCCGCAGCTATCGCTATTATGCTCGTGACCCTGACTATCAGCAATGCGTCCATTGGAACACCAGTAGCTTGCCACACAAAGGATATTTACCTTTCGATGCCATACTAAATCGGTTTTATGCTTGATTACAGGAGGATAGAGGAAAAGTGGCAGAAGGCATGGGCCGACGCAAAAATCTTCGAGGCCGAGCCGGATGAACGCAAGCCCCTTCTCGTGACCGCGGCCTGGCCTTATGTCAACATGCCGCAGCACATGGGCCACTTCAGGACCTATGGTACTGCAGATACCTATGCAAGATACATGCGTATGAAAGGTTACAACGTCCTCTTTCCAATGGGATTCCACAAAACCGGGACGCCGGTGCTTGCGATAGCCAAGCGTGTCGCGGCGAAAGAGAAAGACGTGCTCGATGAGCTGGCGAACACGTACCATGTGCCGAACAGCGACATAGAGAAAATGGTAGACCCATTCTACATAGCTGACTACTTCTCCAACGAGATAGAGGCGGGATTGCGGGCAGTGGGAATGAGCATGGACTGGCGCAGGAAGTTCAGCTCCATAGATCCTCTCTTTAGCAGGATGGTGGAGTGGCAGTTCAGGAAGCTAAAAAGGAAGGGGCTCCTGACGCAGGGCTCCCATCCAGTAGGATGGTGCCCAAACGAGAACAACGCAGTGGGGCAGCATGACACAAAAGGCGATGTGCAACCAGCGATAGAGAAGCTGATTGCGATAAAGTTCAAGGACAAGGGGTCCGGAGCCTGCTTCCCATGCGTAACATACAGGCCGGAAACCGTGTATGGTGTGACAAACCTCTTCATAAATACCTCCCTTGCATATGTCGAAGCTGAAGTGGACGGTGCAAGCTTCTATATGGCAAAAGCTGCAGCTTCATGCCTCTCAAGCCAGTTCAGCGTAAAAATAAAGAGAGACGTTGGAGCAGCGGAATTGCTCGGGAAGAAGGCAGTCAACCCTATTAACGGCAGCGAGATTCAGATACTCGATGGCTACTTTGTAAGAGACGACTTCGGAACTGGTGTCGTGATGTCAGTACCGGCGCATGCTCCCTTTGATTACGTTGCATTGGAGCGGCTGCGCAAAGGCGGCGCAGCCAACGTGCCTGCAGAACCCTATCCAGTGGTCTTGAAGATGGACAGCACGGATGGTGGGCTGCCAGCAATGGTTTACCTTCAATCTTCCGGATGGGGCTCCTCCTCAGGAGATGACATCATTGAGCGCGCGACAAAACTGGTCTATAGGGAAGAATCACGCAGCGGGAGGATGGTCATCGGGGAGTTTGCCGGATTGGATGAGCCGGCAGCGCGGAAGCTGATTTGGGAAAAGCTCAAAAAGGAGAATAATGCATTTGATTTATACCTGTTGACGAACGAGTTGCCTGTTATCTGCAGGTGCGGTGCACGCGTTGTCGTAAACATTGTCAGGAACCAGTGGTTCATCAACTATGGAGACGAGACGTGGAAGAAAACCGTAAAAACGCACATGAAGGGCATGAAGCTCTATCCCGGGAAGCTGAGGCACACCTATGAAGGCGTCGTTGATTGGATTGAGGAGCGCGCAGCCGAGAGGGCGCAGGGGTTAGGGACAAGGTTTCCGTTTAACCAGGAACATATAATAGAGTCGCTCTCTGACTCAACAATCTACATGACCTTTTACACTATATACCACATCCTGTCAGGCAACGGCGCCGAGCCGGTAAATTTGACCGATAAGTTCTTCGATTTCGTCATAGGAGGGGAGGGTGAGCTAAGCGATGTTGCAGAAGCGAGCAACATAGACGAGCCGACTATAAAAAGGTGCAGAGAGTCGTTCTTGTACTGGTATCGGTTCACCTCCAGGCACTCCGGATCAGATCTTGTTTACAACCACCTTGTGATGTACATCTTCAACCATGTTGCTGTCTTGCCTGAGGGGATGTGGCCGAAACAGATAGTGACTAACGGCCTGCTGGAGTACGGGGGCCAGAAGATGAGCAAGAGCATGGGCAACATCATCCCACTGAAAGACGGGGTGCAAAAATACGGCGCTGACCCACTCAAGATGGTCATCGTCGCAAGCGTAGAGATAGATGCAGAGTCAGACTTCAGTGAGAGCCTTGTTGCAGCTGTTAATTCCCGTGTTGATTTTCTGGTGTCGCAGGCGATAGATACTGCAACAATAAACAACGGAAGAGAGTTAAGGGCCCTGGATTTCTGGCTCTATTCAAGGCTGAACTCAAAGATAGCAAATGCGGTAAGGCATATGGATGAGATAATGCTGAAGAGCGCCTATGACGAGATATTCTTTGCATCGGTGGGCGAGCTCAAGAGGTACAAAGAGCTGGGGGGGGCTAACGGGCTTGCCGTGAGCGATTATCTCTCGGCAGCGGTCAAGATGCTCTCCCCAATAATGCCGCACGTCGGGGAGGAGCTGTGGCACCTCCTCGGGAACAAGACGCTCGTGGCAACGGAGAAATGGCCCGAAGCTGACGAAGGGATGGTAAACAAGGAGCTTGAGGAGTGCTTTGGCATCTTCGATGCAACGGAACAGGACATTAATAAAGCGATAGAGCTGACGCAGAAGATGGAAGCGAACAGGGGCAGGAAGGTAAAATCAGTAAGGATAATCATGGCAGAGGAGTGGAAGGCCGAGGCGTACAACATGCTGGCCTCAGGAAAGCAGATAAGTGAGATAATCTCCGCGGTGGGCGGCAAGGTGGATAAGGAAAATGCTGCAAGGTACCTGCAGGGCTTCAAAAACAGGAAGGAGATAACAAAAGAGGTGCTCGCGCAGCAGCAAACGCTATATAATACCTTTTCTGAAATGAAGGGATACCTAAAGAAGAAATTCAACTGCGATGTGGAAGTAGAGAAGGAGGGCAGCTCTAATTCCCCAAGGGCGCAGCGCGCGCAGCCTGGCAAGCCAAGCATTGAAGTGGTTTGGGCCTGAGTTTTGGTGAATCTATGAAGGGGTTTTTAGACAGGTATGACTTGTTCATATTTGACTGGGACGGGACGCTTACGGAGATAAAGCTGATGAACAGGGTAAACGAGCGGCTAAATTTCTTATGGCTAAAGAAGAAGGAGAGGAGCAAGAGGGCGGCGCTCTACAACCGCAGGCAGGTGGCAAGACTTGAGGCGAAGGAGGCAAAGGAAATAAAGGAGTACAAATCGCTTATTGACGTCCTGATGCTTCTTGCAAGGCCCAAGCTGCAGCCGTACACTGTGGAAACCCTGAAGCTCTTGAAAAAGGGGGGTAAGAGGGTAGTGCTGTTCAGCAATGGCGCCTATTGGCGGGTGGCAAAGGAGGCAAAGAACCTAGGGGTGATGGGCTACTTCGATTTCCTCCTGAGCGGGCAGGACATAGAGTACGTGAAGCCCCACCCTCTTGGGCTGAATATCATACTGCAAAAGGAGAAGGTGAGAGGCAAAAAGGCGCTTTACATCGGGGACATGGCGGACGACGTGCTTACCGCTAGGCTCGCACACATTGACTGCGCCGCAGTTTACTGCGGCTTCGACACTGCGAGGGCGCTGGCCTCAGAGAAACCGCGATACCTCTTTAAAGACATCCGCGGGCTATATGGCGGGTTGCATGGGTGAGCATGAGCATGCAAGTGTATTCCGTGCCCTGCACAAGACTTGATATCGATGCCCAGCTAAGTGCAAAATGCGCAATGCGTGGGTCCCCAAACGTTTAGCAAAATGTTCGAACCTTTGCCGCGCTGCCCCGCCGTACCATCCAGATATCCTGTTTATCCATGCAGGAGGACGAGGGTCGGGCTCCCAGTTGCAGGTTCGCAGCTTGAAGGTGATGGCGGCCCTTGCCCAAATTCCCAAGAACCATTCCATGGGCTTCGGGAGAAGGATTATAATGACGCAGTGCTAAAAGCATGGATAACCACTAATCTTGCACTCTTTATAAATCAGATTGACATGTGATAATATGCCGGTAAAAGAAGATTTCCTTCTAACTGTAAAGGACCCAGTTAATACATGGGCCACGATAAGGGACGCCCGCAAAAGGCTTAAGTTATACACGCATCTGAATGAAGTTTTTATGGAACAGAGTTATTACTGGCTGTACAGGCGTATCCGCCCAGGCACAACGATAATAGATATTGGTGCCTTCATAGGGGACACAGCCATATATTTTGCTCTTCATCCAAACGTGGTTTGCGTGCGGGCCTACGAACCATCGCCGGCTGCGCAAACCGAATTGCTGAACTCATTGCATAGGTTACCCAAGCAACTTAGGTATAAGATAGAATTTAGGGCCTGTGCCGTAATGGGGGCGGAGGGGAGCATAAAAAACAAAGAATCTGGGTTAACAGGTTCAAATAAAGTGGAATATGCACCAGGAGGCGTAAAGGCTATCACACTCAATACTGCACTGAAAGGGTTAAAGAACGTGGCCATAAAGAGCGATTGCGAAGGTGCAGAAGAACACATATTCAGCAATGCAGACCTGGAAAATGTCTACGCCATCCAACTAGAGGCTCACAATACAGAAGCTACGCTCGGGCGCGTGCTCAGGGCCAAAGGTTTCCGTGTTAGTGGAGCCAAGGCCGGAGTAGGGTACATGTACGCCGAGAAAGAACAATAAACAGTAGTTCCGGAACCAGCTAGCTGCTTATTCTGAACTCTTCGGTGGAAAATTGGGTGAATTTATATCTCTGCCCTTCGATTTGCCAACCGTTTTGCAGGTGGCCAGCACCGAGGAGAGGCCCTCAATTATGAAATCCACTTCGTGTAGTTCCTCGGCGCGCCTTTTTAGCGTGTTGCATATTGCGCCGAAGGCGATGTCATTGCTTATGGTGCCAAATAGGCAAAGAATGCCATACCAAAATCTATATGCGTCAGCTCCTCTTCCAAGTTTTCTGCCGCAGCCGAAGCTATAGATAGTACTGCAGTGGCATCGTCCCTCCCAACGAGCTCCCTAGCATGGCGAGGTCATAGATCTTTCCGATGCCTTGCAGAATGCCGGCAAATTCCTCGGTCTTGACCGAACCATATTTAGTCTAATCACCATAGACAGCGCACTGCAGGTTATTATTCCTGCCTAAAACCATTTGTCTGTGTAAGTCGGCAAACTCCCCATGTAAATCTGGGGTAGACTGCCCTTGCTGCCTGGAGGCTTACGTAACTGCAGCTTCGCGGAGAAAGGAGGCGCCCCTGCCGTGCCTCCGGTGGGGCTAGGCAGTCTTTTCCCTTTCGTCCCCTCTGTGGCCAGGCCGCCGTGCCCAGTACTCACGTACTGTGCATGTATTCCCAGTGATATCATGCGGCGCTTCAGCAGGAAGGCGGTGCTTGGATCAAGGTTGGAACGGCTACCTCCTTCCAGAAGTTCCAGGATACTGTAGCAATAAAAACCACAAATAGCCCGTGGCATGCGCGGGCACAACTTATTATTCCTTCCCGGAGAAACTGTTCTGTGATGAATGAGGTAATCGCTGAGCTTCGGCTGTGACGATTGGTAGGCGGGCTGAGTTTATGAACGCCCTCGAAAGGTTGGGAAAGAAGTCGATAAGGGTTACGGACCTCGCTGGCCAGTACTGGTGCGAGAAGAAGGTGGAGCTCAAGCTGCGCTACAAGGAAAAACCGACGGAAGAGACAGCGAGCGGCAAGGAGATACACGAGGCACTGGAGAGCAGGACCAATGCGCCGATAGAGCTCAAACCTGTAAAATATTCTGATTACGTTTACAAGGTGCTTTATGCGAACCATATCGGGATGCAGATGCTAGCCAGGAACAGGGTAACAAGGGAGTTTAGCGTCTTCGGTGAGATGGATGGGTTTCCGCTGACCGGCAAAATAGATGAGCTGCACGTGCGCGAAGGCAAGCTCTTCATAATAGATGACAAGACAAAGAGGGAGAGCAGGGCGCCGAAAGAGGAGTGGATGACATCTGACAAGCTACAGGTAATGTTTTACAGGAAGCTGTTAGGGTCGATGCACTCGGGTGCGTACACGCTTGCCTCTTTTGCGAGCTGCAACAACCTTGAAAGGCTGCCTCTTACACCGGAGTTTACCAGGCAGCTGCAGGCGCAAAAGATTCCGTATGAGCTTTCCACAGTAAAGGCGATAGCAGCTAGGTTTTTCTCAGAGGTGGCAGAGTTGCCGGAGATAAGCAATACCCTTTACATACGCTACAGGGAGCAGGCGACTGGGAAGGTAATAAAGCTATATAAGTTTGATTACAATGAGAATGAAATCCAAGGCGCAGAGCATTACCTCTTCCCGTACTGGAAAGGTGAGCGGGAAGCTAGGCCCGTACCAGAAGAGGAAAAATGGAAGTGCAAGATCTGCGACTTTTACGGGAACCACTGCAAGGTGTGGTGGAAGGACAGGCAGGCGGGCCTGGTAGTTAAGTAGATATATTGTTAGGTACTAAATTTTGTGCAGAGAATGGACAGCTGCCCCGATGTACGAAGGACGGGTTTATCCATGGCAAAAAACCGAAGGTGTTTAAGTGATTTCAAGCTCGGACCTGAAGAAAAAATATATTAAATTCTTCCAGAAGCGTGGCCATAAACTAATTCAGAGCGCATCGCTCATCCCTGAAAACGATCCCAGTGTGCTCTTTACTACTGCAGGAATGCACCCACTGGTGCCGTTTCTGCTAGGTGAGCCGCATCCGCTCGGTAAACGTCTGTGCAATGTACAGAAGTGCTTGCGCACTGACGATATAGAAGACGTTGGCGATGCATGGCACCTCACATTTTTCGAGATGCTTGGAAACTGGTCACTTGGCGACTACTTCAAGGACGAGGCCATAAAGATGAGCTTTGAGTTTCTGACGAGGGAGCTCAGTATACCAAAAGAGAGGTTCAGCATTACGTGCTTCGAGGGTGACAAAGACGTACCCAGGGACGACGAGGTCGCTAGCACGTGGGAAAGGCTGGGCGTAGACAAGAATCGTATACACTTCCTGCCAAAAGGCGACAATTGGTGGGGCCCGGCCGGGCGGACAGGGCCATGCGGGCCGGACACGGAGATGTTCTACCACGTCAACGACCTGCAGGAGAAGAGCACCGAAGAGTTCAGCAGGCTATGCAAGGACCAGGTTTTCTGTGAAATATGGAACGATGTCCTAATGCAGTACAACAAGATTGCAGAAGGCAAATTTGAAAACCTGACGCAGAAGAATATTGACACAGGGATGGGCCTCGAGCGTACAGTTGCTATCCTAAACGGGTTCAGCAACGTATATGAGTGCGACACAGTTGCACCGATCATCGACAAGGTGGTCTCTATGTCACCTGGAAAAACCGACAGGGCAAACCGCGATGCACGCATAATAACGGACCACATGCGCGCCGCCGTAATGATACTAGGAGACGACAAGGGTGTGGTGCCGAGCAATGTTGACCAGGGTTACATACTCAGGCGCCTGATTAGGAGGAGCATAAGGCACGCCAAGATACTTGGCATCAACGGCAGCTTCTGCAAGGAGGTGGCCGAGGTCGTTGTAGAAGCGATGGGCGAATCATATCAAGAAGTAAGAAGGAACAGCAAAAGGGTCTTCGAAGAACTCGACAATGAGGAGAAGAGGTTCTCCACAACGCTAGAGAACGGCACTAAGCACTTGGAGAGGGAGCTGCAGTTCCTTGGCGAGGCTGGCCAAAAGACCCTCGATGCAAAGGGCGCGTTTGACCTCTTCCAAAGTTTCGGATTCCCGCTTGAGATCACGGTTGAGATGTGCAGGGAAAAGGGCTTCAGCGTCGACGAAACAGGATTCGGCAAATTGATGAGGGAGCACCAGGAGCTTTCGCGCAGGGGAGCAGAGCAGAAGTTCAAAGGAGGACTCGCTGACAACAGTGAAGCGACGACCAAGTTGCACACGGCAACGCACCTGCTCAACCAGGCACTGAGGGCTGTCGTCGACACTTCGATATGTCAGATGGGGTCAAACATCACTCCAGAAAGGCTCAGGTTTGACTTCAACTATGATAGAAAATTGACGGACGACCAGATAAAGAAGATTGAGGACTGGGTCAACAACGTGATAAAGGCAGAGGCGGACGTCTCCTTCGAGATAATGAGCGTCGATGCGGCAAAGAAGGTGGGCGCACAGGGAGTCTTCGAGGAAAGGTACGAGCAGACTGTGAAAGTCTATACAATCGCGAAGGGTGGTACAATATATTCAAGGGAGATCTGCGGCGGGCCTCATGTTAAGAACACGCGTGAGCTCCACAGCTTCAAGATAATAAAGCAGGAGGCGGTCGCGGCGGGGATCAGACGAATCAAGGCAGTTGTGATATAATTCTTGCGTCCTGAGTTTTATGCCCTTTCAAGTATCTAAAGGCAGTTTATAATCCGATCCTAAGCTAGTTCCTTCTAAGGTATAGTTCTCTATGCATCAGCTCGCTTTCGAAGTTTTCCTGATCCTTCATCTCCCACACAAAATCTGTGAGAAAAACGAACTGCTCTTTGTTCATTGATAGAATCCCAACAATGTTATCATAATCGGCAAGGTGTCTTTGGACCTCCTCGGATTTGCCACATATCTTCAGTGTGAGCTTGCTCTTTGCTGCGGCAGCTGGCATCATCCCCCAAGCCATTTCACATGCTTCCCTCCATTCATCAGCAGTCAGGTTGTTTGATACTGCGCCGCGTACAGCTGCGCTGAACCAGCCATTGCTCAGGTAGAAAAGCGGTTCCAAAAACCTTCTTACATCCACTTCCCTGCCAGTGCCCTCCGGCTTTACTATTGAAATGATCTCTGCATATGATGCAACCTCTTTTGAGAAGCAGAACTCAGGGTCTTCATTGAGCATCTCATATACCTTCCTTTCCAAAGGAGACATGTCAAATATCATAGTTAGCTTTTTGTCTTCGTGCTTCAGATGCCCGATGTAGAACCTCCTGTCGAACTTGTCGACCATTTCTATATAAAGGGCGTCTGGCTCCTGTTTCAATAGGTAGGCGCGGTATACTTCCCTGCCGGCGCTAATGTCAAATGCGGGCAATCTTGTCTTCCCATGATCCTCGTTTCTGTTTTGCAAAGTGCTCTGCATGGTGTACGCCTGCATTTTAGATTCTGCTCAGCCCACCGCCTGGTTGGCGAGCGCTTTGTATGCAAGGTGTATTTTGTTTACTCTGTCAAAATTCCCTAGTTGCATGTCAGAGATTGCCCTGAAGTTCAATAAATATTCAAGGATGTCCTCCTGCCCGTAGAAAGACAAATCAGAGGAGATTATGCAGCGCATACCTATAACGGCGTCGCGCGTTATCTGATCCCGCAAGTCATGCTTCAGCTCGCTTGAATAATTTCCGAGATGCAATACCTTCTGTGATATTATTTTTGAGACTGCTTGGTTTGCATCTACCATTACACCGTTTCTGTGCACAGAATGTATCGCCTCCACCATAGAGACTATGGTAGTGCTCCACCTTGCGCTCTCAACACGATAGAGTATAGGGTCTGAATGCTTTATATCGGCAGCCGCATGCTGGGCGGCATGCCTCGTCTCATATATCTCCATGTTTTTAAGTGAAAATTGAGGCAGCTTGATACTTCCATTTTTCTCTGGGATGCACTCAATGGAAGAGACAAAACTCAGATATTCCTCTGCAGACCCTCTGAGCCTTCTCGGCAGGGATAACAGCCAGTCATTCTCACCTTCCTTTTCTCTCTTTATTATTCCTGCAATCTTGCCGTTGCTACTCTCCATCACAGTTTCTAGTCTTCGTATTATCACACTGTTTGTGCCGGAGCGCTTTCCGTTCCATGCGCCTCTTTCCATTGACAAGGTCTCACTGTCTAATCCCTAAAACAACGAGATATATATTAGTTTTGGCAGGATGAAACACTATTTCTGAATGAGTAAAATAGTGCATTTCGTTTATGATAGTTTAAGTATGATAATTCCAGTACAAAACTGTTGACTGCGCTACTAGCAAGAATTTGCATTCAGCTCTTCCCTATGAGGAGAACCCCTATGGTTATTATCACAACACCCACCCAGCGCATGAAAGGCACCGTCTCTATGAAGTTAGCCAGCACGACCGTGAATATGTAAGAAAGACCCCCTATGCCATACGTCCACGATAGGTGAGCTCTGCTGAGCACGTAGAAGTAAACTATCGTTGAGAAGAAGTAAGCGAGCACTCCAGCGGCGAGTATCAGGTAAGTTATGCCATCCCCAAGCACAGAGAGTTTGAACAGGAACTGTCCGGCGGCTCCCAATGAGGTTGACGCGAGCAGCATCATGATGTTATTGCGTTTGCTTTCATTCATAAAATCATATGGTCGTGCTTATTATAGCGATGCCGATGAGTATGAGAGCAATGCCGAGCCCTCTACTGGTGCTGAACCTCTCGCGCAGCACGAACATCGACAGCAGGAAGACGAACACGAATGTGCTCGCGAACATCGGGTAGACGAACGAGAGCGGTGCGTTGTCGAGTGCGAAAAGGTAGATGCCGAACGCCGCGAGGTACCCTGCTATGCCAAGAAGCGCGTTGCGCTGCCTCGCGACCTTGAAAATCCCGCGTATGCCATCTATCCTGCCCTTCATGCTCCTCTTGAACAGGAGCTGCGAGAGGGACGCTATGAGGCCCGCAACAAATGTTATAAATATTACGAGGTAAGTGTCCAACAATTGATCACGTGCAAACCAAGAGGAGAAATATGGGCCTAGTTTCTTCGTCCACTGTCCTAATACTCACGGTATTCACAATAGCCGTATTTATTAATGCAGGTCTGTGAAAACCCATGCGCTTGCGCATGCGGATGAAACAGGAACAGGATTCTTATCTCTCTACCTCGATTTTCGTCTAACGCTGCCGTTAGGCCACAGAGACTGATATATTGTGTCTCTGAAGAATACACATGGGAATACCTTGCCGGTCCACGATACTACAACGCTGCCGGCCCAATAGTTGCCACAAAGCGCATTTTCTATATCAACAACACTATCCAGGTCGTTGATATCCCTTCTACGCCCTACGGCCTCGCGCGATCTACGCTGATTAAGGCTTCTTTCACATCTAAGCCAATTAAGAAATCCGTCGTCTCGTCTGTGTTGCTTGCGTTTTCCGCCATTGTTATTATGCCCATGCGCAGCGGTAGTGAACTTCTTCTTATCTTCTTTAGGTTTTCCACCGTCTCCTATGGCTGCCATTTACCTTAGTTATTGTATCGTGTACACTCTTGCGTGCCGAATAGAAGGAGGTTGCTATCTTTATGTTGTGTCTTATGAAAGTTTCAAGAAGCCTGTCGGCTATAGCATTCAGGTTGGAGAAGACCTCTACAGGTTCGTATCTGGTACCGCGAGCTTTGGCCATCATACTAGCCAGTGCGGCATTCATTGTTGGTTCTCCACCTATGGATTGTACTCTCGAAAACCCGATTTCGCTGCGTCGTTTATGACTTTCGATCAATCAACAATCTTAGGATTAGTTGCAGAGGGTGCAGCATCGGCATAACAATGTATGCACTCAGGGTCGTATTTTGGAGTTATCTCCAACCAAGGCAGGTCGGGTTTAATTTCGAATTTTCTATTGGCACCCACGTCCCGTGTACATCCTGCAGCACCATCGTCACTGACTGTGCTGCTGGCACCGTGTTGCAGCAATATCGCGTGATACATTATTTCAAACTACTCATCGACCCCGATATAGTTTGCAGTTGCGAATATTTATAACTATTCCGAGCAATTGTTATTCGATGATTCTCCATCATATGTGACAGCAAGATTACCCTCCCGTTTCGCAGCTTGTATTGTATGTCTCATGGAAAAGCTGAATCGCATGAAGATACTCATCGTGTCTGAGAAGCCAAGCGTCGCAGCAAGGATAGCGGCCGCGCTCGGGAACAACGCCCCAAAGAGGATAGTGAGCAAGGATGGCGTGAGCTATTACCAGCTCAGCAGGGGGAAGGATGAGATACTCGTGGTAGCGGCTGTCGGCCACCTATTCACGATAGCGCAGGCGGACAACAACCGCAACTACCCGGTGCTTGACGTGAAGTGGGAGCCCTCGTACAAGGTCGGCACCGCTTCCTCGTACACGAAGAAATACCTGGACATTATACAGCAGGTGATGCCGAAGCACGACCTCTACATAAACGCGTGCGACTTCGACATAGAGGGTACTGTAATAGGCACCAACATAATCAGGTTCATGGGTGACATGGCCAAGGCCAAGCGCATGAAGTTCTCTACGACCACGACGCACGACCTCGGAGCCGCGTACGCATCCCTGGTGCCGCTCGACATAAGCAACTTCTATGCAGGTGAGGTGAGACACATGCTCGACTGGCTGTGGGGCATCAACCTCAGCAGGGCGCTGACCCGTGCGGTCGTGGGCTGGAACATAAGCAAGACGAACTCTCTCAGCATAGGGAGGGTGCAGGGCCCGTCGCTCTCCATACTGGTCAAGAGGGAGCTCGAGATACAGAAGTTCAAGGAGGCGCCGTTCTGGAGGATAATCGCGATGATAGCAGGCATCGAATTCCTGAACTCGAAGGGCGACATATTCGACAAGAAGGTCGCGGACAAGGCACTCGCCGCCACGAAGGCAGCCCCACGCGGCGCGATCGAGTCAGTGGAATCAGCCGACAAGGAGATGTGGCCCTACCCGCCGTTCGACCTGACTTCGCTGCAGCTGGAGGCTAGCAGGGCGCTCAGGTCCGATCCGTCGAGGACGCTCGCTATAGCTCAGTCACTTTACGAGCGTTCGTTCATCTCGTATCCTAGGACGTCATCGCAGAAGCTTCCTGCATCGCTCGGCCTGAAGGGCATAATACAGGAGCTCGGAAAGAGCAAGGCGTACGGCCATTACGCAGAGACGCTCATCAAGCAGAACAGGTTCCGTCCGCTGGAAGGCAGGAAGGAGGATGAGGCCCACCCGGCAATATTCCCCACAGGGGTACAGCCTGCTGGCCTGACTCCCGAGGAAGAGAGGCTCTACGACCTTATTGCGAGGAGGTTCCTCACCTGCTTCGCCGAACCCGCGCTCGTAGAGCGCTCCAAGGTCGTTGCGAAGTTCGACGGCGAGTCTTATGGTGCTACGGGCGCTAGGATTGTGAGGAAGGGCTGGCTTGAGTTTTACCCGTTCACGGAGGTAACGGAGAAGGAGCTTCCGGCCTTCAAGCAGGGCGATAAGGTCAAGCTCGACAAACTCGACGAGCGTGAGCTTAAGACCCAGCCACCGAAGCGCTACACCAAGGCCGGCCTGATAGCTGAGCTCGAGAAGCGGGAGCTCGGCACAAAGGCGACAAGGGCCGGCATAATAGACACCCTGATAAAGAGGGGTTATGCCTCAGGGCAGAGTCTTGAAGCAACAAAGTTCGGCATGAGCATTTACAATGCACTTGAGAAGAACTGCAGGATGATTGTTGATGAGGAGACGACAAGGAGGCTAGAGGAGGACATGGAGGCCATAAGCAGGTCGAAGAAGACCGAACAGGAGGTGATTGAGGAGGGCAAGGAGATGCTGCTCTCCGAGCTCGGCCAGTTCGACAGGCACAAGGAGAACCTGGCGGTGGAGCTGCGCGGTGCTCTGAAAGAGAGCGTGCCCATTCTTGGAAAATGCCCGAAAGATGGCGGTGACCTTGTGATAAGGAAATCAAGGTTCGGCAAGACGTTCGCGGCTTGCAACAACTACCCGAAGTGCATGAACACCTACTCCGTACCTCAGGGAGCTAAGATAGAGGCAACAGGCAGGATGTGCGAGCACTGCCGCACCCCAATAATGAAGGTTATAAGGAAGGGAAAGAGGCCGTTTGAGATGGACCTCGATCCCAACTGCATAACTAAGAAGGCCTGGGCGTCGAACCTGAAAGCAGGCCCGGTCGCCGTTGCAAAGCAGGTCTGGCAGGACGTTGAAAAGGCAGCTGAGACGAACCCAATAGCCAAACAGGCGAAGAAGCCGGTGAAATCGAAGGCGGCAAAGGCCAAGAGAGCAGTGAAGAAGACGGCGCTGAAAAAAGCGAAAAGGTCAGAGAATGATAGAGGGTAGGATGAGATGTATATACCGAAGCACTACAGGAGGCTTAAAAGAGGTCCGCAGGTGATACTGCCAAAAGACATAGGGCAGATTCTCGCCTACACTGGTGCAAACAAGGAGAGCGTCTGCCTCGACGCGGGTACGGGCAGCGGCTGGCTGGCAGTCTCGCTCGCAAGGGTCTGCAAGCGCGTGACGAGTTACGACATACGCAGCGACTTCCTGAAAATAGCTGAGAAGAACAAGACAAATGAGAATCTCAATAACCTCACGTTGAAGAACGCAGACATCACCAAAAAGATAACGGAGCGCGACGTTGACATAGTAACATTGGACATGCCGAATTCAGACAAGGCGCTGAAGAACGCGAGGCTCGCACTCAAGGAAGGGGGTTATGTGGTGGGTTACCTGCCGCACATGGAGCAGGTCAAGAAGTTCGTTAGCGCTGCGGAAAAGCTCAACTTCAAGAATATCGTTACGCTAGAAACGATAGAACGAGACATGCTAGTAAGGAAGGAGGGAATGCGCCCGTCCACGAAGGGCGTGTGGCACACTGGATATCTTGTCTTTGCCGAGAGATGAGGCTCACGGCTAACCGAAAAGAGCCAATTCTTCTATAACCCCGTATAAAAACTCTTGAGGGTCAGCTTTAGCCGATGCCCTTATCTCAGCGCCGGAAAACCATTCCACCTCTGCAACTTCCTCCTTCTGTATGGTGAATTCCTCTGCTGGCTTATCGACTATACAGGTGTACCACCGGATGAAAAAGCGGTGCTTCCATTCCTCATTACGCTTTAACTTCTTGCCTTCTTTCACGCTGCCTAACCTTAATCCCAATTCCTCGTAAGCCTCTTCTCTTATTGTTTGCTTATAAGTCATACCTTCTTTCACGGTTCCAGCAACAGCTGGCAAGCAGATTTTCCCCTTTTGAATTCTTTATCCAGATGGCAGAGACCCTATAAAGCAAGCCTTCCCTGTCAACCATGTCTCTCTTTTCCGCCCCTATAATATTGTCTTTAGAATCAACAACTACTATCTTCTCTTCTAGCTTATCTGCCTCCTTGTCGTCTTCCATGATTAGTGCAAAAGATTTCTGCTCCACAAGACCACCAAGTACGCGTTATCAATGTTATTTGTAAGTGCAAACCCTTATTAACCTAAACACTGTCTTATTATTCTGACGTGGGTGTTCAATTGAGGTATCCCAAAAGCATGCCAGTAAGCAAAGCTATAGGAAGTATTGGCAAAGAGGTAACTATCAGGGGCTGGATCCACAGAAAGAGGAGCAGCGGCGGCAAGATTTTTGTAGTAGTAAGAGATCGCACAAACACAACACAGTGCGTGGTCGATAAATCCATTGTATCAGAGAAGGAGTGGGAAGTGATAGACAAAGCATACTTGGAATCAAGTGTGATTGTGAAAGGCACAGTAAAAAAGGATGAGAGGGCGCCGCACGGCGTGGAGTTGGAGGCAAAGTCTATTAGTATAGTGCATTCGGGTGAGCAGTTCCCAATAACAGAGTACCAGAGCCCAGAGTTTCTCCTTGATGTAAGGCACCTCTGGCTGAGGAGCCAGCGCATGATAAATGCAATGCGCGCACGCTCGTATGTCTTCAGGTATGCTAGGGAATTCCTAGACAGAAAAGGCTTTTTTGAGATAACTCCTCCCTTGCTCACGCAATCTGGTGGTGAGACCGGGGCAAACCTGTTTGAAGTCAACTATTTTGACCAGAAGGCCTACCTAACAGAATCATCGCAGTTATATGCGGAGGCCATGGTATATTC
>DAIDAQ010000017.1 GCA_027310535.1 Candidatus Micrarchaeaceae archaeon
GGAAGAAGGGTGTGCAGGTAGAAGGGGAGGACACCCGCGAGGGCCTCATCGCTATAATCTCTATACTTATGCAGAACCCCGAGTTCGAGGGCCAGACCAAGGAAAAGCTCGGCAACTCAAGCATAAAGGGCATGGTCGACAACACGGTTTATTCTGTATTGTCGACTTACCTAGAGGAGAATCCATCTGAGGCATTGAAAGTATTAGCGAAAGTGCAGGGTGCAGCCGAGGCAAGGGAGTCTGCAAGGAGGGCAAGAGAACTAACAAGGAAGAAGGGGATGTTCGAAGGTTCAGTTTTATCTGGCAAGCTTGCAGACTGCACAGAGAGCGACCCAGAGAAGGCAGAGATATTTATCGTGGAAGGTGACAGCGCCGCAGGTTCATCGAAGCAGGGAAGGGACCGCTTCTACCAGGCCATACTGCCGCTCCGTGGCAAGGTGCTTAACGTAGAGAAAGCAACTGACGAGAAGATCTTCTCCAACAAGGAGCTACACCTCATTGTCACTGCACTAGGCACTGGCATAAAGGAGTCTTTTGATGCAAACAAGGTGCGCTACAAAAAGATAATCTTCCTTACTGATGCAGATGTAGATGGCAGCCACATCAGGACCTTGCTGCTAACCTTCTTTTACAGGTACCTTAAGCCGCTGGTAGAAAAAGGTTATGTGTATATTGCACAGCCGCCACTCTTCAAGGTCTCGAAGGGCAAAGAAATCTACTACGCATATAACGATGCAGAAATGTCAGACAGGTTGAAGCAGTTTGATGGCAACGCGGCTATACAGAGATACAAGGGTCTTGGCGAAATGAATCCAGAGCAGCTTTGGGAGACAACAATGGATCCCAAGTGCAGGGTGTTGAAGCGGATAGCAATAAAGGATGCGGAGCTTGCAGACTCAATATTCTCTGTGCTCATGGGCCTTGATGTAGAAGAGCGTAGGAAGTTCCTAGAAGAGCATTCGAGGGATGTAAGCTTTCTCGATGTGTGATGCCATGGCAGAAGTGATAGAGTCAGCGATAGAGAAAGAGATGCAAACCAGCTACATAGACTATGCCATGAGTGTCATCGTTGGTAGGGCCCTGCCAGATGCAAGGGACGGGTTGAAGCCTGTCCAAAGGCGTATCCTTTATTCCATGTACAAGCTCAACAACACCCACAACCAACCAACAAAAAAAAGCGCCAGGATTGTAGGCGAGTGCATGGGTAAGTACCACCCCCACGGAGATGCTGCAATCTACGAAGCATTGATGCGCATGGCCCAGCCTTTTACATTAAATCACAAGCTTGTTGATGGGCAGGGAAATATAGGATCAATTGACGGGGATCCACCTGCTGCAGCCCGTTACACCGAAGCCAGGCTGAGCAAGCTTGGAGAAGAGTTGCTAGAAGACATAGACAAGGATACAGTGAAGATGGTGTCCAACTTCGACAATACAGAAACAGAGCCTCTTACACTCCCTTCAAAGGTGCCAACCTTGCTGCTAAATGGTAGTTCTGGCATAGCTGTAGGAGTTGCAACCAACATATTACCACACAACCTTGGTGAGATTTGTGACGCAATAAGCGCATATATCCAAAATAAGGAGATAACTATAGAGCAGTTGGCAAATTACATAAAGGGCCCGGATTTCCCAACGGGCGGTATCGTCTTTTACAACAGCGGGCTTTACTCTTCCTACCTAACGGGCCGCGGCTCTGTCACCATACGTGGCGCAGTAAAAGTGGAAGAAAGCAAGTCCGGAAGCACGATAATAATAACCGAGATTCCTTTCAATGTGAACAAGGCCCAGCTGGTCCAGCAGATAGCCGAGCTGGCAAAAAGCAAGAAAATACAGGGTGTATCTGGCATAAGGGACGAGAGCGGCAAAGAAGGCATACGCATTCTTGTAGAGCTGAGAAAGGATGGGAATGCAGATTACATCATTAACCTGCTCTATGCACATACTCAGCTCCAAATAACTAACCCTGTAATGAACATAGCTGTGCTGGATAATTCTCTGCTCACAGTAAACCTGCGCCAGTTCATCGAGATATTTGTAGACTACAGGTTTGAGGTTGTGACCAAGAGAACAAAGTTCAATCTCGCCTCATGCGAAGAGCGCCTCCACATTGTGGAGGGATTATTAATAGCTACGGACAACATAAATGAGGTCATCTCCCTAATAAAAAGCAGCGACGACACAAAAGCCGCTAGGGCTGCGCTCGTCAGAGCTTATTCGATATCTGAAAGACAGGCAAATGCAATACTTGACATGAAGCTTTCCAGGCTTACCAGTTTAGAAGCCTCCTCGCTGAGAACAGAACAAACAGATCTTAACTTGAAAATAAAACAGTACAAGGAGGCGCTCGGAAGCCCTGATATAATCTACTCAATAATAAATGAGGAAACAAGCTATGTAAAACAGCATTATGCTACGCCTAGGCGCACGCAGATAGAGCGCAGCGAACTTCCAATAGAGATCGAGCAGGAGGACCTGATAGAGGACACAGACACCACGATACTCCTAACAAGCAACAACTACATGAAGAGGCTTCCTGTAAAGAGCTACAAGATGCAGGAGAGAGGCGGAAAGGGCACGCGCGCGATTGAACTGAAGGAAGGTGACTTCGCGAAGCAGACGCTCTACTGTAGAACTAAAGACACCCTCCTCTCCATCTCAACAAAGGGTAGGGCGTACTGGATAAAGGCATATAGGGTTCCCGAAGGCGACAGATACAGCGTTGGCAAGGCGGCTATAAATCTCTTTCAGTTGCAGGAAGGGGAAAAGGTGGAGAAACTGATAAACACTAGGGAATTTGCGAATTCGTTCATCGTGTTTGTAACAGAACATGGGCTAATAAAGCGCGTTCGTGCAGAAAAATTCTCCCACCAGCGTGTAAGCGGGATAAAAGCAGTACCGTTGCGCGAGAACGACAGCCTCGCCGATGCCTGCATATCAGAAGGCAAGTCAGAGCTGTTCGTGTCAACAAAATCAGGCAAGTCAATAAGGTTCTCTGAGACCGAGCTCAGGCCGGCAAGCAGGGCTTCCCACGGTGTGCGCGGCATACGCATAAAACAGAATGACAGTATAACCAATGTTATAGCTGTCGGCAGCTCAGATTACGTGATGTCGATTACAGAGAGAGGCTTTGGTAAGGTAACAGAGCTCGGGAGATATAGGCTGCAACATAGGGGCGGAGGAGGAGTCTTGAACATAAAGATCAACGACAAGACCGGCAATGTTGTCAAATCATTAAAGGTGAGCAATTCTGATTCTGTCCTTCTAATAAGTTCTGTGGGTATATCAATACAGTTCCCTGTGTCATCAATCCGAAAGACGGGAAGGGCGGCGAGCGGAGTCAGGATGATGCGCCTTGAAAAAGGAAGTAGAGTCGTAGATGCGCAGATCGTGAAAGGTGAACAACAAAAGGAAAGCCTAGGTGATCCAACCGAAACGCCGCCAAACAATGGCATCTAGCAAACTTATTATTAATGCAGGTCTGTGAAAACCCATGCGTTTGCACATGCGGATGAAACAGGAACAGGATTCTTATCTCTCTGCCTCGATTTTCGTCTAACGCGGCCGTTAGGCTACGGAGACTGATATAATGGATGGTGGAACCTGCGAAATAAGGGCCTTGTGCATAATGCGCATTCGGTCGGAGCGAATGAGATGCACCTACACCGGTGCACCAAATCAGGTACGAGACGCTGCGGAAGGAGTCTCATTACCACGATTGCGAAACTGCAATGAGGAACGCAGCGGAACGACATGGAATCCGCATCATCGAATTAGGTGTGATGGAGGACCACGTGTATGCGGTCATGGAACTGTCTAATGACATGAACCCTTCTAAGGCAGTCGGACTCTTGAAAGGAGCGAGTTCATACAATCTTTTCCGCATACACCCGAATTTCAGGAAAACATACCAGAGAAGTTCACTTCTGGCCGGGAGGCACTCCTACAGGTCGGTCAGTGAAGTTAACGAAGAGACAGTAAGGAGCTACGTTAGTGAGGACAACTCAAGGGTTCAGAGGCGTCTTTTCAGCTGAAGCCAAAACCTGCCCCTTTAAGGGCAGGTAATTTATATTACGGGCAATGATATATACTACAGTGGATAAATGGCAGAACAAGCGCAAAAAGCTATACCATCTTCAGGCACAGGAAGCGCGATAACAAGGAGTGGCAAAGCATATTCACCGGAATATGATACGCTGACAGAGAGGATAGACGCAGAAATAAATAAAGCGTGCGTTGCAGCTTTAACTGCAAGCAGCTCAGAGGGCAGCAAGCTTGATGCCCGGCTTAAGCGACTCCACGAACTAAGGGCATACTCTATGCTTGCTATCAGCAATGAAAAATTAGGAAATAAGCTTATAAGGAGGGCAGGAAGCATTAAGGAGGCAATATCTAAAGAGATGCTTCGGCTTGCATAAACCTAGACTCGCTCAAGGCTGTAGCGCACGCCCCTCCAGGCAATCTCTTTCCTAATCCTTGCGGATATCAGGTTTTCAAGGTAAAGAAGATCTATAAACAGGCAAATGACTGCAATGTCAGCGGTTTTCTTTTCCGCACGTCTGTATGTTTTCCAGGCCTTTATCACATACGGCAGCAGCAAGACAGCGGAATATGGGCTGTAGAAGATGGTAAGCGGAACTGCAGAGTAAAGGAGCAGCGCGCTTGCAGTGTAATAAACAATCCCATACCTGAAATTTGGCTTGTAGGCTCTGATGGAGAATGCAGTCTGCCTGTTAGTCCATTCTATCAGGCTACCTAGGCTGTCATTAGAGGGTATCCTAACCACCTTCTTGCTTACATAATGTATGAGCAGGCCCTTCTCCTTTACGATCCTTGTTATCGCTATATCGTCGGAGATCGAGGTGCTGAACTTTTCCATGCTCTTCTTATCCAGAAGCCCTCTCCTGAACGCCATCGACGCTCCGGATAAGAATCTTGTCTTCTCGCTTTCCATCAGGCTGTTGCCTATGAAACCCCATACCATCTTCACCTTCGCCCAGAAACCAGCCCCTTTAATTGGGGAGAAGTACGGATATGCAGTGACTGCACCTACGTGCTTGTCCCATAAGGGTCTGACAAGCTCGGTTAACCAGTTCCTTGAGCAAAGTGTATCTGAGTCGACCACGACATAAACATCATACCGTTTGCATGCCATAAGCGCTGTTGTAATCGCAGCTACCTTATTGCTCCCTGCCTTTGACGATCTTTTGATTATGTAATTTACTTTTGCCATCTTTACGGCCTTGACAGACGGATCTGCTGCAGAATCCGGCACTGCCATTATATCATAGTTTTTGTAGCTCTGCCTCTTCAGGGTTGCAAGGCCTTTCTCAAACATCAGGTCGGTGCCCTTGCATGGCACTATGACTAAAACCTTCGGGTTGTAACCTACAGGAGTATTTATCTGCCGCTCGCCTTTCTTCTTAGTTAGGCTAATCGCGGTAAGCCCTACAGTGATAAGCGACAGAAACACGAGATAAACATCCACCAGCAACATACTCATCCCCCCGATGTGAGGCAGCTACTTCAGTCTTGTTGAGTCGAGGTTCCTTGGCGCCCTTGCGTCGATATGTAGTGCCCTTTCGGCGCCCCTTGCAAGGTCCTCGCACTTGCGCTCCTCGCCGTGCATGGTAAACACTGCCTTGGGCCTTGGTCTGATGTCCTGCATGAAGCTGACCAGCTGCCTGCGATCGCTGTGGCCTGAGAATCCCTCCACCGTCTTTATCTCCATATTGACCTTTATCGGCACCAGCCTCCCATTCTCGTCAGGCAGCGCTATCTCGCGCGTTCCGTTCTGCAGCCTCCTCCCAAGAGAGTTGGAGCTGTTGTACCCAACGAAGGCGAGCAGGTTCTTAGGGTCCTCTGCAAGCTTCCTGAAGTACTCAACGCTCGCCCCGCCGTTCATCATGCCGCCGCTTGCCAGTATGATCCCAGGTCCGCCGTCAAGTACGTCACTGCGCTCCCCCTTTACAACCTCGAAGATCTCGCTCTCAAACGGTGAGTGGTTGTTGAGGATCCTGTTCTTCAGGCTCTCCTTTAAATATTCCGGGTAGGCTGTGTGTATGGCGCTTGCCTCGAGTATCATACCATCAAGGAAGACTGGCGCCTCTATCTTGTACTGCTCCTGGTTTGCCATGTAGTTCTCGAGCACGAGCTGAACCTCCTGGCTCCTTCCTACGGCAAAGAGTGGGATCAACACCTTTCCCCCGTTCTGGATGGTCCTCTGTATTGTATCCATCAGGCTCTTCTCAGCATCGTGCCTGTTTGGTGTTATATCGCCGCTCGCCCCATACGTGCTTTCTATGAAGAGCGCATCTATCCTGGGATAGCGGTTCCTAGCTGGATCAAAGAGCCTTGTGAACCCGTACTTCATATCCCCGCTGTGCACGATGTTGTACAACCCCTCTCCCACGTGCAGGTGCACTGTCGCGCTTCCAAGTATGTGGCCTGCATTGTGGTATGTGAGCTTTAGCTCGTCAGTGATATTCGTCACCTCACCGTAATCCCTAGTTATTATGTGGGTAAGCATCTTCTTGACATCTTTTTCCTCGTAAAGCGGCGCGCCCCCGCTCCTCTGTACGAGCTTGATATAGTCGTTCAGCAGCAGCGCCACCAGGTCCCTCGTCGGCGGCGTACAGTATACAGGGCCTTCATACCCGAACTTGAACAGATAAGGTATGAAGCCGGCGTGGTCCATGTGCGCGTGCGTTAGAACCACAGCGTCAAGCTCATTTATCGAGAGGTTGGCGCTGTCTAAATAAGGGAACGCCTTGTTGACCTCTCCCCCTGCATTTGCATCAAGCCCTTTTATCCCGGGTTCGGGGCTAATCCCGCAGTCTACCATTATCTTCGAGTGCGGCGTCTCGAGCAACAGGCTGCTCCTCCCGACCTCCCTGAAGCCGCCCAGCGCAGTGGCCTTTAGCCATTCGCTCTTGATTATCGGCGAGTTGATCTTCTTCCCTATGCCGAGCATGAACTTCTTCCTGAAGCTGCTTTCGGTGAACATCAGGCCCCTTACGCCGTTTATAGTGTCACTGTTCATCGTTGGGGTCCTTAGCATCTTTGCGACCCAGCCTGTCCTGATCGTTATGGCTTTCAGCATGGAGCCGTTCTTGCCTATTACAAGCCCTGGCTTGAGCGACTCGATGTAAACCTCGCCAAACTCTGGCACAAATCTGATGTTGCCTAGCCTTGCCTCTGCAGGGACGAGCGACTTTATCACTTCCGCAGCCTCTTTAGGGTTCATCAGTGCGCTGCTGTCGCCCCTTAATATCACCTTGCGCTTAATCGCCGAGGCTATGCTCTTGATTATGTTCTCGTTCTGGTATGCCGCACCCGGGTTCTTTAGGTAAACCGCTATGTCAGGCCCCTCATAATCAGCCTTCACGAACCCAGCTTCTTGTGGAAGCATCTCCTCTATGCTCTTGAAAATATCCTTTTCATGGCTTCCTTCTGTTTTGTTCTCCATAATTACACTTGTTGTTTGGCTGGCGGATCTGCAATCTGCCGGTAAAACGCTAACATCTGGCCTGTTGCCTTTATGCCACTCTCCGCCTGCTCTCTTGCCGTTTTGCTCTTGCTATTTCCCTGATACTATCTTATCCAAATCCTTTTCTCCATACTCGGTATAACCAGACTTCGTTATCACTGCGACTATCATCTTGTCGCCGCCAGTGGCCGAATCCCTCTTCATGGCAATCGTTAGCGCCCTGACTGCCAGCCTTATGCCATCCTTTGTCGGCATTCCCTTCCTGTAAGACTCCTCTATGTAGCCTAGTGCAGTCGGAGATCCGCTCCCAGTTGAAGTGAATCTGGTCTCTTCCTGGAATCCACCGAACGGATCCAGGCTGTAGAGCTGTGCATCGCCGCCATTTATGCCTCCTACAATGAGCTGCACTATGAACGGCATCATCTTGTTCTCCTGGAGTATGATCGAAAGCAGCGAAGTTGCTGATTTAGGTGAGAGTGGCCTCCCCTCGTTCATCTTGTAAATCTCATTCTGTGCCCTGATTATCCTTATCAGCTCCTGTGCGTCCCCAACCCCTCCGGCGATAGTCATAGCAAGGTTGCCGTCTATCCTAAAGACCTTCCTCGCCTCTCCGCTCGCTATGAATGTGTCCATTGTCGACCGTGAGTCAGCGCCAAGCACTACGCCGTCGCTGCATACTATCCCAACTGTAGTTGTCCCTTTCATCATCTTATTGTACATGTCGGCATCGACTTTCATTGATACACCATTGAATAGAAGTGAAGTAACAGGGAACGATGCTTAAAGAAAGAACGCCACCCTGTTAGTGTTGTTATATTCATTTATTTAAGCTTTGCTTTGCTGCATCTGCGGCCTCCCTCTGGTCACCCGGGTGAAGATATATTGCGTTTCCGGTTTAGAGCACAACTCTGCTACCTCCTACTAGCTGTATCGCCCCTTTGAGCTCTCCATAGGCAAAGGTCCTGTGAACCTTTGTTATCCTAACTCTATAGTTGTTCCCGAGCCTTGTCTTGGCGTTGCGTATCAGGACTACAAAGCTGCCAACGCGGCCTATCCCGCTGCCGCGTGCATCCTTCGCATCTATCCTGACGTCATACTCCAACCCTTCCGCTATCTCCTCTTCGTCTTCCATCATTTTCCCACCTATTTCCCAATCCTCATTCTATTGTGTAAAGGCATCTTTTTAAGCTTATTCTACAAAACAGCCCATCTAGCTAAAAGTTGCACGAATGTCAAAGCCCACAGAAAGCTTATTACGCTGATTGCCAGTATCCGACGACAGGCTGCAAAGCCTATCCCCTTACTATTTTGCTCTTGAACCATCTCTCCTGGAATTCCGTCAGTGCAGCTATCTGCCCGTCTGAATAATTGACGTTATTGGGAACCACGACCAGCTTGTCATCGTCTTTCTCCTTATTACTGTGATGCATCTGCCTCTGAATCTTTTGATTGGTTTGAAGACGCCAAGGACATAAGCGTCAAGATCCTCACCATCGCCAGACCTTGCTCCCTTTATAATCCATAGTTGACAGGATAGATAAAACCGTGCTTAGGGTGTGTGCTTCCCATCTGGCGGTCAATAGTGACGCTGACCAGTCTGCCTATGTACCCTATACTGTTTATAGTATCATTACAGGTTGACATCGAGGTTCAGCTGCTCCTTGAGCTCCCTGTACCTGTTCCTTATGGTTACCTCTGTAACTCCGGCGACATCCGCAACCTCCTTTTGCGTCCTGCGCTCGCCAGCCAGCGCTCCAGCAATGTAAACAGCCGCAGCGCTGACTCCGGTCGGGCTCCTTCCTGAAAGCAGCCCCTTCTTCATTGCCACCTTTAGGAGCGAAATCGCCTTTTCCTGTGCCTCTCCGCTCAACTTGAGCGCAGTGACATACCTTGGTACATAAGAGATCGGGTCTGTGAGTGGTATCTTGAGATCTAGCTCGTGCGCTATTATCCTGTAGGCCCTCCCTACATCCTTTTTCGCTACCCCAGATATGCTCGCTATCTCATCGAGCGTCCTCGGCATGCCGGATTCCCTGCATGCTGCGTATATCGCGGCCTGGACGATTATCTCAATAGGCCTGCCCCTTATCAGGTTGTTCTGCACGCATTTTCTATAGAGCAGCGCCGCAGTCTCCCTTATGTTTTCTGGCAACCCCAGATAGCTTGAGACCCTGTTGAGCTCAGGGAGTGCGATGAGGTAGTTGCGCTCGCTTGAGCTGGCGATGCTTGCGCGCTTGTGCCACTTCCTCATCCTATAGAGCTGCGCCTGCCTCTTAGATGGTATCCTTACCCCGCGTATGTCCTTGTTGTAGAGATCGATCTCAGTCACGAGCCCCCTGTTGAGCTTCCTGAACTGTACCGGCGCCCCCGTCCTCGCCCTAGCGGCCTTCTGCTCAGGGTCAAAAGCCCTCCATTCAGGTCCCGAGTCTGTAGTGTTCTCCTCGATTATGAGGCCGCAGTTGTTGCAGACGCGCTCACCCTTTTCCGGGTCGAATATTATCTCCTTGCTGTGGCAGCTCGGGCAGACCTTGTCTTGCACATCTATGTTGCGCGCTGAAGGCGCGCCAGCATCCCTGGCAGCGTTGCCCTCCTGCCTCTTGTTTGCATCGTTGACAAGGTTGAGCCTGTTGTTGCTGTCTATCATTATCTTATGCACTGTGCCACCGGACTTCTCCGCCCTCTTCGTCACAGTCTGAGCTTTCTTACCATTTGCCTTTGAAGCCATTGTTTCACCACGTTTTGAACTTTGAACTGCATGAAATTTCAGGAATCTTTTTAAGCCTTTCTAAAAGTAGGTACTCTTATTGTGAAGCAGAAGCTATTTAAAGCTTTCTATGCACTCGGCTTTGTAAAACAGTAGTTCCGAAGCCTTGAAGTAAAAGTCAGATACTTCCGCTAATCCTTAAATCTCGTCAGGATTTTAACCATGATGAGTATAGTGGTTTTGGCGGTCACCATAAACAACCTAAAGAATCTAAGGTGAGTCTTCAAACGTTTAGCAAATGCCCGAACCTCTGCCGCACGGCTGACAATACCATGTTCCAAACCTGTTCATCGCATACCGTATGGAAACCGCAGAGATGCAGATTCCGAACTTTCGCATTATCTTCTGCGCTCCCTCTAGGTCTACAAGGCCGTTCATGTAACTGTCTACCGCACTCTCCTTCACCTCATCCGCAATCTGTGCGCTGTGTTTTGCACCCTTCATATCGTCTGTAAAGGCCTTTCTGCATTGCCGAAATTCATGCTTGGTTACGACGAAGGTCTTAACTCCGTCAAGGGTCCTTACTGACCTGCCGCATCACCTCTTATCCCTTATATTGGTAGAACCATACGGTGTGCAACTGGTCACCACGACTAGTTCTGCCATAAGTTTGAATAGTCACAATTCGGCAAAAATCCAATTAATTATACAGAAAAAGATTCATTCAACAAAGCCTATGCACCTCTACTTTTGACGACTTTGCTTACTTCCGCTAAATACGAAACTATTTAAAAATACGCTTGCATACTATACAAGGTGACTAGATGGAGATATCCGAGATTTACAACAAGGACGTGTATACTGACTCCGGTCAATACCTTGGAGAAGTGCGCGACGCAATAATAGACCTCGAGAAGGGAGAGGTAAGCAGGCTCCTCATGGAAGAATGGAGGAGCCCAGGCAGGGATGAGGTAAAGCGCATGCTGCAGGGCAAGAGCGTGCTCTTCAAGAACATAAAGAACATAGGGGATGTAGTGCTGGTTTCCACATCTGCGCAGGCGGTACGCTCAGAGCCGACAACAGTGGAAGCTTCTGATCTATCGAGATAAGTGCGCAGCTAGGCAGGCGGCGCGGACGGGGTGCTGGCTTGGTGAAGTCCAGATTCGAGTTATGGAAGAAGAACTTCGCCTTTGCTCTCCAAGAAGGAGTTGACCTTAACAATTCCTGTACTGTGAAGCAGGCAGTGGAGCTGTTGCATGCCTATTTCAAGAAAACAGTCTCCGGGAAGAGAAAGCCCTCTCAGGAGGACGCGAAAATCTTCTACACAATCAAAAACTGCGCCCTGCTTCAGCTTGTCGCAAAGTTGCGCCAGGACACCAACAAATCCCTTGTTACTTCATACGAGCTTGGGGTGGCTAAGAACCATGACTATGGCATGGATAACATACCTATGTACGGTGTCATTGGAATAACGGTCAGGCTCAACGACAAGCTAATGCGCGTTTTGAACCTGCAGAAAGCGGTGCAGCCAGAAGTACGGGACGAGAAGCTGAAGGACACGCTGATTGATATAGTTAATTATGCCACTTATGCAATAATGCTCTATAACGGGCAGTGGCCCTGATGCTCCTATCGTCTAGTCCGGCCAAGGACGCGGGGCTTTCAACCCTGCAACTCGGGTTCAAATCCCGATGGGAGCAAATGGAATTTGCGACGACAAAAGCGGATTCAGATCCCTAGCCAAAGGAAAAGGATTTAGCAGCAAACGGTTCGGTTCCATCACGGAATCCGAACCCGAAAAACTCAAGAAGCACATACA
>DAIDAQ010000023.1 GCA_027310535.1 Candidatus Micrarchaeaceae archaeon
GCCTTGTCCATCTCAAAGCCTGATCTACCATTCGATGCTCAAATATAAAAGGTTTGCTCCATTGATAGACAAATGACGTATTGCCCGGCTACAATGGACCATCGGGTAATGCTGCATCGATCCTGCCGTCACACTGTTTCATCGGCGAGGGAAGGGTAAAATCGGAGAGTAGAGCTTAAACAGAAAATGACGGTTGCCATAGACGGCATTGCCGGATTCCTAAAAAGGAGTGCAACAAAATTCGGCAGTGGGGCAGAAGTGGATTGCCCGAAGGAACACATCGGGAGAGAGATCAACCAGATCATAAAGTGTGATTAGGGTTTCTGCCCCAAACTCGAACGCATACAAACCTTTTTAAGCGTGCAGAGAGCAAATAAGGAAGATACGAGAAAGGCCAATGAGCTAATCCTACGTATTAAAAGGACAGATTATATGGAAGGAGACGACATGCAGGAACGAGGAGGGAGCGGAAGAGAGGAAAGAGGAGGAAGAGAGGGCATGAGAATCAGGCCCAACTACTTCATGCCAAAGCCCGTGAAGGTCGGGGACGTTATAGACGTAAAGATCGAGGCCGTAGCACAGAAAGGCGATGGGATCGCGAAGGTCGACGGCTTTGTGGTCTTCGTCAAGGGCGTAAAGGAGGGAGACCAGCTCAAGGTTAAGATAAGCGAGGTCAAGGCAAGGTTTGCAATAGGAGAGCCAGTATAATAGCGGGTTTTCTTCTTTTTCCTACTTTGCTAAGGCCGCAGAGGCAGCCATGCCTTGTTCCACGGTTGCTAAGGCCGGCTGGTTTTGGAGCAAAGCCAGCCATAGCCAATCCTTGATAGGACGTGCAGCATCGCGGCAAACCTCTGCCTGTCTTACTGTCTTATATAGAGCTAGCGAAGAAGCAAGGGCTTGACAAACCTGCCATCTCTATACAAATTGAGTGCCTTCATTGCCATAGTTGCGAAACTCAGCGGGCTTTATGACCTGACCAACGCTTTGTATAAATAGGTGGCTTCCAATGAGCCTCGTTCTGCTGCAGTGCAGACCCTGCCGATGTACTGTTCTGGGACGAGCAGAAAGTAGGCAATGCTGTCGCGACCGGCATGCTCGCCAGCGTCATTTGGAACGGGGCCATCGCCGCGAAGATGGCGGCCGCTGCGCAGGGCCCGAAAGTTGGCGCGCCAACAGGTCCTGCTTTTATAGTTTCCCCGGCAAGTCTGCGAAGCTGGGCCCCAATTCCAGAATTGGTATACTGGTGCATCTGCTTGGACAGGATGCAGTGGCAGAGGGCATAGCAGAAAAGCTGGCTTCTCGCAACGATGGGATTATGGGTGCAAACTGGCTGTACCGCGCTGAACTGAGAACTCAGGCGGCATGATGTTCGGCTGCGAACCTATACGTGGGAACGCTGAAGCCATGATATTGCTCTCGCTTGCTGGGCTGGGTATAGCGCCCTGGTAGCGCAAAGAGCGGTGCAAAAATATCCGACGATTACACCCTCCTACCGCGCTTGCCTCCTGGTCTTCTTGTAGTGTCAGTTGGTATAGGTGTAACGTCTTCTATCCTGTTTATCCTCAGGCCTGACCTTGCAAGCACCCTGACGACAGCCTGCGCGCCTGCCCCTGGGGTCTTTGTGCCGCTCCCCCCGGGCGCCCTTATGAATATTCTGATGTTCGTGATACCCCTTTCCTTGGCCTCGGCAGCTATCTTGTATGCAGCCTGCATCGCCGCATACGGCTCGCCCTCCTGCGAGTCGGCATTGACCATCATGCCGCCGCTTGCCACAGAGATGGTCTCGGCGCCGCTCATGTCGGTAAGCGTTATTATCGTGTCGTTCTTTGATGAATAGACATGCGCCACGGCCCATCGCTCAGCCTTTGGCTTGACCTTTGCCTCTTCCATCGCCTTGGCTTCGAATGACTGGATATCCTTCTCCTTCTTCTTGGTTGCCGTCTCCTGCTGCTTCCCTCTTTTCTTATCCTCTGCCATGCTCACTCGCCCGTTTCCCCTGCCCCCTTGATCTCCGGGGTGCCGGCGGCTCCCGGCCCTCCTGCCGCCTCTTCTTCTTCGCCTTCTGCCTGGGCATTGGCGCCTCCCGCCTGCTTCGGAGCCTGCGCGCCGGCGTTTATGTCGACCTGCTTGTAGTAGGCAATCTGCTGCTCCTCTGCAGCGGCGACCATGTACCCGGGCCTGCTGACCTTCTTCCCGCCGATCGCTATGAACCCGTGGGTTATCAGCTGCCTCGACTGCTTGATCGTCCTTGCCAGCCCCTTCTTGAAGACAACTGACTGCAGCCTCCTGTCAAGGAAGATGTTGACGTTCAGGTCTAGCACGTCATCGAGCTTCGCCCCTCCCCCTACAATCCCATACCTTGAAAGGCTGGAGATTATGTTTGGCTCCATCTGTTGGTTTGGTGCGTTCCCAGAAAGGAGCAGGCGAACGTTGCCCCTTATCCTGCTGAGGTTTGATTGCGCCTTCCAGAGCTCCTTCATGTTCTTGAGCCCGTATGCTGCCCGCAGGGCGTTGTCAGAGTTTATCCTCTGCAGGTTCCAGATGTCCTTGGGTTTTGCGAATTTCCTCCTGTTTCTCCTCGGCGCCCCCAAGACATCACGCTTTCTTCTCTGCTGGCTGAGCCGCCTTCTCCTTGCCTGCCGCCGCCGCGGCCTGCTGCTGCTTCACCGCCTTCTTCATGACACCCACTGTTGCACCCGTCCTTCCAGTCGACCTCGTGTGCTGCCCTCTAACCCTCTGCCCGTACTGGTGCCTGAAGCCCCTCCACGTCCTGTTGTTGACTTCCCTGTTGACGTCTTGCCGTATGCTGAAGATCAGGTCGTTCCCGGCATAGTGCAGGTCTTTCCCTGTCTCAGAATCCTTCCTCTTGTTGAGCATGTATTTTGGAATGCCGAAGCTGTCCGGCGACTTTACCACGCCCTCGATGTCGGAGACCTGCTTCTCCGATAGCGACCCGACGGCAGTGCCCCGCGCTATGCCCAGCTTCGTCTCGACTGCATAGGAGAGCGCGTTGGACATGTTCATGCCTATGCCCTTCACCCTGGCAAGTGCACGCTCTATGCTCAGCGCTCCGTTGACATCCCTGCCGGCGATCCTGACGATAGACTGCGCTGCCCTCTCGGCGCCGCGCTGTCTTCCTTCAGTCTTTGATTCCTTGCCTTCAGCCATTCAGAAACCTGTAGGTGCTAGTTACAAAACGCCATCCTTAGGCGAGAACGAGCATTCCCTTTAGGTATTCTGTTCCTTACCAATAAATACCTATCGCCTAGGAGATAAAGTCAAGTTATCGTCATCTCAATCTTCCGTTCAAGTCGAATGAGACCGAGTAATTTGTTACTCCCCAAAGGCAGGTTCAGCCCTGCTGCCACCGCGGGTATCTTGCCATCGAGGCTATTGTGCGGTGCAACATAGTTGTGGAACCTACAGAGCGTCGACGTAGATAATGCACCTTCGTGCGCCCGGAAGAGCATAAGTGCGTTAATTCTCCTTCCAGTTCCTCTGTTGCACCTCTCCACCTGATTGTTGTTGTGTTTCAGCCCGTATTTCTTGCAGGCTATCGGAACACCAGATCTCATCTCAGCCACCCTATAGAACAACTTGCACCATGCGCCCTATAGGGAGCAAATTTGTCTGATACGAATGTTATCAGCTGCCTCTTCTTCCTCGGCTTCACCCGTTCATTCAGGTAGCGCTATAGAATCTGTTGATAGCACCAGGCCCTTATCACCTTAAGGAAGGAGACGCATGTGGCAAAGGTCCTAGCAGCAACAACGTCTTCCGAAAGAGAGGACTTGGTTTTGCTGTCGATGGCCGCCAACCAGAACTTGTAGTGGTTCTTCACCTTCACGTATTTTTCGCCGACATGGATGCGGCCCTTAATCTTTGGTATGCCAGATCCCTTCTCGGTTTTTTTAAAAGGTGCGAGTACTTTACCACCCAATTCCTGATTGTCCACCTCGTGACTTTGATACCGTCATGTTGCAGGAGGCGCTTCTGGACCTTTTTGAGGGATGCGCCGTCTGCGTATTCATCCAGGGCGCGGGTTATATCGTTTGGTTTGTGCCTCATCCTCTTGAAGCCATCGTCATCTACAAACCACCTCTTGCAATTGTGGCAGAAGAACTTCTGTTTTGCCCCAGTTGCATTGTAACGCACCCCTTTCTTCGCCACGTCCGATGACCCACAGGTCCCACAAACCATCTGCATGCCAATTGCCTACGACGATATTGCAGCGAATCTATTTAAAGATGACGATTAGTAGACCTTATCACTTTTCGGAATATTCCGGGCAATCGCAAGAAAGCCCGAAAACTGAAAAGGAAAAGAGTAAGGATTGGGGCTTAGCCTCCAATCTTGAACATCTTGGTGCCGCATACCTGGCAGGCGCCTGTCCTTGCCTTCTTCCCGTTCTTCATTGTGACCTCCCTTGCGTCCTTCATCTCCCGCTTGCTCTTGCACTTGACACAATACGCTTCCATACCATCACCAGCACTTAGTATCTGTCTACCTGCCTATAAAAACCCATACTATCGGCGATTGTTGGAGCTCAGAGCACCTTCGTTTCCTTCTCATCTGCCTTGAACCCTGCTTTCACGTGCGCCCCATCGCAAAAAGGCTTGCTGCCCGAATGGCCGCACCTGCAGAACGCAAACTTTGTCTTGCCGTCCACCAAAACCAGGTTCGGACCGTCTTTCACGGATTTCACTACCACTTCAACCATTCCATCACGCTCAATGTTACTCAGCATCATTTCTTAACCATGACTATTGCCGGCCTCATGCGCCGTGCCGGCCTCATGCGCCGTGCCGGCCTCGTGCGCGTGCCAAACACATTTAAAAGATTTGGCGTTGAGATTATGCAATGCGGCTGCGGCTGCAGTACGCATAGTGATACGATGTGCCGGGTCCCGATAGGGAAGGTTATAAAAGTTGAGGAAGGCAGGATAGTTGTCGCATGCAACGGGAAGACAAAGGTGCTGGAATCGAAGCTAGTAAAAGTAGGGGTTGGCGACTATGTTGAGTTCGCCGGCTCGATTGCCATCGACAAGATGGAAAAGGAGGAAGCAGAGGCTGTGACGGGATCGGGATGATTATTGAAGACAGGCTGTTGTTCCTGAAGTACGCGCTGCCGTGCGCAGGAACGCTGGTGAAGAGGGGCAGTATAACCCAGGAGGCTGTGGACAGGCTGATATCCATGGTCGCGGGCGGCAGGGTGCCTGAGGAGGGCGCGGAGGCAGTTTTCAAGGTTGCTACGGCGATGTGCGGCCATTACGCCAGGCTGATGGGCAAACCGTCGATCGATTCTGAGGTGATAAGGCGCTATTTCCTCGTCGAGCACAGCGTGGTAGTGGACGAGAGATACGAGCTGATGAAGGACTTCGATCCTGTGTCGTGCAAGACGTATTCCGCGAAAGTGCTGAGATCAGATGGGAGCCATGCGCTCGTGCAGACCAACCTCGGAAAGAGGAGCTGCAGGGCTGACTTCGCCAGGGACGTGAAGGCGGGCGACACAGTGGTGGTGCACTGGGATTTCATAGTGGAGAGGATACCGGAGTCCGTAGCGGACAGCATGGCGACAGCGAGGAAAAACCATGAAAAGTGAGAGCAAGGGGATCATCCTTGCTATACTCGCCGCGGTAATCAGCGGCATCGCCATACCCGCGAACAAGTTCTTCATCGTCAAACTCGACGCATCGATCTTTACTGCTGTAAGGGCGCTGATAATAGGGGCCGTCTTCTTCTGCGTGGCAGAGTACATTGCCAGGAAGAGGCGCGCGAGCTTCAGGAAGGCGCCATGGCCCTACCTCCTTGCCATAGCCGCCATAGGCGGCGCCGCTGCCTTTCTGCTCTACTTCACAGGGCTGCAGCTCACCACGGCAGGAAGGGCGGCCTTCCTCTACCACGACCTGCTTGCCGCGTTTACTGTTGTGCTGGCCCTCGCCTTCCTGAGCGAAAGGGTGCCTAGGAAGATGGCATATGCCATAATAGCTATGTTCGCCGGCACTGCAATCCTCTATCTCTCACAGATCCCTGCATCGCAGCTGTGGGCAAACCCGAACCTTGGGGACATGCTGGTAATAATAGCCACGCTCCTCTGGTCGGTCGAATACATAATCGTGAAGAGGGCCATCTCTTTCGGGGAGAACAATTTCGTCGTGTCGTTCGCGAGGATGTTCTTCGGGGGGCTTATACTCTTCGGGTTCGTCATAGTGCTGGGCAACACCGCAGTGCTCCTCTCGCTTTCGCTGCAGAGCTGGATAAACATACTTGTCTCGACCATCCTGCTCTTCGCGGACATACTGTTCTGGTACTGGAGCCTTATGTACATCAACGTATCAAAGGCGACGCTCCTGCTGCTAGTGGCGCCTGCGATCTCGCTGGCGGGAGGGGTGCTGCTGATAGGCGAGCCTGTGCCGCTGCTGCAGGTGGCGGGCTCTGTGGTGATGCTTGCAAGCGCGTACTTCATAATAGGTGTGAAAAGTGAGAGCAGGAAAAAGGCATAAGGTGCTGGTCTTCGGCAACCCGGTGCTTGCCATTGACAGCATGCCTCTCTTGCTGATGCCTGACCTAAGGAAGATGTTCCCCAACATAGAGTTCAAGGACTTCGACCCGAATGACAACCTTGAGGAGGAGGGGAGAAGCCTGAACATAATAGACACGGTGCAGGGCATAGGCAAGGTGACCCTATTGACGGAGGACGACATAATGAGGCTCGAGGTGCAGCGCATCTACTCAATGCACGACTTCGACCTCGCGCACAGCCTGAAGCTGCTCAGGAAGCTGCACGCGATCGACAGGGTCAGAATATTCGGCGTGCCGATGCGGATAAGCAGGGCCGACGCCCTGCTGCAGCTCAGCGCAATGATCAGCTCCATCTTACCTTGAGGAAGTGGCTGGCGCAGCTCATGCAGGGGTCATAGGCGCGCACGAGCTTCTCGATTTCAAAGACCATCCTGTCCTTCGGCAGGTCTACGTTCTGCTCGACAAGCTGGCCTATCGCCTTCTCCATCGTTATTTGATTCTGCTGCGTTGGCACGATTATGCGCCCGTACTCTATCCTCCTCTGCTTGTTGATCGAGAGCATGTAGTAGAGGGTGCCCCTTGGGGCCTCGAGCATCCCGACGCCCTCCCCCGGCTTTATCACTACGGGCTCGTTACTTTCTTCCCTGAACTCGTTTGATTCGAGCAGCTCTATCGAGCGGTCTATGCAGTGCACCACCTCTATCGCCTGCGCGAGGTTGTTGTGGAAGATGTTTTTTGACGGGAAGGCGCTCATGTACCCCTGCACGTCCGCCATGGTCGAACTGCAGATCTTGTCCCTGTTGAGGTTCATCCTGGCCAGCGCCCCGACCATGAACTCCCTGCCCTCGAACCTGTAACCTGTCGCCTCTGAGTAGGGTATCACGACCTTGTCCACATAATCCCAGTAGCGTTCCTCCGGTATTGAGGCGCCCTTGGAGTCAACGATGCTTCCCCCCATGAAAGAATAGTCGCTGGTCAGCAGGGACACAAAATCCGTGTCGCGCTCCAGCCTGAACGTGCTGTTGTAAAATATGTCGACGAACTCCAGCGCATGCTGCCTGGCTCCCTTGAGCTCGCCTATCAGCTTCCTTACAGCGTCTCTCTCAGGTACATGCGAGAACTTGCCAACCTCTGCATAAGTCTCATGTATGGCCCTTCCGCCCACCACCTTGGAGAGGTTGTTGCCAGCGCCCTTCACCTCGAAGGCCTTCTTTATGATTTCGTTCTGCGAATCGTCGAAATCCAGCACAGAGTCCTTGCCGAATATGTCCGGCAGGCAGAACAGGTAGAGGTGCATCGCGTGGTCGCGTATCATCATGCCGTAGAGCGAGAGCTCCCTTAACAGGCGGGTCTGGTCCGATGGCCTGTACCCCACAGCGCTCTCCACCGCAGCTGCGCAGCAGGTCAGGTGCGCGATGCTGCAAGTGCCGCACACCCTCGAAGTCATGAGCGGGAGAGAGAGCGCAGGCTTCCCTATCAGAGCCTGGGTATAAAACCTCTTGCTCTCTGTTATGCTGAGCTTGACGTACTTCACCCTCCTGTCCCTTATCCTTATATCTATGCTGCCATGCCCCTCTATCTTCGTTATGCCATCCATGTGTATGTGGCCGTCGGGCCCGACGTCGCCCTCGTCCCTATGCATCCACAACACCGAATTCCTTCATGCAATCATGCAGGGTCGAAAGGAAGACTGCTTCCTCCATAGGGCAGCCTGGGACATCCCCGTCCACCTTCACCACCTCTTTTATCGCACGCACCTTGTCTGACTGCTTGAACCTCTTTATCAGGAACTGTATCTCGCCATTCATTTCAGGGTCGAATGAGTTGCGCTGGGCCGCAGGCATGCCGCTGACTGCACATGAGCCTATCGCGATGAGCTTCCTTGAGTTCTGCCTTATCTGCCTGAGCATGTCAGCATCCTTCTCGTTTGTTATCGCACCTTCGACGAACGCCACGTCTATATCGTTGAGATGATTGTCCTTCTTCAGCACGCGGGCATGCCTGAACTCTATAAGGCGCCTCCACTCGTCCAGGTGCTCGTTCATCAGCTCGATGAACACCATTGTGCTGTCCTCTGAGCATGTGAATGAGAACCATCCAATCTTCAGTTTCTTGCCGACCACAACAGGTATAAAGAATTAAACCTTTAATAACTCTATTGTGTTCAACCTTATGTTTGAGGTGCTATACATGGACGTAAGCCATTTGTTGGATCTGAGCGGGAAGACGGCGATAGTGACAGGCGGGGCTGTCGGCATAGGCCTAGGGATTGCTGCGAGGCTGGCAGAGGCAGGAGCAAATGTCGTGGTAGCCAGCAGAAGCCCTGAAGAGGACAAGAGCGCCGCAGCCGAGCTTACGGGCAGGGGCTGGAAGGCGATTGCAATGCCTACTGATGTCTCTGATGAGGAAAGCGTCAAGAGCATGGTCGCGGGCACTGTAAAGGCCTTCGGCGGCATCGACATCCTGGTCAACAATGCAGGCATCTACCCGGAGATACCTCTAAGGAGCATGACCTTACAGGACTTCCAAAGGGTCATAGACGTGAACCTGAACGGTGTTTTCCTGTGCACCAAGTATACATCAGAGGAGATGATAAGGAAGGGTAAGGGCGGCAAGATAATAAACATAACATCGATCGACGCGCTGCACCCATCAATGGTGGGATTGGCGCACTATGATGCGTCAAAGCACGGTGTTTGGGGCTTCACGAAGAACATAGCGCTCGAACTGGCCCCTCACAGGATATACGTGAATGCGATAGCACCCGGCGGCATAGTCACGCCAGGGGTCCAGAAGCTGCAGCAGAGCACCATGCCAGCCAGCGTCGACATCAAGGCAGTTATCGCGGCATTCATGAAGAAGATACCGATGGGCAAGTTTGGCGAGCCAGACGATATAGGCAAGGTGGCGCTCTTCCTCGCCTCGGACATGTCCTCATACATGACAGGCAGCCAGATCGTGGTTGACGGGGGCGCGCTCCTCTCATAGCAGTGATAGTATGGACTTTTTCGAATACCAAACGAATGCAAAATCCACTGCCATCTACCCGAGGGAGGCCGCGGTTACCTACCCGCTTATCGGCCTTGCCGGCGAGGTTGGTGAAATACTCAACAAGTACAAGAAGACGATAAGGGACTCGGTTCCGGTGGACAAAGAGGATATGGAGTCAGAGCTTGGCGACGTGCTGTGGTACCTTGCGCAGACCGCCAACGACCTCGGGATCTCGCTGGACTCGATAGCGGGAAAGAACATCAGGAAGCTTGCGGACCGGGCGGGCCGCGGTAAGATACAAGGCAGCGGCGACCACAGGTGATGCCTCAGCCCTGCCCCGGCGCCCTGTCCTTCTCCCCGCCGGCCTCTGCGGGCTGGCTGGCTTGCCCCTCGTCCTTGATGGCAGGCGCCCTCTTCCCGCCGCGCTTCAGCTGCTTCTCTAGCCTGGCGTTGGCGAATTCAGAAGCCAAGTCTTCTTCTTCCTTGCTTTCCATCCATTCCTTTATGTAAGCCGCGATGTTCTTGAAAGGTTTAGTATATCTGTCTGTAAGCGAGTAGGCATTGCTCTCGTGCTTCAGCAGGCCTATCTGCACTGCGTAGTCGAGATAGCGCTTCGCTGTGGCGAGTGGTATGGAGTCAGGTGCGTCCTTGAGCCTGAGCCAGCCCCTTTTCTTTGTTTCGAGGAGCAAGTAAGAGAACCTGTAGGCCTCTGTCTCATTCTCGAAGAAAAGCCTTGCTATCTCCTTGACGTTCGGGCGCTTCAGCTTCTCCTTCAGCGCCGCATCCTCAAACTCCCAATAGCGTATCGACATTGTATAGCCTACTGTTGCAGTCCCTTATTCCCTGCTCACATACTGTTTTCGATCGCAAACGTTGATATCAATTTCACCATCTTTTTGAAGTCGTCCTCTCTTGTATACCTGTGATATGCTCCTTCTATCTTTTCAAGCTTGCTGCTTTTAATGCATTCTGCTAGCTTCACCCCAAAGGCTACCTCAACGACCTCATCATCAGCTCCATGCACTACCGGTGCCGGTATGCGAATCTTTTTTGCAGCGGCAAACCACGTCTTATTCTCGAAATCCTTCTTGTAGTTTGGCATCATACGCGAGGCCCGGCTCATACCTGGTGGCTTCAATGCAAGAAAACTCAGGCCGCCGACCCTTGATGCTGCCATTACAGCAGCTATGCCGCCGAAGCTTGCGCCTACAATTCCGATCCTCTTATACCATATCTCACGCAGGTAGGAGATGGCGCATGTGACATCATCTACAAATCTGCTAACTGTCCTGTACTTTTGGCCGCCCTCGCTCTCCCCATGTGCAAAAAAATCAAACCTGAAGACTGCAATGCCGCTCCTTGAGAGGGCAGCGCTGAGCTCTGCGTTCGTGTTGCTTTCCTTGCTGGAATCTAGGCCATGGCAGAGGATTGCTATCGGCGGCTTGCTCACGGTGCCGGCGGTGCAGAGCACGCCGCAGAGCCTGTTGCCCTCAGAGCCCTTAAAGTACACCTTTTTTCCCATCGTATCAACGCGTAAGCGCATTTATCGCTGCGGTTATCTGATTCTTTATCCCTTCTAGCTCTTCCTTGTCCTTGTAAGCCCGTCTTGGCCAGAAGAACCCATGCATTCCGTCGTGGAACTTCCTCGGTATTATGTGCACGTGCAGGTGCGGGACGCTCTGGCTGACCTTGTTGTTCATGGCTATGAATACGCCATCAGCTTTCATGGCCTTCTCGATACCCCTTGAAACCAGCTTTACTTCCTTGAAGAACGGCCCGATGAACCCGTCCGGCATCCTTTCCATAGTCTCAAAGTGCTGTTTCGGAATGACAAGCGTGTGGCCAGGGAAAACAGGCCTAAAATCGAGGAACGCGGTAACATTGCTGCTCTCGTATACGATAAACTCAGAGCTCCCAGCGATCTTGCAAAATTCGCACCCTCCAAGTTTGCCCTGCATCCCTGCTTATCTCACGCAATCTATAAAGGCTGATCTGTGTAAGCGCCAACAGACCTCTCTATGAAAACCTCGCCCCCGAACCACGGGAGTCTTTTTGCTGCCCTGCTGCACTCGCTGAACGCCTTGTAGCCTGCAAAGACCGTCGGCCCTTTTCCCGTGACTCCGAATTCGATCGCACCGGCCCCCACATCTTTGAGAAGATGCTTGGTATCAGGGCAGAGCCCTGATGCAAGCTCTGTGAAATCCTTCCCTGTCTTGTCGTGCAGGGCGTACATCTCTTTAGTGCTGAGCTCCATGTGCGGGTGTGCAACCAGGTAATAGAGCCTTGGGCTTTCCAGCCTCTTTATCGAATGGCTCTTCGCCCCGCTGATGAGCGCCCTGCCGCCATACAGCAAAAACGAGACATCGTTTCCCACCCTCTCAGCCACCTTCTGCAGCTCTTCCTTTGACAGATTGAGCCCGTATGCGCGGTCTGCAAGCCTCAGGACAGCGGCTGCGTCAGAGCTGCCGCCGCCCATCCCCGCTGCCATCGGGATGGACTTTGCAATCGATATCCTGCAGCTGAGCTCCCTCCCTACCTCGTCGGAGAGCTCGTCCAGCGCTTTCTGGGCTATGTTTTCCCTGACGAAAGGCCCCTCTACGCCGGCTTCTCCCCTGCTCGTCTTTGTGAGCGTGACCCTGTCGTGCATCGAGATCGTCTGGAAGATACCCGAAACCTCGTGCATACCGCTGCGGTCTGCACTGCCTATCTTCAGGCTCACGTTGAGCTTTGCGAGGGCGCAGGCGGCATATGTGGTGCCTGACAGCCTTGTTATGCCCCTGTAGTATTCGCCCATCCCCATTTTGCCATCCTCAGGGCTGCCTGAGCAACACCTGCGCCATCACGTTTATACCCTTCCCTCTGCCGTGCTCGCTCAGCCCCTCCCCTGTCGTCGCGCCGATCCCTATGTTCTTCACGTCGACACCGAGCAGCCTTGCGGTATTCGCCCTCATGCTGCCTATATGGCTGCTGAGCCTCGGCTTTCCTGCGGTTATCATCACTGCAAGGTTGTTGACCCTGTATCCTGCCCTCCCTACCTTTTCCACTGCGAAGGCAAGCATCCTCCCGCCCTCTATGCCCTCGTAGTCTGGGTCAGTGTCAGGGAAATGCACGCCTATGTCCCTCTCCCCGATTGCCAGGAGCAGCGCGTTTGCCACTGCGTGCCAGACCACATCCCCGTCAGAGTGGGCTATGGGGGAATACTCGCTTGAAACCACTACGCCGGCCAGCTTCAGCGGCTTGAGTTTTCCGTCGTTCCTGATGATCTTGTGATCATCGCTGCCGAAACCCACCAGGAAGGAAGCAGGCCCCATGCGCTTATTTCGCATGGTACGCTTAAAAGCGTTAATGCCCTGTTATCCTGCGCTTTATTGCTGCATAGAGCTGCTTCTCGCCGGGTGTGAGCTGATCGTACCTGTCAAAAACAGCCCTGAAAACCGGCAGCCTTATTCCCAGCGCCTCTGCATCACTGAGGAGCCTAGTAACCTGCTCAGAGACCTTTGGGTCGGAAACAGCACCGGGCAGCTCCCCTGCCTGCCCTTCAGGGGCTCTCAGCTTGAGCTGCAGGCGTGGCGCTGCCCCTTCCTCCCTTATGCTGTACATGAACGCCTCTGAGCCCGCCTCCATCGCCTCATACGTTATGTGCGGTATCTTGCTCGCCAGCCTCAGCGCCTCCTTCATGTCGACCGCCAGCTCGCCGCCATTTTTATCCGCCAGCTCCTGCATGAAGAGGCATGTTTCGGCCACCCCAGGAAGCAGGAAGTAAAACATCGCATTGGTCACCGCCTTCATCGCCTGCCCTGCGCCAGGCCCTCCCACAAGCCCGTAATTGCCAAGGCCGGCAACGCTGTCAAACACCCATGCCACTTCCTCGTATGCCGCCCTGTCCCCTCCGACCATCAGCCTGGCGGCCCTTTTCCTTGCTGCCTCTGGCCCTCCCCCAAAACCGACGTCCAGGTATGAGACCGAGGAGGAGGCCATGAGCCTGTTGATCGCTAGCGTAACATTGTAGTCTGTATTTGCGCCGTCTATCACTGTATCGCCCTTCCTCAGATGGCCAGTGCTGACCAGGCTTGAGAGCAAAGTGCTCGTGGGCCCTCCGCCCGGGAGCATCGCCCAGAGGATGGCATTGTCCCCTGGCCGCCTGCGCAGCAGGCCGAAGAGGTCATCCATGTTCGCCGCCACCCTTGCTCTCTCTTGCAGCTCATGTGGCAGGCTCTCCTTGAAATACACCGCCTTCTCGCGCGTCCTGTTGTAAAGCACAGCCTGCCACCCTGTCTCCATCAGGTTGCTTGCAATGACCTTCCCCATATCCCCTAATCCAATGATACCGACGGCCCTCTCTTTTGTTTCCATGGTGCTCCCTATATCATCTCCTGCTTGAGAGTATGGATTATGGATTAGCAGATAATTATAGCTTTCCACGAAGCTATACAGTCTGCACGCCCATGCAACATTACATACGTTAAATGTCGTAGCTGGCAGACCATTTTTATATATCACACTCTCCGAAACCTTTCTGATCTGTATGTCGAAATCAATGGAAATCTCTAATGATATAAGGCAGGGCCCACTGCACACGCTATCGCTGCTCTCCAGCATGCTGAGGATAGATGAGCCTGCAAGAGCAGATGTGATCGACGCCCTACGGCGCCTGAGCGATGGCGACCCAAACGGGGAAATACTGCGCGAGGCGAGAGCCGGGCAGCGGAGGCAGCTTGGCGAGCTCATCAGCAAAGCCTATGTCACAATACCCTTCGAGAAGTTCAGCGGCGTCAAGAAGGCCAAAAGGATAGAAGAGAGAGCACCCCAGATCGTCAACCTTACAAGGCTCATCGACGGGCGCATAAAGAACGATGAGAGGGTCAAGATGAACGGCCTCGCGCTCGTTTACTCGGACAAGCCAGATACCGCAGTCATAGTGATGGAGCACGAAGAAGGCTCGGAGTACGACCTGAAGAGCGTGCTCGACGGCGCGTCGGCCCGCGGAGGCTCCATCGCGCCCTATTTCACCGCGTTCATGCCGGTGACGTTCACAGACTATAATCTGAGGAGGGGCAACATATCGGGGTGGGCCGAGGCGGTGTTCGTCGACTGCAGCAATGATACAAGCTCTACAGAGGTTAAGATGTCGGTGCTGGATGCCTGGGTTAGCGACTTCCTCGTCAAGGAAAAGCCGACAAAAAAGATATATGCCGCAGACATAACCGACCAGGTAAATTCGCAAATAGCGAAATCTGGGATAAGGGAGGGTCATGCACTGGTGGCGACGAGGCACACCACGCACAGCATAATAACGCACAGGCTAGAGCAGTTCGACAGCCTGAAGGATACCCTCCTGGCGCTCGCGCCTGGGGACATCGAATACATGCACAACAAGACCGCAGGCGATAACAACGGGAGATACCACCTGATGGCCGAGTTCCTTGGCGCCTTCGTCCTGCACAGGGTCAGGGGCGGCAGGCTCGACATCGGAGGCAACACGGTGCTGTCCGTAGACCTGGACGACCAGAAGCCGCGCGACAGGGGGGTGGTAGTTGCGGTCTTCTAGCCATCATAGCCAGAGCCTGCCCAACCACGAGAATTCAACGACGCTCACGTTTCCGCGCTCAAGGGACTTCTTGTATTTGGCTGCAAACCTGTCGTTCACAATCACGATTACCCTTGAGTATCCGCCCCTCCTCCTCTCTATCATCGCCACTGTCTCATCAAATCGCTTCTTCCCTGTTTCGTACTCTATCGCTACCCTCCCGTGCATCATGTAAGCCACTATATCAGGGCCGCCGGGCTGCCTGTTTATGTAGTGTCTGATGCAGAGCCTGTCCAGGAAGCCTGATATCTCACCGATCCTGTTCTCGTGTTCAGCGCTTACCATGCGCATCACCAGCCCCCATGGCAGCCGCCTGCGCCCTCGGGGTTTGCACCACTACAGGGCCTTTGCTACAGGAGATAATCACCTCATTTACCCTCAGCATCTCAAGCATGCCCCTCACCATCACGGCCTTGTATTGGTCGCCTTTCGCTATCACGCTCGATACATAGTTTATCTCTGTCGGCTCATTGATGTGGAATGCGATGAACGTCGCGGAGTTCGCGATTATATCCCTCGGGACCATCGCGGAGCTGTTCGTGACTATCACCACGGCATACCCAAACTTCCTGCCCTCATTGACAAGCAGCGTCAGCAGCTTTCCTGCGTTGTCGAGAAGGAACGTGCTCTCGTCTATAATGATATAGAGCCTTACGCCCCTCTCCACGGCGTTCGCACGCATCGCAGTGTACAGCCTCTTCACGGCCTCGGTTATGTATATGACCTTTGCGTCGTCGTTGCCTATGCCGGACAGGGAGAAAGAGTTGATGCCGCGCGACAGCCCGCAGATGCCCACATGGCTCTTCAGCGGCATGCACTTCTGCAGCGATATAACCCTCTGCCTGATGTGCTCTATTCTCTCCCTTTCGGAAAGGGTCTTTGCATTACCTGCAAATACCGAAAGTTCAGCGATAAGGTCTGCAAGCACGGGAACCTTGTTGAGCTGGTTTGCCCTCATGTCCTTCGCGCACTTCCTGTAAGTGTAATAGAGCGCGCTGCTGAGGATGCCCCTCTGCAGGTATCCCAGTGCGTACACCTCTGACAGCAAGCTCGTAAGCTCGTCGATCCTCTGCACTACTGTAAGCCCGTCCAGCTCAAACATGTTGATGTTCTCCTCTGATGCGTCGTGCACCCTGCCGCCGATATCGTTTACAAGCGCCTCGTGTTCGCTGTGCCCGTCGAAAACGATGATGGGCTTTCCCATAGAAGCCACCTCCCTGATAACCACCTTGAGGAGCGTCGACTTCCCGTATCCTAAGGCCCCGACTATCACCATATGCGGGTTGGCCTCCCTCCCCGGCTTCAGGGCATACCTGCCGAACACCCTCTTCCATGCAAAACCCTTGGAATACGAATATGCGAATGCCCTGCCGTTGAAGTGTGGCTCTGCACGCCAGCACGCGGCCAGCCTTCTTACCTGCCTCCCCACCTCTATTCTTTCCTCTTTCCTCCTTTTGCCGAATATTCTAAATATCATGAACTTCTCCAGCCTCTCTAGTTTGTCTAGCATGATAACCACCAGAACCAGTTGGCGGCAACGGCACACCTGGCAGGCCTAGGATAAGCACATCAAGAAGGAGGAGGGGATGGCGGGGGCGTCCATCCCAATCAGGCATGCTGGATCTTAGAAGAGCCTATGCCAAGGCTGGTTATACGGTTTGCCTGGCTATAGGCAGCCACAAGCCCGGCGGAGGCGAACGACCGTGCTGCGAAGAAAGCAGCAACAAGGTCTGAGTTGATGCCGCATAATTCAGCAACAACTTTTGCCTCTATTCCGTCGCTTATGCGCTCATTGGCGCCTCCCGCCCTCACGAGAGCCCTCAGAGCTTCTTCCAATTTCTGCATAGCCTTCGCTACCTCCCCTTTGTTGTTTTTCATTCTCTTCACCTAACAAGAAGACAGCCAATGCGCTGTGCCTGCTCACCAATTTGTATAGCGCTGGTTGCGCTTTCCTTGGTGTATGTTACTGCACTAATAAATAAATACCTTACTATATAAAAGAGTATCAAAGTAATATTTATATACTTTGCCCACCATATATTACTGCCGGTTTTGTTGTTCCGGCACCTAACGGGGAGGCGGCCTATGCCGCCTGCCCTAGGAGAGAGATGGGGAACAGAGTGGGTTGGTTGGGGAAAAGCGGGGGATCAGAGGGATCCCCCTTTTTCCGCCCCGCGGTAAAGCTTTTTACCTGTAGTTCAGGGACCGGACCAGCCTTTGTTGCCTCTGAGGGAAGCAGGCAATACCCGGTCTCCGCATGTTTATTTACAGGTGGCAAAGCAAGTCTGATGCAAAGTTTGCATGGTGTATCCGCAACCAACAAGCTCGCCTCGCCCCCTCACCTTCCTGCGCCGAGTTTTGGAACTACTATTTATGTGTTCTTTGAGGTAAGAGTGCCGTGATCGATTGGATTACACACTAAGGTGCACCGCCTGCGGAGCAGGATACAGCGCTGCCTATAAAAGCCAGGTCTGCGGGAAGTGCTCAGGAATATTGGAGGTGAGATACGAGGGCAACCCATCTGCGCGGTTCGATGGCGGCTTCTGGTCGCTTGGGCGCCTGTTACCGAAATCAAAGTACGCCAGCTACGAGCTCGGCAACACGGAGCTCGTCGGGGCAAGACGGCGCGGTCTGTGGCTAAAGCTTGAGCTCCAGAACCCGACGCGCTCATTCAAGGACAGAGGGTCTGTAGTGGAGATAGCAAAAGCGAAGGAGTATGGATACAGGGAGGTTGCCTGCGCCTCCACGGGAAATATGGCGTATTCGGTCGCATACTACGCAAAGCTCTCGGGCATAAAGGCGAAGATATTCATAAGCAGCAATGCGAACAGGGACAAGATCCGCGACATAAGGGAGACGCATGACGCTGGCATAACAAGAGTCGATGGGGACTTCACAGAAGCACAGGGAAGGGCGTTCAACTATGCAAGGAGAAAGAGGGCCTTCCTAGCCGGCGATTACTGCTACAGGCAGGAGGGTCAGCGCACGATATTCTATGAGATAATGGCACAGCTGCCCGGCGTGACGCACATAATAGTGCCTGTCGGCAACGCTACGCTGCTCTCAGGGATGCTCAAGGCCTCCATGGAGATGGAGGCATCAGGGGTTATAAAGAGGGCGCCAAGGATGATCGGGGTGGAGGCGGAGAAGTGCGCCCCGATGTTCAAGGCTTTCAGTTCACGCAAACCGATAAAATACGAGAAGCCGAGGACGCTCGCGGACGCTATAGCTGTAGGATACCCGACGTTCGGCGAGACAGCCCTGCAAATGCTGCGCGCGCAGAAGGGCAGCATGGTCAAGGTCACAGAGAAGGAGATGGCCGCAGAGCAGAACAGGTTCCTCAATGAGCACGGGATTATAGCGGAGCTTGCAGGCGTGGCAAGCATTGCAGCGTACAGGAAGCTCCGCCTCCCAAGGTCTGCCAAGGCTGTCGCAGTGGTAACAGGGGGTAACGTCTGAGCCCCGGAAAGGGTTTTAATGCTGAGGCTTCCAAACATTACCGTGCCAGGGTGGCGGAAACCGGTATCGCGTACGCCTGGAACTGCTTCCAGCAAGCGTATGGCCTCACGGCCTTCTGGGTTCAAAAGCATCTTGCTGAAACTCCCAGCCCTGGCGCATATTACAGAGCTTACCATTTGCCCGGCTTTGCTCATAAATCTTGCTCATAAACTCATTTACTGAGCAACTTTAATAATTTATGAGCAGAAGCAAAAGTGTGGTATATTGGAAGATGATGCCAGAGACGCCAAATATAGGGCTTTCTGCTTTATCAAGGGCGATATGGGAGTAGCGATAGTTAGACAGAAATGCTTTTCCAAGCTGCCCAAAGGAGTGAAACTAATAGACGGGCATAAACCATTTACTGCCAAAAATCTGAAACCGATAGACGGGCGAGAACCGTGCCATTTAGATATTGTTGGTATAAATAATAAAAAAGAAGTTACATTTATCTGCGAAGTCAAAACTACAGTAACCCTGAATAGAGAGTTTGAAGCAAATGGTTACTGTATGGCCTTTATGAAAGAAGCACAAGAAATAGGAATACCGATATACTTCTCTATAGTCAGATTAGATAGGGATTTCAACCATGAAATTGTTAAAGATGCAGATATGGAAACTGGTAGAGTAAGGATAGATAGAGAACTGATGTCAAAAGAAATAGGCTATGCGATGACCCATGCTAAAGTAGAACTCTATAAGCAAAACGAATTCAGAATGAATGAAAATCGCTTCTTAATTTGATAAGTTTACATTTACACCTAACTCATACATCGCATTTATTAGGACTGTGATGTTGTAGGCTATCAGCTTGCATAGCACCTCGTTGGTCTGCGCCACGAAGTTCTTGCTCTTGACGACCTTGCCCGACGATTCCGCGTTCTCTCCAAGGCCTACATATCCGCCGTAAGCCTGCTCCACATTGACCGCCCCTTCGGCCTTACTGGGAGCGAGGTAGAGAGGGTTGCCGAACTGGTCTGTGGCGAAGAGGCTGCGGAAGCCCTTGCCGAGCTCCACCGGGGACTGAACGACCAGCGTTCCTCCGTTCTTGAGATCGTTCAGCACGTCCCTGTTGAGCGTCATATGTATGCCGGTGGCATAGCCTGATTCTGGCGGCACGTTGATGCTCTGTTTCACCTGCTTCTCAAGGTCATTGAGTGACTGGACTTCCTGCGTCGTGCCCCTGTAAATCCTGAGATTCTGGCCTTCTGGCGTCGTGACCTCCGCGTAGATGTCGCTGCTTGGCAGCTCCATCCCTGTCGTGGTGGTACCTGGCGCGATTGCCTTCATAATTCCCGCCTTGCCGAGGCCGTAAATCGAACCTGCTTCTTCTGTCAAAACCGGTATGCCTGCCCCGAGCAAAGCTGCCTCATACCAAGGCATCGGCGAACCTGCAACAATATTACCTGCAACTCCGAGGGTGCCGTATCCACCCATCTCACCGAACAATCTCACTATTGCGCTGGTGGCTGTTGGAGTAGTTGTTGCTGTTGTAGCTGTAGCTGCTCTCATCACAGGCCCCACTTCTGGGAAGATTGCGCCGACAATGGCACCGGTCTCATAGGCGGTAGCAAGCTCCTGAAGCGTCGGCACCCTGCCTGCTGACATGCTGTCCAATCCCTTCTGAATAGCGAACCAGTTGCCGAGGTTGACGGCTTCGCGTGCGGATTCTGGGAGTGTTTCTATCGCTGCTTTTGCAACTACCCCTAATCTACCAGCTTCTGCGAGATTCTGTATTATGGTTGGAGCACCGAGTTTTGTTAAAGCGGTTTCAACTGCTGCCTTTATTGGCAGTGCCCCAATCACGAGGCCTGAAATCTCGCCTGTCGTCGCTCCGGTAAGCGCGTTCTGCAGTATCTGTGCCGGCGAGGTCTGGCCGCCGAAGGCTGCGTTAAGTCCGACATTGGCTGCCGTTCCTATCCCTGTCTGTAAAGCTATACCCCTCACCGCGCTTGTCGAAAGCGCTCCCGATGCCACTCCACCAGCCACGGCACCGGCCCCAGCTACTTGTACTGGCGCGAGCATGAGCTCCTGCACCACAAGCGGGAAATACCAAGGAGCCTGCCCATTCTTCACCATGTTGTTGGCGATGTTGGTTGCATCAGCGTAGCGCGTCGGTACCGACGCGAAGCTGCCAAGAGGATTGGTGACAAAGTTCCTCGTCAGTGCGAGAAGGACGCCAGCTTGGTGTTGCCAATACGGGAACGAGGCTATGTCCGCCGGGTTGTAGGGAGTTGACGCAAGGTTATTTATATTTGCGTTGAGCCAGTTTACTGGAGAGTAGGGATTCCATGCCTGAAGATAAGTATTGGCGTAGCCTGAACCGAAGACAGAAGATAGTCGCGAGTTTGAAGAGGGTATTCCTTGCAGAGACCCCTGAGAGAAAATCTGACTTCCGTGAGAAGTGCGAGGAAGCATACCAGCGAGGTTTAGCGAATAAGGCAGCGAGAGCAAAGAGGAAAGTCCCTGTGCACGCATAGCTGCCTGCGCGTTATAAAGCTCAGCAAGAGCGCGAGAAGGCAGAGAGAGCAAAAGGAAGAAAGCCCTTGAGCCTGCTTAGCCGCGTTTGCGTAGCCTTTCTGTCGAGTCAAAGTACCTCGCCGCAATCCATGGAGCAAAGATGACGAGAATCCCGAAGGCACGGCACTGAGACGGCCCTCGCGGAGCAGAACGCTCTGCCGCACCGGTTTTATATTCGTTTGCTGTGAAAGCAAGGGGAGCAAGATGAGGTAACCTAGATGCCAGATTCAGATACGAGAAGGAGGTTGGGGCTGATCACGAGCAATACCGAGGAGATAATAGGCAGGGAGGATCTGGAGGCCATGCTGGCATCAGGCAGGAGGCTGTCGGCCTACTACGGCATAGCCACCACTGGACCGATGCACATAGGGTACCTTATACCGCTCAGCAAGGTCTTCGGTCTGAACGATGTCGGAATCTCCGTGAAGATACTCCTGGCTGACATACATGCAGTCATGGACGACCAGAAGTCGAAGTTCGAGGAGCTCGACGCGAAGGCCGAGTATTACAGGCAATGCATCGAACGTGCCCTCCCGTGGAAGGAGACCCCGTCGCTGGTGCGCGGTAGCTCTTTCCAGCTCACAACCGAATACTTCAGGGACCTCGTGAACGCCTCGTCGCTCACGACGGTCACAAGAGCGGTGAGGGCGGCCTCGGAGGTGACAAGGATGAAGGACCCGAAGGTGAGTGAGCTTCTCTATCCGCTCATGCAGGCGCTTGACGAGCAGTATCTTGACATAGACATGCAGGTAGGTGGACTGGACCAGAGGCACATAATGGCGCTTTCGAGGGAGATAATGGAGATGCTTGGATACAGGAAGCGTGTTGAGATAATGACACCCCTCCTTCTAGGACTACAGGGCCCTGGCAAGAAAATGAGCGCCTCAATTCCAGAATCGCTGATAAAGCTCTACGAGCCTGAGAAATCCATGGTCTCGAAGATCAAGAAAGCCTACTGCCCCTTCGGTGTAGTCGAGAGCAACCCGGTTCTCCAGATATCCAAGTTTCTCGTCTTCGGCGTAGGGGCGAAGATGGACGTGAAGCTGACGAACGGAAAGGACGTAAGCTTGGGATCCTACACAGAGCTTGAGGCACTCTTCGTCAAGAAGGAGATACACCCACTTGACCTGAAGGAGTCGGTCTCAAAGTCACTCGCAGGCACCCTTTCAGAGGTCAGAGAATACTTTGAGAGCAACACAGACATGCTGAAGAGGATGGGCGCAACATACATGCCGTGAACACTGTCATTCGCGCCTTATCAAATCAAAGCCATATGCGCTAGCTTCCTCTTTCGGAACCCCGACGACCGCAGAGGCCTTGAGCCAGTCGCAGAAATTCGCGTTCACGACGAAGCACCTCCCGTGCTTGGCGGCGTCCTTGTCCTCCATCACTGTTAAGGAACGCAGCATCGAGCCGTTAATCAACACTGCGTTCTCGTCAGGGATGCCCCAATCCCATTGACGATGTTGTGCCAGCTATCGATCGCGCGGTGCTCATCATTGCGGACGCCCTCGTCATTGGGGTGCGGGAGCGATGCTACCTTTTCTGCGCGGCGTGCGCGCCAGCTTATCCGAAGGCATCGGCATCCCCGCGGTTTGACCATTGCTGTGATCCTGCCCTTCCGCATCACTGCTTTTGTATTCCAACCACTTTTATCTCGAACTTCAGCGTCTTGCCGGCGAGCGGGGGATTGAAGTCTATGGTTGCATTGTCTGAGGAGATAGAGGTCACCCTGCCCTGGACCGGCTGGCCGCTCTTCGAGCTTGCTGTTATGATCTCTCCTATCTTTATCGCGCTTGAATTATTGCCGAACCTGCTCAGCGGCACCTGCACTACAAGCGCGGGATTTGGTTCCCCGTAAGCCTCTGCCGGGGATAGAGTTACGCTCTTCGTCTGGTTAAGCCGCATGCCCACAACTGCGCTGTCAAACCCGCTTATCATCTGGCCTGCTCCAACCGTGAAGTTAAGAGCTCCCCTGCCGATATTAGAGTCAAAAACCGTCCCGTTCGCGAACGAGCCTGTGTAATAGACGCTAACCTTGTTGCCTGCGGTAACCGCCTGCACACTTGCACCAGACACCATAAAATAACCCAGTATTGCGACAACTGCCAAAACAGAGGCAGCTGCTGCAATTATTGTTTTAGCCATTTCATTACCCACGTTTCTTAAATTAACCTATTACATGCCGCCTCTTTAAAAGTTTCGCATGGGAGGAGGAGAGGGCGATCGACAAGAAGGAGAATAGTGAAAGAGCTTTCAAGGGATAGTACAGATAAAACCAGAAGTGGCAATTGCAATCACAGGATTGGGCCGCCTGGAAGAAAATGCGGAGCGTGCCAAAGTTTATAGCAAGCGGCTTGCTTCAGTTGTATATACAATCTCTTTGAGAGATAGGAAGAAGCCTGTAATCAAACCACAAAGTGGATCAAATGAATCGTGTCTATTTAGCTCCCCTCTGAAACAGCCACTACTCTGTTTTTGGAATAGGGATTAGAGACCTTGTCATCGTTTCCTATCCGGCGATCGGTTGACAGAATACGTCACAATAGAGAGCGCAATCTATGGAACACTCCTGCACAGAAGGACGAGCTCGCCTTTATGTGTAAATAGCTCGATGCACTTCTCCGGCGGTCCCATTGGGAATACGGAAGGATGTACGTGCTTGTCACGTATGTCTCTCTTTTCGTAATTGAAAGCCCAAATGCCAACCTGTGACTTGACCCATTCCTTCAGATTGCGGGCCTGCCTGCTTTTACAGTCGTGAAAATCAGGCGCCCGAAGCAGGAATCGGACCTGCAACCTAGTGGTTAACAGCCACTCGCTCTACCATTGAGCTATTCGGGCATAGAGCACTATATGTAATTGAAAAGCAGCTTTATTAGGTACATGATTGCGTATGCTGGCTCATAGATTACCGGGAAAGCGACACTACCAGAACCTATCGCGCTGTAATCGTTTGGCACTGACGCCTGTACAAGCAGTCTTATGCCTGACTCCTTATACACGAGCTGGCTTGCGACAGAGCCTACAAACATAGACGCGGTATACAAACCAGGTTCGTCCTCGTAAACAGAGTAAGTAAAGGCCTTCTCTGTGTTGTGAAGGGCGATTACCTCCTTGCTGCTGTTCCATGCGGGCAGGCCGACTGCAGTTATGTAAAACGGCGCATCAGAGACGCCTGTGTTATTGATAGTTACTGTTATATCGGCCGGCTGCCCCGGCCCCGCAGTTACGTTGGTTGGGGAGACGCTGAGCACAAAGACGTCTGGCGTTACGTTTACATAAGCGGTAAATGTTACGCTCCCCAGCTTTGAGTAATTCCCGAAATTCTCTGCAGTAATGTTGAATGTGTATGTGCCGTTCGACGCGTTTGCGGACGGGGTAATCTTAACTGAAAGATACTTTGAGTATATCGACGAGTTTGACACCGCCCACCCCCTGGGCAGGCCCGTCGCATATAGCTGGTTCCATCCCCGCACAACCACGACACCGCTCTGGTTTGCTGCTGCGGAATCCGCAGTCACGTAGAAGGGCTGGCCTGGACCCACCTTCCCCAAGTATATCGTGCCGTTATTGTAGAGCGTCGCACTGTACGGTTCGACTATGTTTATCGAAGCCGCGCCTGCGAATGCCGCCATTGCCACAACGACTAACGGCAAAAGGTAGAC
>DAIDAQ010000043.1 GCA_027310535.1 Candidatus Micrarchaeaceae archaeon
TGGACTGTGGAACTTTCCTCAATCTGGGGCACGGCACATAGGTGCAGAACGAGTGAAGGAGGAAGCATATTTCCAAATGTTAGCTACTTATGGAATGATAAATCTCATCTTAAGATATGCTCTCCCATAGCCCTAATTAAAAGTGCAACTTCTCCCTTAAAGGTGCAAACCGCCTTTTAGGTGCAAAGCCGCAATGACGGGCGTTGCGACAAAATTGATTCAGTCTTTACTGATTACAATATAGGCGCGGCGGCCCATGTGTTCCTTCGCACAGGCCACTTTTGTGGCGTTACCATAGGGGGCTACGACCTTTTCCATCACAAGAAGTACATTTTCTTTTGGCACATGTCCTTTTTTGTTCTCTTTACTTTGTGCATGCCTATCCCACCTTTCGGGAGAAACAACAACGCTTGGTATATGGATGGAAACATTGGGGGAGGAATGAGGAAGTGGGCCCGCCTAGCCACTGCGCCGCATCCCCTGCCTTATCCTCTCAGCTCTCTCTGCCATGTCGTAGAATGGTTCATCCGATTGCGCTGCTCCGTAGCCCTGCTGGTCAAATTCCTTGAGGAGGACAGCTGTAGTAATTATCCTCCATTCAGCAAACTCCTTTTCCGGGAGTTTGTCCTTTGATGCCCCTACTTTCCAGAGCTCAAAATGCTTGTAGTAGAGCGCGTAGTCCTCAGGGCTTGCTGCAAAATCTATGCATGCCCTTATTGTAGAAACAGCTTCCGCAACCCCGGCCTTGCCTTTCCTCTCTGCCTCCGGGATATTGCCATTGATGCGACTGGCCAGGGCGTACAGGAACCCTACCTTCTCGTCCCTCTCGGGAAGCTTGTTCAGGGCGGAGAAGGTAGCGGACCATATCTCAGCTGGCGTCCGGGCTTTCTGCAGGCTCTCCAGGAGCTCCCTGAGATTGGAGACACGCGCCTGCCTGCTGGCGCCGGTGTTTGCTGCCATGCTCTGCATTTGTGCACCCGCCTGCTTTAAATGTTACATTGAGCTGCGGTGCATGCAGGTAAAAGTTTTAGCACAGCGGCGCGTACGCTGTGTGATTTGGCATGTGCTAGGACTGCGAGACCACAGTGTAGCCGTGCACGCCCTTGTCCCTCTCGAAATTGTAGATCGAAGCGTTGCTTATCCGCTTCAGCGCATCATCGTGCGTTATCACGAAGACCTGGTCGACGATGGACGGTAGCGTCTCGCCCAGGATATGCACGAGCTTCTCTATCCCATTTGAGTCTATGTTGTGCGTCGGCTCGTCGAGTATGAGCCAGCGCAGGTTCGGGACGACGACCATCGAGAACGCTATGCGCATCGCAAGGCATGCAACGCTGCGCTCCCCGCCCGAGGCGAGGGAATTGACATTGTGCCATGCCTCAGCCCCGTTGGAAGAGACGCGGACCTGGAGAAGGTAGTCGTCCTTCCCTGCCTCGAGCCTTATGCCATGATAATCTCCATACGGGTATAGCTCCGGCCAGATACCCTGCATTATCTCGTTGATCGCACTGACGAGCCTGTTCCTCAGCTGCGCCTCTGTCTCCATGAGTGCCGCCTTGAACTTGTTCATGTTGGCAAGCTGTGCGCGCCGTGCCCTTATCCCTGCCTCTAGCCTGCAGAGCCTGGCCAGCAGCTCTTTTTTCTCTGCTGCCTGGATGGCCAGGCTCTGCGCATATCTCCTGTTGCCCTCGATCTTGGACGAGGTCTCACTCAGATCGGATGAGATTCTGGTGAACCTATCCTGCAGCCCGTAGACCACTTTCTCATCGACGGAGAGCGCCTCTGCCTCGCCCTTCTTCCTCCCGCACAGCGCCGTATATTCCTCAATCTGCCTTTGATAGCCTTCCTTCCTCGCGATATCCTTTGCCGTTTGTTCAAGCGAGCTTATCTCAGCATGGAGCTCCTTCGCCGCCGCGTCAGCTCCCCTTGCCTGCATGACTGCATCCTCGTACCCTGCTTTTTTCTCCTTCATGGTCACCGCCGCAATGCTCAGCCGCTCATCGATCCCGACCGCAAGATGCTTGCGCAATGCATCCATCTTTGCTGTGAGCCCCCTCAGCCCAGGCTCAAGCTCCTTTATCACCTTTTCTTCGGCAGCGAGCTTCGCCATGGAATCGGAGATCTGCCCCTTGAGCGCCGCGGCGAGGCGCTCCCTTTCGCTTATGAGCCTCTCCCGCGAGCCTGCATTGAGAGCCTGCTCACAGAGCGGGCATTTGCCTGCATGCCCCTTCAGCTCAGAGAGCCACTTGAGAGCCTCCCCCAGCTGCGTGCTATCTGAAGAGGAGGCTGCCCTCAGCCCCTCTGCCCTCTCCCTCGATGAACAGAGCCTGGCCTCGGTCTCCCTGATGAGGCCTTCGCTCACCTCCATGGACAGCCTGTTGCGCTCGAGCGCCTCCACCTGCAGCTGCCTTATCAGGGTCTCTGTTTCAGAAACCTCGCGCTGCAGCCTGCGCTCCTCCAGCGCAAGCTGCTCCTTCGCTTTTTCAAGCCCTGCAGACCTCTTTTTCGCGTCGGTGAGCCTTTCAGGGAGGCTGGCGCCCGTGGTTGCCTCCTCTATCTTCTTGGCTTCCCTTGATAACATATCGGCTTTCGAGCTGAGGTCTGCAGCTTCCCTCTCCAGCGCCTTCTTCCTCTCGTAGTCCTTCTTCTTGGCATCGAGCTCCCTGCCGGCAGCTTCATACTCCAGCCTGCATTCCACCTCATGGCCGAGCAGCCTGGCATGCTGCATCTCAACCTCATGCATCTCCTTCTCGAGCGCGGCGGCCTGCGCCCTCAGCTCGCCGACCTTCATGCCTGCAAGCGTCTTTTCATCGCCCTGAACCAGCTCCCTTATCCTGTTAATGAGGGAGGTGGAGTTCTCCTCAGCAGAGGCGAAGGCATCCAGACCGAGCATCCCGTCTATCCCCTTCTTCCTGCCCGCCTTGTCCTGCTCGAGGAAGTAGTCAAGCTCGTTCTGCTGCGAGTAGATCGCCTTGGCGAAGGTATCGTAATCCACCTTCAGAAGCTCCTCGATCGCCTCTGTCACCCTCTCTGGCTGCGCCTGGAGGTACTCGCCGCCCTTCAGCAGGCTGGCAGAGCTGGATGAATTGGCGGTTATCCTCCTTGACACTGTATACTCCAAGCCGTCAACCTCGAACTTCAGCCTCACCTCTGCGCTGCGCTCCTCTGCGGGCCTGTTCGTTACCAGGTTGCCTATCGAGACCCGCCTGCTCGACAGCCCGGGGAACGAGCCGAAGAGCGCGTACGATATCGCGTCAAGGACAGAGCTCTTCCCGGCCCCCATCACGCCGAGTATCACGTTCACCCCCTTCCTGAACTCGATGGTGCTGGACTTGTGTGTCTTCCAGTTCCTGAGCTCTATCGACTTTATCATGGAAACATTATGATTAGGAAAGAAAAGTTATAATGCTTTCATGGCCGACTTCACAGTCAACCCTTCCCGGGTTTTCAAAGTACAGCACGTTGACTGCCTCCTGCACCGCCTGCAGGGCTGTTGCGGGGGCCGAGGGGAGCAGGACGCCGACCCAGTACCGAATGCACCGTCTGGTCTGCCTGCCGCCGAGAAGCTGCAAAGCCAGTCGTGGCCTACATAAACAATCAGTCCGATCATGGGCTGAATTGTGTGAGGCATTCAGGTACAGAACCCACCAGCAATCTTGCGGGACTATCGATAAAGGAGTCTGTGATGTTCAGAAGATAATCGGCGCGTCAGATCAGGGTTTCCTGCTCCACTTCTATCTCGCTTACCCCATCCACCTTCCTTATCCTCTCCTCTATCTCAGTGGAGTTGGACTTCGCGTTGTCATAGACAAACATCGCCAGTATCGCCTGCATGCCGAAGGCAAGCTCCTCAGTCCTGAGGTCCTGCGGGCCTAACTTCCTCAACCCAGCTACCACTTCGTCGAGCCTCCCCTCTTCAGGATAAATCTTGAAGACCACTCCAACGTCTGACATCAAGGTCCCTCAAAGCCGCACGCCTCACACTTGTAGACGTTCGACGTCTCCCTGCAGTGGTGGCACCTTATTATCATGCTGGCGCCGCACTTCGGGCACTTGAACTCTGTGTAGGTGCTTGTCAGCCTGCCGCATGATATGCATGCCTTGCCGGGTATAACTTCTACCATAGTATCACTCGCTTAGCTTTGTTTGCTCTATCGCTCGCGCCGCCTGCCCGGGCGCATTCTGATTGAGCGCTTAAACCTATATAACTCTATTGCTAGCGCGGCAACCGCGGCTGCCATAACGACAACCACTAAGGCCAGCATGGAGAGAAGCTGGCCTGCGGCAGGCTGGCCCTGCACAGAGCCGCTTATCAAGCCATCCAGCGCACCCTCCACGCTGACATACGCCGAGAAGGTGGCGACCGCAGCCTGCGCTGAAGACGAGTCAGTGACTGAGGCGCAGTAGTACGTGCTGTTAACCGGCTGGACTGTCAGGCTCGCCGACGTGCCGTTGACATCATAGCTACCGAGCTTAGTAGAGTTCTCCGTGCACGCGGCCCTGTCCGAGTACCAGCTGACCCTGTATGGCGGGACGCCCCCGGCCCACAAGACGTTGAGCACTATCTTCTGACCTTCATCTATTTTGTAGGCGCGCGCCGCGGACTCTGACATGTTTGAGCTTATTACAGAGAAGCTGGAGCTCAGTGCCACAGCGAGCTGCGCTATCTGGTATGCCTGCTGCGCGTATGCAAGCTTCAGGGAACTGCCCACAGGCAACTGCGCCTGGTAGGCGTAAAACCTGGCCTCGTTTGAGAACTGCAGCGCCCATGTGCCGAAGGTAGCATTGGAAGCAATCCTTAGCGCTTCACCGGCCAAGCCTTCAGCACTCCCGTTTGGCACGGCCTGCGAAAATGCCACGGCATAGGAGGCGGACAGCAGCGCCAAGGGGTAGTTCCTGGCCGCGAGCGCGGCATCAGCACTCTCGGAATAGAGGCTGTTGAGGCTCGCATATCTCCCCGCCTCGGCTGTCACCCTTGACGCGAGCTGGCCTATCCCTATTACAGAGCTGGCGTTCCCGCCAAGGCCCTTCGCGATGCTGTACATGTACTCCGCAGAACCGCACCACGCAGTAGCCTGCGCAACTCCGTTGACCACTGAGGCGATCTGGTCGCTGTCGATCTCTGGCGCTGTGGAGAGCACGTTGGCTGCAACAGAAAGTGTCTGCTCTGCCCATTGCTGGCGCAGGCCGCCGCCGAGGACGTATTCGTAGTTGTAGCGGGTAAGCGGCGGCGCGCGCAGTGACGCGCAGGCCTCCCCTGTGCTGCTAACCAGCGCTGCGGCGGAGTCAACGCTGTAGTTTGCATGCTCGAACAGGAACGCATTGATGTAATCGAGGAACGCGAGGTTCGCCCCGAGATAGAGATAACCCTTCCCTGCGATCGCGGCGTCCTGGCTGAGGCTGTTAAGCAGCTCAGCCCTTACGGCCGAGAGGCTGTCTGGCAGCGCGCTTATCTCCCTGCGCGAGAGGTTGAAGGTGTAGTTGGCAAGCGAACCGAACTGCTGCATTGTGCAGTTACCAGCGGCGCATTCGCTTGCGCCATCAGGGAGAGAGAGGTTATAGTTTGTGTAGAACCGGTAGCTCGCCTTGTTTGAGGCTGCCAGCGAGGGGCTGGACGAATAAAGCAGGGCCTGGGACAGGTTTGCTACCGGCACGATGAGGATACCGAACGCCGCCTGCGCCAGCACGTACTGCTCTGCCTCGAAGCTCGAGTTGTTTACGTAAGGCACCAGCATGAACGAGAGCCCCTTGGCCTTTGCTGCGCTGGCCTTGTCATACACCCCTCCGATCGCCCCCACCCTGCCTGAACCTGATATCGTTCCGGTTGCGGCAAAATCCAGTTGGTCAGGTTCGCCCTTGAGGGCAGAGACGGCGAGCAGCGCCATCGCAAGGCCGCCGCTCGGCCCTGAGACGTTCGCCGCTCCGCTGATACCGTACGTAAAATCGTATCCTGATTCCGCCTTGCGCAGATACGAAGATGCGGCTCTGGCGGCGTCCTGCGCAGAAACCAGGGTATCCTGGCTCACCTGCACCGGGCCTGCTATCGAGACATTGCCGCTGCCGTTGACTACCACCAGGCTTATAGTCGTCAGCGAACCTGTGCCGCTGCCCGATATGACGGCGGGCGCGTAGATGCGCGAGCTCCCAACAACAGCTCCCGGTGCATATGAGAGCGCCGCGAGCGCCAGCGCTGACATCAACAGGATAATGAATGCATTTCCCCTCATCTGACCATAGAGACTTTTACATCCCATCTTTTTATAGATTTGTGCAACGCTTCGGCTTTCGCCTTCAGCCACGGGTGGCTTTCAGAGTCTAAATATTGCCATGTGGAGCAGCACAAAGACCACTATACCGAGAAGCAGGGGAGGTATCGCCGGCAGGGCGCGCTTGTACCTCCTCAGAATGAACATCGTAAGGAGCAGGCCGGACACTGCTCCAAAGATCACGAACATGCTAAGGCTCAGGCTAAACGTCGACGCTGCCGCAGAGACAGAGACCATCAGAGGCATAGAGAGGTCGCCAGTACCAAGCTCTACCCTCGCCGCGACGGGCACGAGCTTGTCACCTAGCAGTGGCAGGAAACGGGACCTTAGCCCCCTGTCCGTCCTGTACTTTGCGACGATGTCGTTGCTCAGCCTCCTGGCTGGCAGGCCCTCAACCTCATTGACGCTTATCAGCAGCGCGAGGTTGTTGTCAGATGCGACCCTTGCCAGGGAAAGCATGTGCTTCGTTATGAAGACGGCTATGAAGTCATAGACGGCGAGCAGCGCCATGAAGAGCAGCGCAATCCAGAAGCTGAATACAAAACCGAAGAGCAGGCCTGCGCCAGTGGCCGAGATTATTGCCGTGGAATTCCTGAGCCCGGGCACCTTGTTCTTCGCCACAACAAGCACGGCGGAGCACGCCGTCGCCAGCAACGCTGCAAGCGGTACCTCAAAGCCGAAAACAGCAAACGTCCAATTGTAAGGGAGCAGGGAGAGTAGGCTCGTGAATACGATGAAGGATGAGATGAAGACCACGAACCCTTCTAGGATTTTGAATATCTTGCTTGTGCTGAAGAACTTGAAGAGCATCAGCAGGACCAGGCTCAAGACTGCGATGTACGCGATGTAGAAGAGCAACGAAGAGTAAGAGGTGAAGAGCGCAGTGTTCTGCACTGTCTGGATAGTGGAACCACTGAGAGATACAACAGCAAGCGCAAATCCAAGAAATTGCACGATCATAAACATGGTGAGTATCTGTACAAGCTGCCTGTACCCGATGACCTTGAAAGGCATTCACACACCACAAGAATAAAGTTTAGGCCGGATTTCTATTTATTGCTACTGCACGGCACGGGCTCACGCAAGCAGGAGATGACCTTCTGCATCGCCCTTATCATAGCCCCTTTGTATCTATGACTATGTAGTCGGCAACTGAGGCTATCGCCGCGTATGGCACCTTGAGTTCCGCCCCGTCAGGGCTCAACTTCTTTGCAAGACCGCTTGTCGCATCAGGCTCAACAACGAGGAAGCTTATCCTCCCTGTTATGCTGTTGACTTCAGCATCGACAAACTTGCCCATGTCATATCCATTCAGGCTAAGGACTTTCTTGCCCATCAGTTGCCTTGCGATTATGTATTTAACCATGTGGTCACCTGATTAGGTTTCGATGGAAAGTAATTAAAAGGCTTTGCCAGAAAGTATTAGCGGCAGATCGTCATGGTTTGCAGAAAAAGGTGCGACATAATGGCAAAGATGATTATAAAGATAAGGGAGATGGGGATGGCTGACGTGCACGCGGTGCACAGC
>DAIDAQ010000056.1 GCA_027310535.1 Candidatus Micrarchaeaceae archaeon
GGTATATGGTTGTGCACCCAGGCGGCACGGTGGGGTGGGTGGGGGACGTAAACCTGGTGCCGAGGGAGAAGCCGAAGATCGCCGCGGCGCTTGCCATGGCCGGCGAATATCTGGGCAACAGGTTCATACTCACTGACACAGGGTCTAATCCCAAGCTGCAGAACTCCGGCCCCATACCGAGCGACCTGATACGGGCTGTAAGGTCAGCGATAACCGTGCCTTACATAGTCGCAGGCGGAATCTCGACGGGCAGGGAGCTTACCGAGGCGTACAGGAGCGGCGCCGACATAGTGCAGGTCGGAACCGCGTTCGAGATGGGCAATGCGGAGAAGCGTGCTGGGCTCTTCGCAAAGGTGGCGAAGGAGGAGGGCCTCAAGAAGCTCAGGAAGTAGTGCCATGCACGAGATAACGCCGCTTGAGCTCTCGATCCTCGCCGGAGAGCTGGGAAGATACGAAGGGTTCAGGGTGGAAAAGTTCTACGAGACAGGGCCTGGCAGGTTCAGGATAAAGCTTAAGGGGGAGGGCAGGGATGTCAACCTTGAATGCAGGCTCTGCAGGGAGATCGCCGCATCGCAGTACATCGAGAAGGCTGGGCAGCCGACGAGCTTCGCGATGGCGGTAAGGAGGCGCATAGAAGGCCTTGCAATCAGCGGAGTGCGCCAGCTCGGGAAGGACAGGATACTCGTCTTCAGCTTCGGGAAGGGGGAGAAAGGCGCGTATGCCATCTTCGAGATGTTTGGCAGGGGCAACCTGATAATAACAGACAGCGCGATGAGGATAACACTGGCATACGTACAGCACGAGTTCAAGGACAGGTCGATAAAGGTGGGCGCGGCATACACCCCTCCCCGGCCTGCGGAAAGGAGGGGTGCTGGAAGCCTGATCTCAGTGATATCTGCGGAGACCGATGCGGGCCCGCTGTACATAGAGGACGCACTGCTGAGGGAGGGGATAGAGCCGTCGATGAAGGCAGAGGGCGCCCACGGCGCAGCAGTGGAGAGGGCGGTACGCGCCATCTCTGCCATAAAAGGGGGGTGTGCGATCGTTTACCTGAAGGATGGGGAGGCGGTTGAGTATTCCCTTACCGAACTGAAGAGGTACGAGGGGTTCGAGAGGAGGGATTTCGGCACGCTTGAGGAAGCGCTCTCATTCGCATACGAGATGGTAAATGAGCGGCAGGGGGAGAGCCCGGAAGCCAGGAGGATAGAAGCGAGCATAGAGAAGCAGAAGGCGCTCTCCGCGCTCGCCGTGAAGGAGGCAGGCGAGAGCAGGGAGATCGCCAAGCTCTTGTTCGAGCGGATGGGTGAGATCAACAGGCTGGTAGAGACCGCGAGGGCAGGCAGGCGCATAACCCTCGTGGAGTTGCGTTCCCGCTTTCCCGATATAAAAATAAGTGATATAAGCCTGAAGGATAAAACAGTAACTATAGAGGAATGAGATGCTGGCATGGAGGTTGTATTCTTAGGCACTGCAGGTTCTGTGCCCACCAGGGAGCGTTCGCTCCCAAGCGTTGCGGTGGTCCACAACGGAAGGACGTACCTCCTCGACTGCGGGGAGGGGACCCAGAGGCAGTTCTTCCTCCATTCGCTGAACATCTCCAAGGTAGACTACATCTTCATCTCGCACGTACACGGCGATCACATCATAGGGATAGCAGGGCTGATAAGGACGCTTGCCATGAACAACAGGTCAAGGCCTCTCACGATATTCATCCCTGCAGGCTACGAGGAAAGCGCAAGGATGCTCATTGGCTTCGATAGGGCCGTCATAAGGTACCAGATAATCCTGAGGCCGATAAGGCAGGGGAAGCTCGTCGAAGTAGATGGCATCACGGTCGGCGCGTTCAGGCTCCTGCACTCTGTCCCTACCTACGGGTTCACCATAAAGGAGAACGACAGGCTGCGCTTTGACAAGGAGAAGTGCAGGAAGCTCGGAATAAAGGGTGAGATGTTTGCCGAGCTGGAGAAGGGGTGCGCCGTCAGGGTTGGCAGGAGGGTGATCCGGATGTCCTCGGTCTCACATCTGCAGAAAGGCAAGAGGATCGCCTATATAACAGACACGAGGCCAGCTGCAGGCATACCGAAGGCGTGCCGCGATGTGGATCTCATGATCCATGAGGCTACTTACATGGCAGGCATGAGGCAATATGCAGTGGAGAGGGGGCATTCGACCTCTGCCGAGGCCGCGACGATGGCAAGGCGCGCGGGGGCGAAGGAGCTCGTGCTCTTCCACATAAGTGCAAGGTATAAAGATACTTCTGCTCTATTAGATGAGGCAAAGGCGGTCTTCAGGAACACAAGAGTTGCATACGACGGCATGAAGATAAGGATATAACAGCGGGCCTGTAGTCGAATGGTAAGACGTCACGTTGACAACGTGAAGAGCCGGAGTCCGATTCTCCGCGGGCCCACCTCATATTTACGACGACAAAATCAGGGTTCAGAATCCGAGAATCAGAGGCTTTCTTGGCCATCTTGAGCACCCAACTGCTTTTTGCATCGCTTGAAGGGCTTAAATAAGGAGAGGGTTCAGATAACTGTATGGAAGACTCAAAAATAAGCTATCATGCATACATTATAGGAACAACACATTTGAGTGATGTGAAAGTTACAAAAGAGTTAGAGGATGCAATAAAAAATAGTACAGATCGGATCATTGATAGCCCATCACAATCGAATCTTTTGACAGCAAAGAACATTCTATATGAACCTATTGCAATTATTGGATTGCTGATATATGATGCAATCTGCATTATGGCTTTTAAGATTCTGCACACTTCAGATACCACCTCTATGAACAAGCTCATAAAAAGAATAAATCCAACCATAAAAAGCCATTATAATGATGTTCCAGTGAATGAGTTAATAGGGGTTTTTCACAAAGTCTATAATTACCCAATACAGATAGTCATTGTTGTAGTTCCAATTCTTATTTATGGATACGCTGTTCCCTATATCGGTGTGATATCCTTCATCATTTTGTGTCTTTTTTATTTTGCATATTTTGTACTAATGACTTTAGATTATAGGAATAAAACTGCGGCACAAAACACCCTGAAATTAATAAAGGAAAATGGAAGGGTTTTGATACAGTATGGAAGTTTGCATCGTACAGGGATTAAAAAGTACTTAGAAGATAACGGCATTGATGTGCTCAATATCGAATTAAAAGAAAATACCTATAGTTAGAAACAAAAGCAAAGATAGCTATTTTTCATACCACTATACTTAACCTCTTTTTCAAAAGTGCAACCTCGCTCACCGCCAAACTATCTATCACGTCGTAAATCTCCTTCTTGTCGGTATTTATGTAGCGACTGGTAGTGCTCATGTCTCTATGTCTTGTGAAGCGAGAGGTTAGCACCACGTTGCCATTTGTAGTCCTTGCAAATCTCGTTATCGCATAGTGCCTCAGGCTGTGCGTCGTCAGTCTATGTAGCGCATGAGGCGACCTTCCATTCCGCTCCTCGCTCACGTTGTATTGGTCGTTCCCCAAGCCAGATTCGTTCACGTACTCCCTGAAGAGCTTGCGCACATAGTCCACTTGCAGCCACGGCTCTGTCCTTCCGTAGCTGACTGTCTTTGCGTCGTGGTAGAAAATATAGCCCTGTGCCTGCTCTATCTGCTTTGAGTTGGCCTTTATGAACTCAAGAGTCTCCTTGAAGAGCGGCACTGGGATTATGAGGCTGTCGAGCTGCCGTGCCTTCTCCGTGCGGATTTTCAGCTCACGGCTCTCGAAGTCTATGTCGCTTATATTGACCTTCACTACCTCTCCCACCCTAAGGCCTAGCTCGGCTTGGAAGGTAAAGAGCAGCTTGTGCTTGGGGTTGTCTATGGCCCACATGAACTTCTTTAGCTCAATCTCGGTAAAGCCCTTGTTCAAGCTGCCGTATTTCGCTTCCTTCGGCCTCCTGAACCGCTTTAGGTAGTAATCCTTGATGTCAGTCCTCAGGTGCTCGATCTTGTCCTTTCCTAGCTCTGGCAGCCTCTCTAGCACCACATCCCTAAGCTGCTTCTCTGGGATGGGACTGCCCTTGAACCCATGCCGATACTCAAATTCCAAGCGATTATTTGCACTACGCATAACAACCACCAAAATGGGTTCGAATGTCCCTTTTGGGTGCCACCCCGCGCCCAGGAGTCGCACCCTCTCCACGCTCGGGCACAAGGCCCTCGCTTGAGCTCGTGATAGCGTTGTAAGGCTTGCATGCGCATGGGGAGCGAGGCCCGAATGGGCCGAGCGTGGAGCTCCGCGGGCCCATTATGTGAGGAAACACAATAAACCTATAGATAATAAAAACTTTGGCAGTAATATGCACTAACTAAATGGTTGAATGGTAAACCGCCTTGCCTTCGCAGTCTTATCAGCGATGCTGCTGCTGTTTTACCTGCCGTTGGCAACGTCTGCTGTCCTTTACGACGAGCAGGTCGGGCTCTCGTTCGCACAAAATTTCAACTCGCTCGGCTATAACGTCACTGCGGTCGCCCAATCGCGCGATGGTATCGGGCCAGCATACTTGCTGAACGGGCTCTCCGACAAGGGTTACTGGTACCAGATAGGGCTTGCATACAACTGGCCGAATAGCGACAGCAGCTCAACTGGAGGGTTCACCTTTGCCTATCAGGTGTGGGCTCCCAGCAAGTGGCTGGTGTACCCGAAGGACGGCGGCGGAGGGATCAAGCAGTTTTCCGGGAGCGTCCTGCCCAATGACAAGGTCCTGCTCAACCTATATTTCAAGGACGGCCAGGCGGTAATGTCAGCACTCGACTGGAACACCGGCGCAAAGGCGACCGCATTGTTCAGCAGCGAGGGCTCCAGCTACTTCTTGGGGAACTCAAGCTATGGTTCCAACCAGAACGGCTATTTCACCGGCATCATGACCGAATGGTACTACAACTACCCTTACGCCGGGGACATAAGTAGGGTGACCTACACGCCCTATGGCACTCCACCGGCAAAAGGCTGGCTCTGGCTTGACGAGTTCAGCTGCGCCGACGGCTACAACTGCACGACGAAGACGAACGTAGCGAGCGATTATACAGGGTATGCAGTCTCCCCAAACCCATACTATTCGACCAACTACCACGGGCTGAACCTCGGCTTCTACAGCAATGGCACCTTCTTCACAGGTGGGACGCTGCAGACGCTCTCCATATCGGAGTTCAATGCAAGCAGGATAGCGACAGACGCGAGCGTTCCGGTGTCAGGCTCTTTTGCCGTCAGGATCGGGGGCGGTATCGGGCCGTATACGTACACGCTTTACCTTGATAATTCAACGTACAACCAGTCGACCTCACAATCCTCTACCTACAGTGGTTGGATAAACACAGGGGGCCTGGGTGCGGGCGTGCACTCATACAGGGTGGCAGTGCTGGATTCTTCCGGAGCTCTCGTGTCCACGCCAAAAGTGAACGTGACAGTGAACGAAGACCCGTTCTTGACGATCGCGAGCAGCAGGAACGTCTCTGATGAGAGCTTGGGCATAAAGGCCGCGTACGCGGTAAGCGGCGGCACAGCGCCATTCCGTGTGACGTGGTACCTTAACGGTGCCGCAGTCAGCGACATAAATTCGACAAGGCAATTCAATCCAGGCGAGAACATTCTCCGCGCGTCTTTGATCGATGCCGCCGGAATGCCGGCTTCGTCGCAGAACCTCTCCGTATACATCAACAGGGATCCAGCGGTTGCGATAGGTCCTCCACAAAGGGGCGTAGATATTGGCAGCCCGGTCACGCTTACGGCAAAGATAGAAAACGGGACAGCCCCGTACAGCTTCGCGTGGCAGCTGGACGGGACTAACGTCTCTGGCAACCGAACATTGCTGTTCGCCCCGAACAGCCTCGGAAGGGAGGTTGTAGGATTGGTTGGCAGCGATGCTGCAGGCTACAGGTTCAATGTTTCGGCTGTCTTCACCATCAACCAGCCGCTGCGGTTCAACAACTACACGTTCAGCCCGTATGGCAGCACGTTCTATACTGGGTCACGGATAGGCTTCAGCGGCCTGGTTGCAGGCGGCACCCCTCCATATGAATACGCATGGTACGTAGATGGGGTCCTGGTGCAGTCAACGAACGCGAACCTTTTGAGCTATGACTCACCAGGGAATCATGTGGCCACCCTGGTCGTCACAGATCAGGCGGGCGGGCGTGCAGCGGCAACATACCCGTTTGCAACGGGCTACAACTACGTAACGCTCGGAGTAATAGGCGCACTGTTCGTCGCCGCCCTGGCCGCGTATTTTGTTGTGGTGCACAGGAAGCTGCACAGGAATGAGGCCCCGTGGCCCAAGGCGGGGCAGCAGCCTTAAATACCTTTGTAGTATAAATTTAGACTAGTTTAAAAATAAACCAGTGTGGGGTATGCAGGGGGAGTTTCATAAGTGCAGTGCCAATGAGATAGCGGCTCACTACATAACGAAGGACATGTACCACGCCATCCTCAAAGTGATGCTGCTCAATATGATAAGCATGCACCAGACGCATGCATACGGTCTGCTGAAGCACGTGTCCAGGCTTGTCAGGCAGAAGCACATCAAGTTCGGCACGAATATAAAGAGCGACGTCTACAATACCGTAACAGCGCTGGAAAGCGCTGGTTACATAAGGGCAAGGGGCGGCGGGGGAGGGGAATACCGTGCAAAGAAATGCTACACGATCACGCCGAAAGGCAGGGCTGCGATACGCGAGAGCAGAAAGGTGTTTGCCGAGGCCACGAAGGCGATAAACGAGATAGTTACATGGTGATTGCGCGAAGAACATAATACACGCAGATGGTGTGACAAAGAAGTTCGGCGACTTCACTGCGGTCAACAATGTGAGCTTCAGCATAGAGGCTGGGAAGATATACGGCATACTTGGCCCCAACGGCGCTGGCAAAACAACGATGATAAGCCTGATACTCGGGATAGAGAAGCCTACATCTGGCAGAATACTCGTCGACGGGCTGGACAACATAAAACACAAGTCAGAGGTAAAGCAGCTGATCGGCTTCATGACCCAGGAAACGATAGTGGACTCTGACCTGACCGCATACGAGAACCTTGAGATAGGAGCCAAGCTCTACCACATTTCGCAGGGGGAGGCGAAGGCCGCCATAGAGAGGGCGCTCGAGGAGTCCGAGCTGACGGAGTTCAAGGACAAGCCCGCGGGCACGTTCTCCGGCGGGATGAAAAGGAGGCTGTACCTTGTCAAGTCGATGCTGCACGACCCGAAGGTGCTGATACTCGACGAGCCGACTACTGGCCTTGACGTCCATAACAGGGTGGGGATGTGGAAGCATATAAGGGAGCTGAACGGGAATGGCGTTACGATCATACTCACGACGCAGTACCTCGAGGAGGCGGAGGAGCTGTGCAATGAGATATCTGTGATGGACCACGGCAAGATAATCGCCAGCGGAACGCCATCGGAGCTGAAGCGCATGGTCTCAAAGGGGCAGGTCGTGGAGATAATAACAAACAAGGAGTCTGCGCAAAAGATAATGAGGGTGCTGCAGCACGAGTTCAAGCTTTCTCCAATGGTGAAGGACGACAAGATAGAGGCCTATCTTGAGTCAAACTCTGTCGCACTATTCGCCCGCATACTCGGCAGGCTGATAAAGGAGAAGCTGCCGCTTGTCTCGATCAGCATGCACCTGCCGACCATGGATGACGTGTTCATAAAGCTTACCGGCTCGTCGCTGCGGGACAGCGTAGGTGAGAACAAGTCAGACAGGGATAGGATAATGCTCCAGCGCCATTGATGGCGGGTGTTATTGGATGACGTTATTAGAAGACACGTTGACTTTGTACAAGAGAGAGATGCTCATCTTCAAGAGCCATCTCCGGACAAACATCATAAGGTCCGCGATGTTCCCGATAATATTCATCTTCTTCTTCGGCAGCCTAGGATCGAGCTCTACGAACATCCATGTGGCTGTCGTGAACTACGCGGGCAACCCGCAGAGCCTGTCTTTCATCAATTCTTTGACCACTAGCAGGGCGATCTCGATAACTAGTGTTACCACACAGACAGACGCTCTCAACCAGCTCTCAGGAAGTACGGTTACGGCAGTCATAGTGATACTGCCCTCGTTCCCCAAACCGAGCTCCGGCAACCCTGCTGTTGATGTATACTATTCCACATCGAACTTCGCCGCTGTCCAGACAATACTCCCACTCATACAGCAGGAAGCCGCGTCGGCAGGCAGCACGGTGAATGTCAATCAACAGCCCTCTGCCACGTCGTTGAGGCCGCTTTACGGGACGGCGAGCAACTATGTAGTCTTCCTTGTTGGGGGGATAATAAGCATGACTGTAGCCTTCGGGATGACTTTCGGGACGGGGATGTCGATAATAACCGACAGGCAGCTCGGCAACCTGAAGTCGTTCCTCATCTCGCCGATAAGCAAGAACGCGATAGTCTTCAGCAAGATACTTGCAGGCATGACTGAGGCGATGCTCTACATCGCGATAACGCTGTTGATTGGAATGGCAGACGGCGTGGGCATAGCGATGGGATTTGTGGGGCTTGCATGGATATTCATAATAGGGGGGCTTGTAGCCGTCTGCTTCGCAGGAATAAGTGTCATACTCGCCTCTAGGATAGAGAAGGTTGAAGTCTATACAATAGTCGCACAGGTGATAGTCATGCCGCTGTGGTTCCTCTCAGGCGCCTTCTTCCCGACAACAGCATTTCCGAGCATCATGCAGCCGATCGTGGCGGTAGACCCGCTGACATACGCGACGCAAGGGATAAGGAACGTGATGATGCTTGGATACTACCCGCTCCAAGCGATAGCCCTTGACATGGGGGTGCTGCTCTCGGTCGCCGCGGCCTTGCTGATCGGGAGCGTCCTGCTGTTCAAAAACTACACCGCTTGACATCATGTTATGGTAATCGAAGTGATAAAATGAGAATAAACAAAGCAACGGTCATATGGATGGCGTCGTTCCCCTTCATTGCACTGCTGGCAATAGCGAACGCGCAGGCGGTCGGAAGCTACAACAACCTGCTCTCCCTGACAAACCTGTACGTATCCCCTAACCCTGTAATCGCGGGGAGCAACATAACGATAAGCTTCAACCTGTACAACTCCTACTCGAGCCAGCTTTCGAACGTCAACCTGGCGCTCACCGCCAACAACCAGCTTGTGAACGTCTCGCCCTCTGGCAGCTACCTGATAAACACGGTCGGTTCCGGTGTCTACGGGGGGCTGGGCTATGACACCTTCACATACAAGATCCGCGTCCCGCCCACATTGAGCTCGGGGCTCTACACACTCAACGTCGTGGCGAATTACGAGGCCCCAACCTCGTCAAGCACCTACAGCGCAGGCACTTCCACCATGCCGATAACACTGTACATCTATGGGCGCCCGTCCCTCAGCTTCAACATAGTCCCGCAAGGGCCGCTGATCCCCGGCAGCCTCTTCGGCTTCGATCTCACTGCGGTAAACACGGGCACTGACACGGCGTCGAACGTCTCCGTGCAGCTCGTGAGCGCAGGCGGGTTCACGGTCTCAGGGCAGACCAAGTTCATGCTCGGCAGCCTTGCGCCCGGGCAGTCGGCGACCGCGGCCGCAAGCGTTCTCGTCAGCAGCAACATAAGCTCCGGTGGCCACTACATAACGGTAAACACGACGTACAGCACGGCTGCGAGGGGTTATTCCGCCTCGTACGGCGTGCCGGTGAGCATAGCAACTGGTAGCCCGCAGATAACCGTGAGCGCGGAGAGCGCTGTCCCGCAGCAACTTTACTCCGGGTCAAACCAGACACTGACGATACTGGTGCAGAACATAGGCTCAGGGACTGCGAGGAACCTCACCATCTCCTTCAGGTCTGTAGGCCAGGTA
>DAIDAQ010000059.1 GCA_027310535.1 Candidatus Micrarchaeaceae archaeon
GCGAAAGGGGAGTCAAGGAAGCAGGTCGGCAGCTACTATTCTTATTCGGTGCACATCTCGCTTGCCCTGCTCGCCCCGCTGTTCGTCGGGATAATAATACTTGCATACCCTGTTGCCGTTACTGCTTTTTCAGCGACCTACGCAGAGGCGCCGCTCTACACCGCGGTGTTCGTGTTTGGGTTGCTTGTAGGCATCTTCGGGACATACGCGCCGCAGCTGCTGGTCGGTGCCGGGAAAGTGCGCGCCATAATAAGGTACACGCTCATCACAACAGTGATCGAGATAGCGCTCATCCCTGTCCTCATACCCCTGTTCGACGGCGTGGGGGCGGTTGTGCTGCTCTACCTGGTAAGCCCGCTGCTCACGGACATCTTCTTCATGCATGCGGTAAGGAAGGAGTTCAGGATAAGGCTCTGGACCGGCAAGCTCACCAGAACCTGCATTGCAAACGCCATAATCGCGCTCCTGCTCCTGCCAGACCTCGCCTTCCTCGGCGGCAACTATCTCTCGATAATCGTCGCAGCCGCAATAATCCTGGTGGCATATCCGCCGATACTCTATGCGGTGCGCGGGATAGACAAAAAAGACATCCGGGCGCTTAACGAGATGGCGGGCGGAACCCCGTTTATAGGGAGGATTGTCAGTTACCTGACCGCTTATGCCTCCCTTGCCGGTTGATCCAGTGGCAAGGGCCTTTGTCGCAGTTGAGATCCCTGAAAGTTTGAGGGAGTCAATCAGCGGGCAGCTGCCCCATATGAGTGGGATGAGAATGCTCGAAGTGAGTGCAATGCACATAACTCTGGCCTTCCTGGGGAACGTGGAGAGCAAGGACCTCGGCGCGCTTAAGGCCTCGTTTTCCAAGGTAAGGATGTACCCGTTCGAGGTTTCGTTCAGCGGCATCGGCATGCTCGTGTCGCATGATCATGCTGTGCTGTATGTTGGGATAGATCGCGGCTCAGATGCCCTTTCCACCCTTGCTGCAGCTGTAAGGGAGGCATGCAGGCCCGCAGGCGTCTATGTTGAGCAGAGGCTGTTCCTGCCCCACATGACCATAGGGAGGATAAAGGATGCAGCTGCACGCGGCCCAGAAGTGAAGAGAATAGCGGGCAGCTTCTCAGGACGTGAGTTCGGCAGCTTCGCCTGCAATTCCTTCTGGCTTGTCTCTAGCGTCCTTACGGCCTCAGGCCCTATCTACACGAGGCTGTTTGAAGTGAGGCTGCATGGATGGCAGTAGCGCCCACTATCCTTTAATATCTGCTGCCCCGTCTTACTACCAGCGTGATCCGATGGAAAAACACTGCCCGCTTTGCGGTAGGCCAAGCAGCGACCTTCGCTTCATAGGTGAGATATGCGAGCCCTGCATTGTCAAGAAGCTGAAGTCCTCCCTTCCTTCCTCAGTCAGGATTAGGGCATGCAAGTTCTGTGGGAGGACATGGAGTGCAGGGGAATTCAGGGATAATAAAAAGATCTCGCTCGCAGCCGCGATAAGGCAGGGTCTCGGGCAGAAGGGATGCCTTGTAGACGTGCTCAGCTATGACAGCGAGTCAGCAAAGGTGCGGCTCACTTTTGAGGTAGACGGCAGGCATGCAGCTTTCATCGAAGAGCTGGGGCTCGAGCGCAGCTACGAGATGTGCCGCCGCTGCTCCCGCCTTAAGGCGGGATATTATGAGGCCGTGGTTCAGTTCAGGGGAGGGGCCAGGGACGCTGGAAGGATGTCTGCAGCGCTGGAGAGATTCATGGGGCGCAGGGGCGCCTTCGTGTCAAAGAAGGTGGAACTTAAATACGGCGCCGACGTGTATGTAAGCGACAAGAAGGCAGCCTCTGAGTTCATGCTTGCATGGCACCTCAAGCCGAAGCGCTCGTACACCCTTTACGGTATGAAGCACGGGAAGAAGCTGTACAGGAACATCTATTCCGTCGACCTCGGGGAGCAGAGGGTCAGGTAGAGAGCACAGGCGAGATGTAGACGCATGGCAGGTTCGGGTTTGATGGGCAGCTGCCCTGCGCGCTTACGTTTATCAAATAAGTGGAATGTGACTCTATCGAAGTTAGGTTTCCGCTCACGTTTACCAGAGTGTAAACCCCCACAGAGCTGTTTCCCGCGTTCGTGCTCAACACGAAGACGATCTCCCTGCCTACTGTGTTGTTCAGGCTCCCTACATATATCCCGCGCACGCCTTCAGGCACCTGTATCGTAGCGTAGGTCTGGGTCCGGTAGCCCTGCGATGCAACCACCGCAGCAGTGTAGGCGAGCTTGTTTGCCGCGCCAGCAGCCTGTACCGCTGCCGCAGAGGCACTGGTGGCTGCAAGCTGCACGAATCCGAACACCGCTACAGGAAGGAGCACAGCAAGGCCGAATGAAAGCATCAGGAGGAGCTCAAGGCTTGCCTGCAGCATCCTGGATTTGGTGTTTCTGTTCCCCTCCATTTTCCCACTATGATGAAAGCTTTACGAACGCGCATGGCAGGCCTATGCCACTGTTCGCGGGGCAGACCTTTGCCGCTGTCACGTTGACGATGTATGAGGCAGGGCCGTGTATTCCCGGAAGATAACCGCTCACATTGACTGGCGTGAACGCTGTTATGTAATCAAGCCCTGCCTGCGTGTTGAGCACGAATGTCACCTCATTGCCTATCCCGTTATAGCTCAGGGCCCCTATATATATCGCGTTCACTCCCTGCGGCACCTCAAGCACCACCGTCTGCCTTGCGGGATATCCCTGCACCGCGACCTGCGATGCTACTGCAGCCAACCTCTCTGCCGAGGCCTGGGCAACGCCCGCCGAGAGGGCGGAGTTGCTGTTTGACACCTGCATGAATGCGAGGGTGATGATTGGCAGCAGGATCGCCAGCCCGAAAGAGAGGGTTATTATGAGCTCTATGCTTGATTGGCTATAACCACGGTGCAAATGACCTCTCACTCTATTACCCTGAAGCGGTCAGATTTCCTTGCGGCGAGCACCCTTCCCTTTTCCTCAAGGATGTCTCTCCTGAGCACCGCGAGGGCTTTCTTGAACGTCCGTTCGAGCAGGAAGTCGGTTACATGCGCAGAGATTGTGCTCCTGCCCCTTATCGCAGCTCTCACCTTGATGTCGTACCTGTTTGCCCTCACCTTCTTTATGTGCATGGTTATGTAGTCCATCTTTATCTCCTTCCCCTCTATCTTTGACATGAGTTGCTTGAGCTCGCCCCTAAGCTCTGCCTCATACTCTTTTGTTTCGCCGTCAAGCCCCGAGATGAAGACCCTGCTCTCCCCTATCCTCCTCCTCGCAAGCACAGCCTCAAGGATGTCCCTGATGGTCAGCATCCCGATTGGGGTGTCCCTTCCGTCGGTTATTACCAGCGACGATACGCCGTTCTCCACCATGCTCCTGGCTGCATATGCAAGGTCCCTGTCCTGGCTGGCACTCCTCGGGTTCGGCTCGACTGCCTTGGAGATCTCCACGTCAGCAGGCGAGTGCCTGCTCGATTTCATCTCCGGGAGGGCCTCGCTATGCGCGTAGTTCTTCAAAAGCGCATAGTAGGTGAGCATGCCGGTGAATTTCCCTTCATGGAGCACGGCGAGCCTGCTCACCCTGCTGTTCTCCATTACCGCCTTCGCCTGCGCCATTGCGATCCTGTCGCCCACTGCGATCATCGGAGTGCTCATGACCTCGGATATCCTTATTCCGTCGAGCAGCCTGAGAGAGAGCAGAATCTTAAGTAGGGTGCCCCTGTCGAGCACCCCTATAGTCGTGCCATTCTCTGCAAAAGGCAGGGCCTCCACCCCCGCCTTGTAAAAGCTTAGTATCACATCATCAATCTGCATGCCCCTTTCAAGGGACGGCACCTTCGAGACATATCTTTCGATGCTCTGGTTCTTCTGAAGCTTCAGCGGCGCTCCCGCTCTGAAGATGCTCCTCGAATCGACCACCCCGTAGTACTCTTTGTTCTTCCTCACTATTACGGCAGGATAGCGCCCGAGCAGCGGCAAGACCTTTGACAGGGGCGTTTTCACGTCCACCGTCTCTGTTTTTGCTATCAACTCCCTTGGCACCCTCTCCCTCTCTTCTGATAATAAATCATACATACCGCACCAACCTGCGAATATAAATATAAAGCTAAACTATATAGTCCGTATAGGTTTTGGGAAAGCAATGCCAAGATGGCAGATCAGCCATGCGGCCGCCTGCAGAGCGGCAAAGGAGGGTGCGACTCCCTCTCCTGGCTCTCTGGTCAGACATCAACGACAACGGTGCATCTGAACCCTTTCTCCCTCTTTTCCACACCAAGGCTGTACTTTGATACCCCCTTTACCTCCAGCCTTGAAATCCCTTCGCGCCCCTTCTTCGTGAGCGCTATTGCGCTGAAAGAGAGTGTCTTCCCTTCCTTGAGCCTCGGCCTTGCTAGCCCATAGCAGAAAAGCCCCCTTGCGTTCGATACCGATAGGCAGCGCTGCAGCGTCTTCCAAAGCAAGTCCTCTTGGTTATCAGCTACAACAGATACCTTGAAGGCAGAGCCCCTCTCATTTGAGCCCCTCATGGCGGTTGTGTCTGCAATCGTGTCAAACATCGCCAGCGCTGCATTCTGGAAGAGCTCAGCCATCGTCCTGCCGTACGCCATGAATTTGACGTCAGCCGTGTGTGGCATGAACCTGTACCTTACCATCTGCTTTGCCATGTCAACAATACACATATAGGCTTAATCATTAATAAATAAACGTCCGATGAGGAAAAGAGTAACTACTGAAATGTGATGAAGCCCATTTCGGCTGAGGACTTGCGTGTATTGCATGGATAAGAGGAAAGCGATTGGACTTTCTGCAGTGATGCTCGCGCTGCTGCTCAATATCTTTGTCTCGGTGTACATAACAGGGCTTGTCGTTTCTGATACAGACCCAACAACATATATCGTAGTAGTAATGCTCATGCTCTTCGTGTTCGTTGCGCTTTATGCAAAGGACAAGAGCATTGTCCCGGATATGACAAAAAGAAGCGTGCTCTACGGTGCCATGCTGTTTGCCGTTTATCTCCTTGCCCTCTCGTACTCCAGGGTGTGGCTCTCGACGCTCTTCATGTCGTACAGGATAGACATGCTGCTCCTTCCCATATTCATTCTTGCAGTAATTGTGGCGGTTTTCGGGGCAGCGGGAGCAAAGCGCATGAAGCTGTTGGTGATCTATTCTGTATTTGCCTCCCCGTTGCTTTTGCTGCCTATACTTAACCTCAATTCACAGTTCACACTCCTCAATGCAGACATCATAGCAGGCATCTCTGGTCTTCTCAACCTGCCGCTCACGCAGAACGGGATATTGCTGATAGGTCCGTTGAAGAGCACCGTGTCGATAAGCTCCACATGCGCCAATATAGGGGCCTTTGCCGCGCTTGTCATGTTCCTGGTACCGCTTGCCTATCTCTACGATGGCAAAAAAGGTAAGAAGGCAATCTGGGTTGTGGCAGGCCTGCTGCTGCTCCTGCTCTTCAACCTGGCAAGGATGATGGCCATAACACTTGTCTGGCTATATTACGGGATAACAAGTGCCGTCTATGTTTTCCACCTCTTCGGCGGCGAGGTGCTATTCATAATTGTGATAGTGTTCCTGATGCTTGCCGCACGGAGGTTCGGTCTTAGAATGCCGAAGGTGGCTGCTGGCAAGCAGCAGAGGAGCAAAGCGCCGGCGCTCTGGGGCCTTGGCATCTATTACCCTCTATTGGCTGGTGCCGCCTTCGGCACCATCGGGCTACTTTTTTCACTGCCGTATCTGTCAGCCCTGAATATCCATGCAACCCCTGCTGCGCAGCAGACCCCCGCATTCATACAGTTTGACAGGTATGCGATCTCCCTTCTCGAGAGCGCAAGGATGAACGTGACTCAGATATCGAACACAAACTCCAGCATACTCTTCGCGCTCGGAAACCTGACAAATAGTACAAGGGAGATATTCGTGCTCGTAAACTACACACCCTCAATGGGCTATCCGCCAAGGCCGCAGTTTAAAAACATTACGGGCTATGGCAGCACCCTGCTGAAGAATGGTATAGCAATAAGGAATGCAGAGGTGGACTATAACAGAACGAGGATAGCGGTAAGCTACCTCTCGATCCCGTACAGCTCTAACGGCTCTTACGGCGGCATCTCCTTCTCATTCATTGAAAACGTTAGTGGAACATACACTGAATGCACGATTGCCAGCGCCCCGGAATCCCCTGTTGACAGTATCGAGGAGTCAGTCTTCAACGCCTTCCAGTTCACAGCACCAGCCCCCCAGATGTGTGCGAGCTATTATGTCGCAAACTCGATAAACAGCGTGTGAGCTGCTATACAAGCACGCTCGCCAGATTCCCCAACAGCGCCTGGTAGGCCTCGCATGAGGTCCACTGGAGCGGTTCTCTTCCCTCCTTTATCAGCGCCCTTACCCCCTTTGCAGCATCGCTGCCCAATATCGATTGCATGTAATAGCCCGTCTCCCTTATGTTGCCCAGCTTCTTGTCCGACATTATGGATGGGTAAACATTGCCGAAGCTGTCCAGGAATACGGATGCTTCGCCGCTCCTGCTGCTCATCGGCTGTTTCCCTGTCTCAGCGTACCTGGCGAGGTTGCGCAGGAATGCAGCCTCTATAATCTGCACCGGGTCACTGCTGAAGTGCCTCTTCCCCAACAGCAGCCTTATCTCTCTTGCGGCCTCCTTCCCATCAGCCTTTATATCAAGCCCAGTGTTGTTGTAATAATTGCTTGACAACTGGCTGAGGTTTACATGGAAGTCGTTGTAGGTTGTCCCTGGAACCTCCTTCGCAACCTCTTCGATGGTCCTGGCGAGCGCGCCATGGTTGAGCTTGCTCATCGTGTAGCCAAAAACAAAGCTCAGGCTCCTGTGCTCTTCTTGCATCTCACGCAGCATCCTCGCCATTGCGATCGCCTTCTCGTAGTTGCCCTGCACCCCCCTTATCTTGTCATGCAGCTCTCTGTAGCCGTCCAGGCTGACCGTGACAGCCAATCTCGGTATGCCCAGGCCTAGTATCAACTCCAGCTTTCTCCTTACGAGCGATTGGTTGCAGAGCGAATTGGTGGGCATCGTCAGTATGTAAAGCCCCTTGCAATGCTCCTTGAAAGCCTTTGTTATCTCGTCTATGTCATCCCTTATGAAAACCTCCCCTCCCGTGAGCTCTATCCACCTGAAGCTTGTGTTCTTCCCTGCAAACTCCCTTATTTCCTCTATGGTCAGCTCGTTCTTCGGGTGCATCTGCCAGATGGAGCAGGTCAGGCACCTGCTCTGGCAGCTGTACGTCACGGAAAAGTTCAGCTTGTATGGTTTGCTGAGGCTGCCTAGGTTAGACCTTAGGGCAGTGCCTATGATCCCGATCATCTTCCCATCCATGTGCTGACACCATGCCTTGGAGACTAGCAATCCGGTATAAATAGCGGATTGCTGATATATAAAAGTGGCTGTTGAAGATAGCCAGTGGCTTGCCATTCGTATGTCCATGGCCGAAGGCGGCTTCATGCCATTTAACCGCCACATTCTTCTCATAAGTGAGTCTTCAAACGTTTAGCAAATGCCCGAACTTCTGCCATTTTACCTCTTATTTTGGATATCTCCATCAAATTACCTCGGCGGAAGTCTGTCGTTTCGGCGGCAGCCCCGCTGAGTTTGGATATCCAAATTCCTTGGAAGCGGTTCTCTGTCACCGGTAATATATCAAACGAAAGAAACAAAAATTTTTCGCATTAGCGGAATTGCGAAGGTTTATAATTTGTCAAGTTTCTATTATTATCCAGCACTGCAAAAGTGTTACCTATTCTCCCCTATAAAACCGAATAGCGGCTGTTCAGAGAGAAGCTAAATAAACACGAATATATTATCTTGTTGGGGAGTAAAACCTAAGCTGACGGGGTAAAGCGCATGTCAAATATACCTTGGGTGCTGAAGGCCAAGATGGAGGGCCAGGGCTACCACTTCGTCGGCGGTCACTCAGCAGTGAAGATATGCGAATACACCGCGAACGGCTTGCGCGGCGGCACGCTCTGCTACAAATACTCTTTTTACGGGATAAAGAGCTGGCAGTGCGTGCAGGCAACCCCTGCAGTGGGGTGCAACCTGAGCTGCAGATTCTGCTGGCGCATAATCCCGGATGAGCTAGGCATCAGCTGGAACACGCTCAATGCAGCTGGCAAGTGGGACGAGCCCGACTCCATAGTCGAGGGGATGGTGGCGGAACAGAGGAGAATAGTGAGCGGTTTCAAGGGTCAGGCAGACACGGAACTGAAGAGGAGAAGGTGGAATGAGGCTAACGCACCAAGGCACGTTGCGCTCAGCCTGACCGGCGAGCCAACTTTCTACCCGAAACTGGGCAAGATGCTCGAAGCCTTCCATAAGCGGGGAATAAGCACGTTCCTTGTCAGCAACGGTACGCTGCCCGAGGCAATCGGCAGGTTGAGCCCCCTTCCGACACAGCTTTACATCTCGCTGCAGGCCCCTGACGAACAGATTTACCTGAAGACGACAAGGCCGAAGACGCCCGGCGCATGGGAGAGGCTCAGGAAATCGCTCTCTGCGCTCAAGGCGCTAGATACGAGGACCGTGCTGCGCATGACCCTGATAAGAGGGCTCAACATGTGCAACCCTGACGGGTATGCGGAGCTGATAAAGCTTGCAAGCCCCAACTACGTAGAGGTGAAGGGGTTCTCGTTTGTCGGGTCCGCAAGGGAAGGGCAGAGGCAGCTGTCGTTGTCCAACATACCCAGCCATGACATGGTAAAAGGGTTTGCGCAGATGCTTGCAGAGAAGACCGGCTATATAGAGACTGCAGAACACAGGGTGAGTAGGATAGTCTTGCTGTGCAGGGACGAAGCATCAAAGGAAAGCAGGCTGATCGATTTCAGCCAGATAGGGAAGCGATGAAACATACCATATTTAAGCTTTAAAGCAGCTAAAACTGCATGGCAATCGATCCAGAGGACTTAAAGCTTGTGAAGAGCATGCTCTTTCCAGGTGAAGACGTCGCCATGACTGTCAGACAGAGGAAGTTTCTTTCAGGTGGGTCAATAATAAACCCCACTAGTGTCATAGTGACCGACAGGCGCATCATAATAATCAACAGGATGTCGGCAGGCCTCAGAAAGGACTATGAGGTGATCGCCTACGGCAGGATAACAAGCGTGAGGATGGAGAAGGGGTTTGTCTCCTCAAACGTCTTCGTGAGGGTTGAGGGCTATGACACCGATGTCGGGCTGCTTCACGGTAGCGGCAAGGAGGAGGGGGAGATCGACGGCCTCACCCACAATGCAGCGCAGCAGCTTGTCGACTACCTGAACAAAAAGGTTGCTGGGAGCGGTGCGGGCAATTCAGGTACGGCAGCACCCCAAGGCAAGACGCGGTTCTGCAGCTCGTGCGGCGCAAAGATCCCTGCAGATGCGAAGTTCTGCAACTCGTGCGGCGCAAAGCAGTAGCTCACCCCCTTTTCCTCACTCTCTTGGCCACAATGGCATACGCCAGGTACAGGAGTATGGCTGCCACGGCTACCGCCGCCATGACCAGCGCTGCGTTGTTGGCGTTGAGCGCGTAGTAGCCGAACGCCATCAGCACCGCGTTCCAGATCGCTGTCCCGCTGATGGAATAGGCGAAGAACTTCTTCTGATCCATCTTTGCGAAGCCTGCTGGGAAGCTTATCACTGTCCTGACTACAGGCAGGAGGCGCGTCAGGAATACCATCTTGCTCCCGTTCCTCTCAAACCATTCGGAAAACGCGTCAAGCCTTTTTTCACTGAGGTGCAGCCTTTTCAGGTGCTTGTAGACAACGTCTTTCTCTATGAAATATGCGATGTAGTAATCGACAGCCATCCCAATGGTCGCGCCAGCAAGCCCAGCGATGAACGCATATTCGAACGAGAAGGCGCCCTGCGCCGCTAAAAGGCCTGCGACTGACATCACTACCTCACTTGGCACAGGCAGGGAGGAGCTCTCCATAGCCATCAGGGCGAATATGGACCAGTATCCGTAGCGCGTCGACAGGCTGAATATCAACTGCTGTGACCATGAGGCCAGGCCTGATATTGACGGAAGCGCAAAAAGGATCCACAGCAAACAACCACTTTATTTATGTTTGCCGCAATACTCTTAAAAAGGCAATCACTATGAAGGTCGTCAGATTCCGGGAGGATGAGGGCATTCTCGTGCTCCGGCTGGACACTGTGGAGGACCTCTGGAGTGCAGCCAGGATAGTCTTCAACGGTGACTACATCAGGGCCAGGACGTTCAGGAAGTTCAAGGCGAGCGAGTCGGGCAAAGGTGAGATGAAGGAGGTCACGATAACCATACAGGTTGAGAAGACCGAACTCGACAAGAATGCCCAGAGGCTGAGATTCACCGGCAAGATAATTGAAGGGAGGCCGATGGAATACGTGACACTTGGGAGCTACCATACGATAAACGCGGCGCTGGGCAACCAGATAGAGATAAGGAAGGAGAGATGGTATTCCTATATAATGGGGGTGGTGAAGTCGGCGGTGTCAGAATCGAGGAGGGCGAGGCTTGGCGTAATGGCGATCGACGACGAGAAGGCTCAGCCCGCTCTTCTTCTCGGCTACGGTATAGAGTTCAGGAACGAGATTTACAGCCACCTGAGCAAGCGCATGCCGCAGAAGGAGTTTAAGGAGCAGCAGGACAAGTACTTCGAGTCCGTCCTCAAGTCTATGGAGCTGATGGACGTTTCTACGGTAATAGTTGCAGGTCCGGGCTTCACGAAAGACGAGCTGAAGAGGCGCCTCAGCGATCCAGGTAAAGCGAGGAAGCTCAACAAGAAACTCGTGTATATGTATATGAGCAACGCGGAACGCAGCGGCGTGTACGAGCTGATAAGGAGTGATGCTGTAGAGGAGCTCCTCAAGAACGAGCACATAAGGCAGGAGTTCTTGCTTATGGAGCAGTTCCTTAAGGGGCTCTCATCCAAGACCTCAAGGTACGGTCTCGATAACGTCGGCGAGGCGATAGGGGATTACGAGGCCATAACAATAATAGTGAACGACAGCGTTCTTTCAGAAGCTCCTGTACAGGAGCTTCTGGCGAAGGCGGAGAGAAGGGGCATAAAGGTAGACGTGTTCAACTCCCAGGACGAGGTTGGGCAGCAACTCCATTCCTTCAAGGACGTGGCATGCATTGCATGATTGTCATTTATCACCCTACTCTGTTAGCGATGCTTCAACTCCCGCACCACAAGATGAACCATGACTGGCAAGAACAACGCCGTTTGGCAGAGACGGAAGTGCTGCTGTATGATTCTGAGTGGTTGCTGGCTCGGCAAAAAGGGCCATGCTGTAGCGGGCAAGGGAATAGCAGCAAGACCCGCATGGAAACGGTTCTTATAGCATCCCAATGAAATCCAACAACTTCCGTTAATCTCTTTCCGTGCAAAAGTTGTTAGTTTTTGCCATCCAACACAAAACTGACGACCATGCTGGAAGGAGACTCCAATGTTCTCGGCGACCTTTACAGAAATTGCAAGGATGCACGCGAAAAGATAAGGTACGAGGCCTTGTATGCGGTAAGTAGGGGCAATAACGTCAAGAACGTTGCGAACATCATCGCCGTGGTAGGAACCAGAATGCCGT
>DAIDAQ010000061.1 GCA_027310535.1 Candidatus Micrarchaeaceae archaeon
ACGGCAAGGTCTATGTCCATGTTGGCTCCAGCGAGTTCTTTAATTATCTTCTCCATGCAATCTCAACAATTGTAACGGGCCTGGGGGGATTTGAACCCCCGGCCATCACCTTTCCTCTTTCTTGATGGAGCTTCTTCCTAAGAGGCTCCCTTAGAAGGGTGCCGCTCTGTCCAAACTGAGCTACAGGCCCATGCATCAATACCTTATCAACTGGCTTCTTGATTTATTAGCCTTGCCGTTGGTGTTGAAGAACCTCTTCGTGTTCTCCGAAAGCTGCTTGCAGGTTTCCTCAAAAGAGAGCCCTTTTGCTTCAGCTATTAGGCGCGCGGACTTCTCGGCGTCATAAGGGACCTTGCCGACTATCGGGCAGTCGGTCTCGGCCATGAGCTGCTGTATGGGCACGTGCTTTATCACCTTCCTTCTCGATGATGAGGGCAGCGGCGGAATCGAGATCATGTAACCGAGCTTCGCCGCCTCATCTGCCTGCTTCTCTGTACCAGAGAAAAAGTGCAGGTGCACCTTTGTCACTCCGCTCTCCTTTATCATCACTAGAACATCGCCCATTGCTTCTCTGGCATGCACTGAGATAGGCAAGTCCAGCTCCTTTGCAAGTTCAAGCATATCCGCAAAAACCTTCTTCTGCACGACACGCTCCTTGTTGGTCTTCGCGAGAAGATAGTCGAGGCCGATCTCTCCTATTGCGACTATTTTCTGGTTGTTCTGTTTTATGAGCCCTATGTTGAACTCGAGCTCGTTGTCCTGCAATAAAGGAACGTGCTCTGGATCGATGCCAATGGCGGCAAAAATGTTCACGTTATCGCTTATCTGCAAAGTCTTCAGATTAGACTTAGTGTCCACTCCATCGGTTATTATTGTAAGAACACCATTCTCTATGGATTCCTTCACTTGGGTGAGGTCCTCAAATATGTCAAGGTGGCAGTGCGCGTCTGCAAGCTCTCTCTTGTTTAGGGATGATTCCCGCTCCTGCATTACCTGCCTCGTGGGCATCGAACCAGAATCTCTTTGCACCGCAACTTATATAGCCTTTTGATGCAATACAACAGCAGAGGGTGAAACTATGGAAGGGACAGGGGAGCATGACGGCGTTTCACGCTCAAGATTCAACAGGATTGTGAGGCTGAACTACATACTTATAGCGCTTGTGGTTGTGGTGTTCGTCTTTGCCGTTTATGTCCTGACCAACAGCAAGGGTGCGCATAGCGGCACTACAGTGCCTGCCGCCACGGCAGGCTCAAATAACGCAAGCGGGTCGTTCGGGCGCACTATCGCTGGCATCAACAGGCCGTTCAACGCTACAGAGCTCGCCACGATAAACAACGCGCCTGACTCGTATTTTGAGAAGGCGGGGGAATTGCTGCTGAACAACTCGCTCGCAGACTTCCAGTATCCGTACAACGTGCGCCCGGTTAACAAGTCTTACATCACAAGCGGCTTCTCCACAGGTGGGAAGCCGAGCGTGATATTCATCGGCGCGCTCTCGTGCATATTCTGCGGTGAGAACAGGTGGGCGATGGCGCTAGCGCTGTCCAGGTTCGGCAGCTTCGGCAGCCTCTATTACGGGTACAGCGCGTTGGGCGACGGTGACCTCCCTACGATCTACTTCGAGCCGTACAACTACACGACGCCTGCAGGCGTGGCGTTTGGGGACAACTACACTAGCAGCTATGTGAATTTCATATCTGCGGAATACGAGTCGCCTATAACTGCAGGGTTCGAGATACAGCCGCTCTCCTACTTTATAAGCAAGGCGCAGAACAGCACCGTAGTCAGTGCGCTAAAGTTCATGAACGCTACAGGGCTCTTTGTAGGGACGCCGTTCACGCTCTGGGGCAACGTACTCGTGCCTGGCGCTGATGCGGTTGTGCTCGGGGACACGATACCGACAAACAGCACCTACCCGCTTCAGTCCATGACGCACGCGCAGGTGCTGCAGAGGCTGCGCAGCTTCAACACCCAGTTCGCGTACTCTGAATACGCGGCAGCCGATATCTATGCCGCATACGCGTGCGCTACGGTTGTCAGCAAGCCCTCATTCTGCTCGCTCCCTGCCATACAAGGGCTGGAGTCTGTTTTGAACGTCAGTGCAGGATGAGCCAATGGCTGTGAAAAAGACCGGCAAGAGGGGGGCAACGCAAAGGATGCTGGAAGCATGGCGGTCGTACGGGAACGGGAGAGCAGGCTCTGGCAATAAGAAAGCCGCAGAGACGTTGAGGCAGCCCTCAGGATACGAGGAGGTGCTGCTTGACGGGGTGCTACGCGGGCGAGGCTGGAGGCAGAAGGCAGACGGCGCGCTCTTTGCGAGTGCCGTTGCATCGATGGCAGAGTCGCTGCGCGTCCTGCGCTTTGCGAGAGGGATAAAGGCTGGGAAGGTGCTGTATTCGCTGTGCGCGAGGTCAGGCGAATACAGGAATCCGCTGCTCGGCCTTCCAGATTTCTTCGGAAACGCAGGCTATCCGCGCATGAGGTACGAGCGGAACGGAAGGTCGTTTGCAGTTAGGATGCAGTCGCAGCAGGCTTCAGTCGGGGCGAACATACACGCATTTGAGGCAGGCCTGGTGTCAGGGTTCCTTGGCATAGCCGAGGGCCGTCCAGTGCTCCTTTCTGAGAGTGCGTGCTCCGCGAACGGTTCGGAATACTGCGTCTTTGAGGAGGCCCCAGCAAGGGGCAGCACGGTGGAGCCTGACGACCTCTCGGAGTGGCTCCTGCGCCTGCTTCAGGAAGGCGCGCCGCGCAGTAGCTGGGGTATAAATAGCTATTACAGCAATCTCATTTGGGAAACTGCACTGCACAGCATGTACAGCGCAGAGATAAGGGGCATAGTGCACTACTACGGCGATTTATTGGGGCGCATAACCAGGAGGGACAACCGCAAGCCGGAGAAGGAGCTCGGCAGGATGCTGGATTCGCTTGCGCTGGGGAGGATGAGGGTGGAGGGCAAGGCATCGTTCCACGTCATTTTCGACGCGGTATCCATGAGGAGGAGGTTCACGGACATATCGCTCGCCTTCGCCAGCGGGTTCCTTGGCGGAAATCTGCAGGTCAGTGAGCAGAGTGGAGGCTATTCCATATCGATCCTTCAATGAGGTAGTCAGATGGCATTCGAGTTCATGGACCGAATCTCAAAGTTTATACCGACAATCAAGGGCCCATCAAGGCCGCTCTCCCTCAGGGAGAAGCTCTACTGGACCGCAGGCATACTCGGGATCTATTTCCTGCTCTACAACATCAATGCATACGGGGTGAGCACTGCGCCTACGTCTGCAGAGCTGCAGCTTGTCAGCATAATCTTCGCCGCAAAGATAGGCAGCATAATAACGGTCGGAATAGGGCCGATAGTGCTTGCGAGCATACTGCTGCAGGTCATCAGCGGCTCTGGGCTTATGAAGGTAGACATGAAAGACATGCAGCAGAAGGCGAGGTTCCAGGCGATGCAGAAGATGCTCGCCATGATCATAGCCTTTGTTGAGGCGTTCTTCTATGCGGCGACAGGGTTTGTCCCTCTCGCCTCGGCCTCATTTGCTGGGATCGTCGTTGTGCAGCTTGCAGTCGGCGCGATAATCGTACTATACATGGACGAGATGATGAGCAAGTACGGCATAACCTCAGGCATAAACCTATTCATCGCGAGCGGGGTCTCATACGCCATCGTCGCGGGTACCGCAACGATACTGCTCCCAGAGGCTGCGGCAGCAATAGGCGCCGGGGGAGCTGCTGCCATCTCAAATGCTGTGCTTGTCTTCGCGCCCCTCTTCTTCGCCATAATAATCTTCATGGTCAGCATCTACGCATACGAGACAAAGGTGGAGCTGCCGCTCTCTTTCGAGCAGCTGCGTGGCATAGGCGGCAGGTTGCCGATACCATTCCTCTACGTATCTGTGCTTCCCGTTATCCTGGCGTCCGCGCTCGAGCTCAGCCTTACTGTCTGGTTCAGGTTCCTGAATGGTATCACGGGCGCGTTCGCCAACCTCGCAAAGTTCATCGCCTATTACCAGCCGGTGGGTACCGCAGGTGGTGGCACGACGCTGCAGCTTGCCGGCGGAATAACATATCTGATATCGCCGAACTTCCCGCTCCCTTACGCAGCGCCGCTCGGAATCGGCGGCTACATTCCGTACTTCAATTACCTAGTGTCTAGTACCAGCCAGCTCTTCCTCCCGTGGGGTGGGGTACTGCTTGTCCCGGAGTGGATACACGTGCTGCTCTACGTAGGCGTCCTCGCCTCGCTGTCCGTCATCTTTGGGAAGCTGTGGACCACAATGGCAGGGCAGAGCCCGAAGGACCTTGCCGAGCAGATAGGAAGCATGGGCTGGCAGATCCCGGGGTTCAGGAGGGATCCTAGAATAATCGAGCAGCTGCTGAACCGCTACATCCCAACAATAATCATACTGGGAAGCCTCTTCGTTGGGTTGCTCGCAGCGCTTGCCACGCTGACCGGAGCCGTAGGCACCGGCATGGGCATACTGCTCACTGTCGGGATAATATACATGCTCTACCAGCAGCTGGAACAGGAGAGGCTCTTTGAGAGCTATCCGCTGCTCGACAAGATAATGAAGTGAGCAAAGGGGCTCGCAGCCCGCGATTGCTTCTGCGGTCAGCGCCTTAGCCAGCCCTTCCTCGGAAGGATGTACTCGCCGCCCTGCATGTTCCTCCACTCCATCCATGTCGAGACGTTTGAGGTAATTGACTTGCTGGCGGATTCGATGAACCTTCCAACTTCCTTCTGTGCAAGCGACTCTTCCTCATAGTACCTTCTGGAGTCGCTGCCTAACCTGTACGCCACAAGTAGCATCACCTTTTCAACTGCCTTTGTCTTGTCGTACGGGCAATACTTGTTCCTCTCGAAGAATGCCTGCGCGCCGATGAACAGCCCCGCAGGTCCGTAATCCATTGTCTTTGCAACCTCATGGCCGAGCTGTGGAATTATCGAAGCGAGTTCTTCCTTGCCTGCCGCTTTATAGGCGTCAGCCAGCTCGATAAAGATATTGTTTGAAAGTTTCCCGGCAGAGATAAACTCCTTCTCCAAGTCATCGATGCATTTTTCGTTCACTTTCACGCCGCGGCGTGCTCTCAGCAGGTCGTCGCCCGCCTCCTCCTGCGATATGCCGTCTTCCCCTTTCCTATCTCGTGATAACATCTTCTCACGCCTTTAATTGCTACATTTAGATATATTAGCTTTTCTGTAACAAGGATGGCTTTGTCCATAAATCCCCACTTGCCCGCAAAATCTGAAATCTGTCCATAAAGTATCATCGGCGATAACTGCCCTCTGTCATCCTGATTTCGCCCTTAGACAAGCCATATATCGAGTATACTTCCTTATCTATGTGCTTCTTTAGCTCGTCCAAGTTAGACGAATGCTGCTCATTTAGTGCCTTGTCAACCAAGTCAACAAGTGTCTTCTGCTTGTTTCTAGGCAGAACCTTATGGCTTTCCGTGAAAGTTCCGCAACTACTTTTGTACGGAAAGCGGCGCCCCTATAGGCGCCATTGTTGCGGCGCCCGCATTATCTGCACAGGCTCAGTTCCCGACAAGGATTATGCCAGCCTCCGAAGCCCTTGCCTCTACTATCTCGACCAGGTACCTGCTCTGCTCATCGCGTATGCGCAGCGCCGCAGGGCCTACGCCCTTGCCGCGATAGACGACCTTTTCCTCCCTTGGCAGGTCTATCCAAACGCTTCCCGGCACCCTCTCGAGATGCCAGTCCCTCCTGTCGATCCTGTAGAATCCCTCATCCAGTGCGTACTCGCCTCCGAGCCAGTATTGTCTTTCCGCAAGATTCCTGGAAATGGAAGCGTCGCTGGCGAGAATAAGCGCCTCCTTTAGGCTCAAGAGCCTGCTGCTATGGAGCTTTGCTATCTCGCCGGCGCGCTTGCGGTCAAACTGGCCGTCTATGGCCGTCAGCTCTTTCCTTGTTGCATTTGCCACGTAAATGTGGACGCTAAAGTCCTTCAAGCTTCCGTCCGCAGAGTCTGTAATGCCGCCGAATGTGTTCTCAGCCCCTCTTCCAGGTCTGCTTTTTGTCCTATTCATGTGACCCCTACTTATAGCTCTTCTTCAATTTTTAATTGTTGTGGTGGCTGCCCCTCCTGCGGAGCCTTTTCCCATATATGCACATTTCCAGTGCCGGGCAGGCCTCGCAGCGCGGCGCCCTCTTCGTGCAATTACGCTTTGCAAGCTCGACGAGCTGCGCGTGCATGTCCTTATACAGCTCTGTATCTTCCTCTATGGCGGACTGGAAAGCATCCTGCAGGGTGTCATAATCGGGCTCTGCCCTGAGGCCTAGCATCCTTGAGACTATGCGCCTTGTGTATGCGTCAACTACAAAAGTCGGCCTGCCTGCGGCGTAGAGCATGATGGCATCGCATGTCTCTTTGCCTATCCCGTTCTGTGAGAGGAGCGCCCTCCTCATCTCCAGCTCCCCTGTGCTGAAAAAGGAACCAAGCGTTCCGTATTCGCTGCTGATGAACCTGCACAGGCCCTGCAGCCTTGCTGCCTTCTGGCGGAAATAGCCGCTCGGCCTGATGAGCCCCTCAAGCACCTCCCTGTTCATCACTGAGATGCGGTTTAAGTCCATGCACCCGCCCTCTTTCAGGTTCTTTATTGCCCTCTCGGTATTTGACCACGATGTTTGCTGTGTCAGGATCGCGCCTACGACAACCTCAAAAGGGGTATCGGCGGGCCACCACCCCCTGAAGCCAAAACGCCCGAGCAAGAGTGAATAGAGCCTGTCAGCAAAGGCCCTGTCCAGCTTCATGATTTTGGCTTGTTCAGCTCCGCGATTACCGCTCTCGGGTCCTTTCCTTCGCATGTGACACCAATGCTCTTGCAGGTGCCGAGCACTTGCTTTACCCTGTTGCTCAGCGAGCTGCCGTATATCCTTGCAGCCTTCGATTCGGCAATCTTCTTTGCCTGCTCGAGCGTTATGTTACCAACCACTTCGCCCTTCGTCTTCGCGCCCTTCTGCACCCCTGCCTCCTTCAAGATCAGCGCGCTCGTCGGCGGGCTCCCAACCTCTATCCTGTACCTCTTCGTCGCGGGATCGACGAAGATCCTGACAGGGAGCTTTATCCCGGCAAAATCCTTAGTCTTCTCGTTTATCTCCTTTACCACGGCATCAGTGCTTACCCCGAGGGGGCCGAGCGCCGGGCCCAATGGCGGACCTCCGCTGGCCTTTCCCCCCTCAACTAAGCTTTCTATGACTGCTTCTCCCATAATAGCACCGTTAAGCGTTCTCCTGCTTTGCCTTCTGCACTATCTTCGCTGTGCTGAGCTTCGTCGTGATCGGCATCGGCACCACGACGTCCATCAACAGGACCGTCATCTCCGACTTCGTCCCGTCAACCTTTAGCACTTTCGCCTTGTAGCCCTTGAGCGGCCCGCTCAGGAACTCGATGACATCGTCCTTCATTATCGGCTGCTCTGCCTTCTTCGCCGCCAGCAGCTTGTCAAGGTCCCCCTCCGAGAGGGGCTTAGAC
>DAIDAQ010000067.1 GCA_027310535.1 Candidatus Micrarchaeaceae archaeon
CCTCCGCACTCACCCACGGGGAAGAGCGCGTTGGGAGGAGGGCGCATCAACCTCTCCCTCGCCTTTTCAGGCCTTCCTACCCTCGCCCCGATCCATGCCGCCCTCTGCATCACCCTGAACCCTGCGATGCCGCTCAGTATCTCTGTGGGCTTTGCATCGCTGTTGAATGCCGAGAAGATCCTGTCGTCTATGTCAACGGCCTCGCCCTTGGCGAGCCCCAGCGACGCAATGAGCGCCTGCGCGTCGTCCCTCGCTATCATAATAGACCCACCCATCTCGGCATGCGGCACGCAGAGCCTCTCGAGAATCGGGACTAACATACCGCCCTGCGCCGGCAGCCTAAGCCCATCTATCGAGAGGAGAAGCCTTTTGTTGATCCCGCTTCCTGATATGATGAGCGCGAGCTCCTTCAGCTCGCTCGGGGAGAGGTCATTGTAGTTATAGATGTACTTAGGGTGCATCGGCACGCCGAACTGCACGCTATACTGCAGCGCCTCTGCGAAGCTCTTTGGCTCAGGCACCACGCCGGAATAGCCGCCGGCCTTCAGCTGCTCGTACCAGTACTCCTCAACGTAGCTAGTAGGCACGAGCGGCGTGTTCGACTTCTTGAAATCGCCGTACGTCACGAGTATATCGCCGACAGCGAGTATCTTCCTTATCCGCTTCGCGCAGGCCCGGGCCTCTTCCGCAGTGCCCAGGCGGAGCGCGGTCCCGTCATCGAGCTTGACGAACGGCCCCTCTATACTGTCGACAGGCATGGCGATGCATCCCTTTCCAGGCTTCTCGACCTTCAGCTGGGTGCCGCAGGCTATGAAACTGTCCAGGGCGATCATCGTCGCGGGGTTGAAGCCCTTTGCAGCTATGCCGGTGAACCTCGAGCGCCCGTACCTCAGCCTGAATGCGCCTGTATACCCGGGATAGGCGAGCACAGGCCTCCCCGCGACAAGCTCCTGGAGAAAGACCGCGGAGTTTGCGGCCTTTTGCGCGGGCTTGTCCCCTTTGTCGACCTTTATTACGCTGTTGAGCCAGAGCCAGTCCAGGCCAACTGCCTTGGTAAACTTGAACACGCTCTTCGCCTTTTGGGCTATGCCCTCGCAGACAACGAGCGGCATGCCCCCCCTTATCCTGTTCGTCATCGCCTCCTCCTTCCCGTCTTCATCGAGCCTCCTCACGTCCCTGTGCACGCTAACCTCTATACGCTCGGTCGGGAGGCCATCTATGCAGACGGCGCAGTTCTCCAGTATCACGCGTATATCGTCGTCCTTGGGCAGGTACTGGAGCCTTGCCACCCTTGTGTGGTAGAGCATTATCTCCTCAAGGCAGCGCTCTATTTCTGTCTTCTGCGGCTTGTAGTCCCCGATGCCAAGCATCCTCCTCCCGTAGTCGGCAAGGGCGACGGAGAGCGCCGTGGACGTCCCACCCGCCCCCCTTATCGGGCCTGCATATATGAGCGCTACGTAGTTCGAGCCGTCGTGGTTCCTGTGCAGCTTTATACCCTGGAAGCCCTCTGTCGGCGCCACGAGCACGCCCTCCGTCAGCACTGCAAGGCCTATCCTCACCCCGAGGGTGAGCCTCTTCTTCGCCTCCATCTCGAATCTCGGGTTGGTGCATATCTCCTTCACCATCGCGAACGCGAGCTCCTGCCTTGAGCTTATCCCCTTCTCCTTTATCATCTGCGCCAGCCCCTCCACGCCTATTATTCCCTCGACCCTCGCAGCGAAATCAGGCGCAGCCTTGGTCTCTATGAAAGTTTCAGGGTCGAAACCCTTCAAGCGGGCAGAGGACGCGAGCTGGTATGCCTTTGAAAAATAGCCTGACAGCTCCCTGAAGTACTCCTCGACTTCCATCCCCTCACGCCAACAGCCTTGCCCTTTTTCACTCCGCGGCGGCCGCCCTGGCCTGCGCATACGAGACATTGACCCTGTAGAGCCCGGACAACTTGCTCGCAGCACGCCTGTAGGCCTCGTGCACGACCTCCTTGTTCTTAGAGTAAGTGTTGATCACGAATATAGGCTGCCTCTCGTTGACCCTTGCGGCAACCCCAATCGGCCTGCCGAACGACTGGCTCATCCCGCGCGAGAGCCTGTCCGCCCCTGCCCCTGTAGCCATCTTGTGCTCCCTTATTACGCTGTGCGGGTAGACGAGGACCTTGAAGAAATACATCCCCGGTATGTTCATCTCAAGATACCTGTTCGCCGCCTGCCTAGCGGACTCGAGGGCGTTTGACCTTATCTGGATCTTTCCTTTCGACGTGAGCGTCGCCTCCATGTCGTACGCGTCGTTCTTGCTCCCCATGTCAAATATAAGGATACTCCTCCTTGGCATCGCCCTGATGTAGTTCTTCTTCTGGTTCTTCAGCGAGTACCTCGCCCATGTCTGCGAGTCTATGTTTCTGTATGTCCTCGCCGGTCTCAATCTTGCCATAGGATGCACTTTGATTGTGTAAAGCAATAATATTTGGTAGAGTAATGCATAAAAAGGCTATCGCCGGTTAGAGACCGGGCTGGGGCGTGAGGCCCCGCCAGCCGCAGCCCGCTGGCCCTTGCAGGGCGGCAGGCGCCTTTCCTTCCCTTATGCCGCTGTCATAGCCATTGCCAGCATCGCCCTGCGACAGCTCTTCCCGTATGCTGCCTTGGGTTGCACATGCATCCTCTACTGGCGGGGCCGCAAGCTATTTTAGTGTATCTATTGATATTAAAGCAGGTGATAGGGATGGAGCTTGTCGACAATGCCCTGAACGAAACAGGCGGCGATCACTTCGACCTCTTCAAGCCGAAGATAGCAGTCGTAGGCACAGGTGGAGGAGGCAGCAACACGCTTAACAGGATAAGCAAGCTGGGCGTCAAGGGGGCGAGCCTTGTCGCTGTCAACACAGACAGCAGGCACCTGACGAGCCTCGACCCGACGATAAAGAAGGTGCTCATCGGAGGCGCGCTTACGCGCGGATTGGGCGCGGGAGGCTTCCCAGAGATGGGCAAGAAGGCCGCTGAATATTCCAGGAGTGATATACTCACCGCGATCCGGGACGCAAACCTCGTCTTCCTGTGCGCGGGCATGGGTGGAGGGACAGGCACGGGGGCGGCGCCTGTCGTTGCAGAGCTGGCAAAGGAGCAGGGAGCCATAGTCGTGAGTATAGTGACATATCCTTTCTCCCTAGAGAGGATAAGGCTGAAGGTGGCAAGGGGTGGCATACTCGAGCTGGGGAGGAAATCAGACACGGTAATAATAATTGACAACCAGAAGCTCGTAGACCTCTACCCGAACCTGGCCATAGAGCAGGCATTCAAGCTCGCTGACGAGATCGCGTCGCACGCCGTCGTGGGCATAACCGAGACGATAACAACGCCCAGCCTCATAAACCTCGACTTCGCCGATGTGCGCACGATCATGAGCAGCGGCGGGCTTGCAATGATAAGCGTCGGTGAGGGCTACGGGCATGACAAGGTGCAGCAGGTCGTGGAGAGCACGCTAAGGAACAAGCTGCTCGATGTGGACTATGAGAACGCAGGCGGCGTCCTGCTCCACATAACCGGCGGCCCGGAGTTCACGCTCGGGGAAGCAAACGAGATAGGGTCAGGGATAACGAGCGTCGCCTCGCCCAATGCTAATGTGCTGTGGGGGGCAAGGATCGACCCCTCATTCCATGACAAGGTAGAGGTGATAGCAATCTTCACAGGCGTGCGCAGCCCGGGCATCCTCGGCCAGGCGGCTGACAAGAAAGATGAAGGGTACGGGCTGGACGATATCTGATCATCCCCTTCTTTCCATTGGGGCGCACTCCACTATCGCTTTTGCTGCGGAGTAGAACTTATCTCTCGTCGGAAGGCCCACGCTGCCGCTCTCACTGATATAGTGCTGCTCCAGTTCAACCGTCTTGCACGCGATCTTCCATTGGGTTGCATCCTGCTGCGTTATCCTACCAAGATCAAGCTCCATCCGTGTGAATTCATTTACCAGGTGGAGCCCGGATGATATGGCATCCTCGCGGCTCATCGCCTTCCCCAGCACCACGACTAATCCGTCGATAAAAGAGACGCGTTCCTCCTTTGTGTCAAATGAATCAAATGCAATATCCAACACTCCTCTGGCGGCCAGCTTGAATTCCCCCCTGCCGCTGAGGCTCCCCGCAAGGATGCTTAACAGGCCTGCTGCGCTTGCTTCCCCTCCTCTGCGCTGCGGGAGAGGCACAGCGCCATGCGGCGCGGCGGCCTGCCTGCCGGCAACCGCGGGATTGCACCCTGCCTGCCCTTGCCCTCTCTTTTCTGCCATGATAATGACCAGGAAGTGTGTGTATTTCCAGATATAAATAACCATTGCAATGACGGGCTTTGCACCTAAAAGGCGGTTTCTGAGCTATTAAAGGTGCAAGATTATGAATAAAGGTGCAGGATATAGTAGCCTACTAACCCCACACGCTTGAGCTTGATATTCGCAGTTGATGCTTGCATTCTGCACAGACCAATTTATCTTCTCCTTCAGAATCGCACATCTTTACTATGCTCTTTACAGAGCATTTGCAGCTACATCGCTCACGATGGTAACTAACAACACTAGGTAAATGCTTTACCAATGGCAAGTCTTTCATTATATTGATGCTGTCATCTTTCAAATCCCCATAGCATTTATCGCACATTCTCATCATTTTTATTCGATTTTACCATCTAACAACTCTTGGACTGTCCTGAGGATTATCTCTATCTTGTCTTGATTTTTGACCCTGGCAACTTCCTCGATAGCTGGTTTTGAGAAAGAAAATGCTACGATATAGCCCTTGCTCTTCTTAGCAAATTTAATAGCACTCTCGAATTGTTGAACCACTGGCCTACCTATACC
>DAIDAQ010000072.1 GCA_027310535.1 Candidatus Micrarchaeaceae archaeon
AGTATACTGTGCATGGCCCCTGTGCCTCGCACGTGAAAAGCACCTCCTCATCAGCAGTGTGCTTGCCCGTGCTTGTCAATGGCACTAGGCCTATCCTGTGTGCCACGTATTCGTCGAACATGGCGCTTGTGTTCTCGTAAAAAGTGACCTTGTCTATTGCGAAGCACTCGACCCTGCTCATCGCTGTTCTCCTCAAGGCGTTTGCAAAGCCGCTATCTACCCCGTCCAGCTCAAACTTGAAGACTTTCTCGTTGTTTTCCTTCACATCTATCTTCATACAGAAACCCCAAAGGATTATGATATTGCTGAATACCGCAGCTAGACTATGTACAAACAGCCGCTATATAATTGTCGGCAATCTTTAAAAAACAGTATGCCGACACAGCATGTGAAACTCTGTACTTACGGTATTGTATAGCCTCCAGTCTACGTGCCGTTGAATATTATGTTTGCAGGAGCACCACTGTTATTCAGAGGGCTGCGGTCCATGCATTCTCGAGCCTCATCGCAGACTTCATGGAGCATTCATGGGCTGGCGGCAAAAGGTGATTGGTGGAACCAGACGCTGCCTAGGCAGCTACGGCACCAGACCGCATCTTCAATAGAAAATCAAACAACGTCTAGAAATCTAAGATTTTCAAAGTCCTATATAATCCAACCATCTGAAAGGGTTTAATAGTTATCCATGTAAACTATAATTGGCAATTGCAGCTATGCTTATCTGTTGGTGACATGGATTCTGATCCCCATCTGCGCAAACCACACTTCCCACGCAAAGGAGGCTTTATCGAACTGCCGTATCTTTCAAGGCATGCGGTGAAGTACTCGCTCCTCTTTCTAATATTCTTTGCAATGGCGATTGTTGTATTCTATCCACTTGCCCTTAATATGGGTTCTACAATACCGGGCACCGGCGGCGATGCATACCAGAATCTATGGGATATCTGGTGGGTCGGCTACGCCACCTTTACCCTGCACGCGAGCATATGGTACACCCCACTTGTGTTCCCACCGCTCGGCGCCAGCCTTGTCTTCCAGACTATGATGCCCATAGGATCGCTTATATCAGCAATCTTCCAGCCGCTTGGGTTGACGGTTGCCTATGACATCATGTTCTTTGTATCGTTCGCAGCTTCGGCATTGGCAGTTTTTGTGCTTGCACATTATCTGACTAAAAACAGCTATGCCTCCTTTATCGCCGGTACAATCTTTTCGTTCAGCGCATTCCATGTAGCCCATGCGGTCTCCCACATAGACTGGATGTTCATCGCCTTTGCTCCGCTCTCCATTTACTTTTTCCTCAGGATACTTGATGCTGGCAAAAAAACTGAGTACTGGGCTGCTCTCGGACTTGGGGTCTCCTTTGTGCTCTCTGCCTTTATGGGCGACATACAGCAAGCCATAATCGTTCTCATCTCGTTTGCAGCCATATCCGTTGTATATCTCGCCCTCCAACGCAACAGGATACTCAACATTAACTTCTTGAAGTCCATGGGCATTGCCCTGGCGGTGGCGCTCGCGGCCGGTTCATTCGGTTTTGTGCCCATCATACAGGCGATCACGGCCCCGAATGCGCTCTCCACAATAAACATGCTAAACACAGTGCAAAATGAGCAGGCATGGAGTGTTAACTTGCTGTCGTTCTTTGTTCCAAGCCCATTCAATGGGATACTAAACGGCAATGCAAGTGTGAACTCTACAATATTTGGCCCTGATCCCACAGAAACAGTGGCTTACATCGGGTACAGCGCGCTCGCGCTCGCATTGTATGCTGTCTACAAGAGACCAAGGAAAGCGTTGCTGTGGCTTTTCCTGGTTATTGTTTTTGGCTGGTTTGCTCTCGGCCCGTCGCTGCAGATAGGCGGCGTGCAAACAGGGATACCAACCCTCTATTCATTGTACAGGTCAGTGCCGCTGCTAAATGTGCTCAGGGAGCCGGGAAGGTTCGACCTGATTGTCAGCATTGCATTCTCAGTGCTCGCCGCAATAGGGATCAAGACGCTGTTCGAGGCGCGCAAGTTCAGCTCTAATTACAAGATTGTATTGTCCGCGGCTGTTGTTGCCATCTACGTTGCGGAGGCTTCAGGCATAATGGTAGGTGCCGTCGCGGCTGCCTCAACAACTTCGGTGAATGTGCCGCAGGTTTATTACGGGATCGGGCAGACCGCGGGAAACTTTACAGTCCTTAACCTGCCCGCCCTGCCGAACCCCTACAGCAATACGCCAGCTCTTTACCAAGGCAAGGCGCTTTTCTATACCACGGTAACGCGCAAGCCTACGGTGAGCGGCTATCTTACCAGGCAGAATAATACAGAGACCGCATACCTTCTCAACATACCGCTCATCGTGCAGGCGTACAATCTGCAGGTAGGCGGCAACATGACCTTTGCATCCCCGATAAGCCAGAATTACACAAAGCAGACCTTGCTTTCCCTGTACAACTACAATGTGGGGATAGTGGCGCTGGACGCGGCAGCATACAATCCAGTGCAGCTAAGCAAGCTCGTGGGCTACATGACCTCCCTATTCGGCACCCCGATCCAGTCAAATTCGACGCTGGTCTTCTCGCCAGGCAGGGCAGTCGACGCATCGCTCTTCAGGGACTATGTTTCATACCCAATTCTATCCCAGTGGGGCTCAACATATGCGTTTATAAACGGGAGCGAGAGGACCATGTGGATACCGCTGCAATACGGTGCCATAATAACATACGCACCTTACGCCAACACGACTAACGTGGACCAGAAGATAGTCGGCGGCGTTGCCGGTTATGTCAACACTACAGTATCATTAATAGCGAAGTCTACTGCGCAGCCACTTGCATTGTATCTCAGCAGCCTTGACCAGTACGGCAGGGTGCACAGGCTTGCGCAGTTCAACCTGACTTCTGCTTTGTCTGTTTATACGGCGAATCTGGTGTTGGCATCCGGCGTAACGGCGCCAAACACGTTCTTTTTCACGCCAAGCAGCGAGACCAACACCAGTTATGCGCTTGTGAGCAACATCACTTTCAGCAGAAGGTCCTGAGATGCCTGCTGTTATAGTGGACAGTCGCGAGCGCAATACAGAGCTGATAAGCGCTCTTGAGGAAAGCGGGCTGTCCGTAAGCATTGTACCTCTACCTGTTGGGGATTACCTGATCTCCGACAGGGTTTGCATCGAGCGCAAGACGACCAGCGATTTTGAGAGCTCGCTCATGAACACAAGGCTCTTCGACCAGGCTGAGAGGCTGAAGGCGCATTACCGTTCCCCTATAATAATCGTAGAGGGCGGCCGCGAGGGCTTCAGGCTCGGCGGGAATGTTATCACCGGTGCAGTTGCGCACCTATACATAGACGTGGGGGTTCAAGTAATTTTCTCCGACTCTGCGTCAGATACGGCGCGCATAATCTCGGCACTCGCAAAGCATGAGCAAAAGGCCGAGAAGAGGAAACCATCGCCAAAGGGCGGTGCAAGAGCATACACCGACTCGCAGTACCAGGAGTACATAGTTGGCAACCTGCCAGGAGTAGGAGCGAAGATAGCATCCTCATTGCTGGCGCATTTCGGCAGCATCGAAAGGATCACGTGCGCATCGGTGAAGGAGCTGATGCAGGTGGATAAGGTAGGGAAGAAGAAGGCCGAGCGCATTCACGGTGTACTGCATGCCGACTACAAGCTAGAGACCGAGCCTTGACCTTGCCATTGCGGTGAGCAGCTCCCCCTCAGAGGGGATTCTGCCGAAGCCGAGCTTCTGCGCAGCGTAGAGGGCAGCGCTACCCGCAATGCTGAACTCCTTTATTGAGGAGATCTTGCCGAACCTCTCCATTGCACATGTGTTGTCAGAGAACACAACAAAGCTTTTTGCAGATGTTACACCCACCCTGCGTATCGCATCGCCGATCTGCCTGGTCATCCCGGCGAAGAGAAGCATCTCCATCTGCCGCCTCCTGGCGATGTTTGACCTATCGTTGAACGCTATGAGTGTGTTCACATAAGCTGCCTTCAAGTGCAGCCCGCTTATAATGGAGCCATGGCCAAATACCTGGAAGAGCCCCCCTTTTGCATTTTCTGCTTCTACAAAAGATAGTATCACATCCAGCGCCGCCTCCGAGCTTGCCAGCTTCAACACTGCATTGGCTGCATCCAAGTCCAACATAATGTCTCTCTTGGTTAAAAAGCTATAAAAGATTCGCCGCCCAAGGGGTATGAGGTTGTATTTTGGCCAGGCAGAAGTTCGCGAACGAGTTCACCTTCAGGAGGTTCAGTGAGGAAGGCAAAGAGGCGGAATTTGACAGCCTTTTCGAGTCCGCCGTGGATGGCGTCGAGCGAGGCCTCGGAGGCGTTTACCCGATATACATCGACGGGAGAGAGACGTATTCCACCTCTAAGATCGCCGAGAAGTCCCCAATAGACGGCCGCGTTATAGGGCATTTCCAGGATGGTGCAAGGCAGCATGCCAGCCTGGCCATAGAGTCCGCAAAGCGCTCATTTGATAAGTGGCGCTGCACAGACTACAGAGAGCGCATCGCAATATTCAGGAAATTTGCGGATTTGGCAGCGCGCAGCAAGTTTGAGCTTGCCGCTCTGCTGTGCATCGAAACCGGAAAGACTAGGCATGAGGCAATGGAGGAAGTAGACCAAGCAATAGACCTGGCGCGTTACTATGCATGCGAGTTTGAGAGGAACAAGGGGTATGAGGGCAAGGCCGTTGCAAAAAAATGCCTGGGGCAAGGTGAAGAGAAGGTAGGCGTGTCAATGAAGCCGTATGGTGTTTTTGGTGTCATAGCCCCGTTCAACTTCCCCTTCTCCATAGCTGCAGGCATTAGCGTGGCAGCCATGGTGACAGGCAATACTGTTGTGTTCAAGCCTTCCTGTACCGCTAACGCCACGATGCTGTCTGGGTTGAAGCTCTACAAGCTTTTCAGCGACGCCGGTGTGCCTGATGGTGTCTTCAATTTCGTTACAGGCCCCGGCGGCGAGGTGGGGGGCGAGCTAGCAACAAACGCCGGAGTATCAGGCATAGCTTTTACAGGGTCAAGGCTTACTGGCATCGGTCTTCTTAAGAGGATAGAGGAGTCAGGCGAAAGAAAGGTCTTTATTGCGGAGATGGGAGGGAAGAATCCGGTGATAGTTTCAAAGGCGTGCAATATTGAACTGGCTGCCAGCGGCGTAGTCAGTGCAGTGACTGGATTTGCAGGTCAGAAACGCAGCGCCCTGTCAAGGGCATACGTGCATGAGTCTGTGAAGGAACTGTTCATCAGCAAGGTCGTCGGCAGGATGCAGCAGCTCAGGATCGGCAACCCCCTGAAAAAAGAGACAGAGATGGGCCCGCTTATAAACGGGCAGGCATTCAAGCGCTATAACGAGACGGTTGAAGCAATAAGGTCCTCGGGCAGGTTGCTCTACGGTGGCAAAAAGGTAGACACGGGGCTCGACGGGTCCTATGTGGAGCCAGTGCTTGCCGAGCTGAGGCAGAACCATCCATTGATGCACGAAGAGCTCTTCCTGCCCGTACTGCTGCTCGCACCGTTCAGCAGTTTCGACGAGGCTCTTGCAATGGCGAACGACAGCATATACGGCATTGCGGCAGGGCTCTACTCATCGAACAGGAAGGAGATATACCTGTTTTTGAGAAAGATCGAAAGCGGCACCGTAAGCGTCAACAAGTTTACCGGTGCCACGACGGGGAGCTTAGCCGGTGTGTATTCCTTTGCCGGTTGGAAAGAGAGTGGCCTAAACGCAAGGGGCGGAGGCGGCAGGTTTTACCTCCAGCAGTTCATGCGGGAGCAAACGGTCTCCCTTGCCCGCTGAGAAAGTGTTGAACTATGATACTAGATATACCGCAAAAGTGGCAGACGTACACCCGGATGGCCTTAACGCTGAATGGCAAGAAATACAACGCGCTCATAGCCGACACACGGATAAAAAGGGTGATAGGGTTAATGCACCGCCCTTTCCTGGGGGAAGGTGAATGCATGTTGTTTGTTTTCAAGAGGCTGGGATATCACTCCCTTTGGATGCTGAACATGCACTTCAGCATTGATGCCGTCTGGCTCGATGAAGAGATGGTGGTCGTCGATTATGCGGAAAGGATGCGGCCGTGCAGCTCTATCTTCCGCTGCAGGACGTATTCGCCTTCACGCCCCGCGCTTTACGTAATAGAAGGCAATGCAGGGCTTGTCAGAAGAAACAGGATAAGGAAAGGTCTGCGCGTGAAGGTAAGAAGAAGGGGAAAGAAAGGATTATCTCCTTCCTCTCCTGTTCATCTTTGACCTCGAGACATAACCCTTCTTGTCTATGAAGTAAAGGAACCCCTCCTGCCTCCTTATTCTCTCGGATCCAACCTTGCTCTTTCTTCCCCGCTGGTTTGATCTCATCGGAGTCCTCCACACATATCCGTCCTTGCCAAGGTAGTACAGGTACCCATCCTCTCGGTCTATTGATTCGCTCCCAACTCTTTCTGCCATTGTATCACGACTACATATCTGACGGTATATTTATATAAGTATCGCCGTTGGTTCGTCAGAAAGCCTACACGAGGGAAACGCTTTTACGTGCACTGTACGGGATAGCACACACCACCGGAGCAGACGCTCAGGCTCTCGCCGTTGCCAACGCCACGCGATGCCGTGAGGTTCAGGTTGTAGACGTGGAACGCATCCAGCGCGCCAGGGAAGGTCATGCCGGCCAGCCTAGATGACTTGGCCGAGATGGTTATTGTGGTATTGTACGAAGTTGCCATAGGTATGTAAGAGAAGCTTATTGAAGCGTTGCGGCATGTGAACCAGTCAGCCACGAACTTTACGGGTGGAACAAAGGTCGACGGCCTTATCGGCGTGGTTGAAGGGTTGCTCCCTGTCAGCGAGACCTGGTAGTTTCCCGTAGAGACATTCACCTGTTGCACGTATCCGTACTGCTTGTTGAAGCATGCTCTGATGTACGCATTACTGCCGCCGTTCAGCCCCACCTTGGAGAGCAGCTGGTTGATGAGCTCCCCACTGTACCTGCCAGAGACCTCATCGCACTGGTTGCCGTTTACTGTCCTTGACCCAAGGTAAGAAATCCCGTCAAACTTCTGGTTTGTGAAGTTGATGTAGAGCGGGTTTATCCCTGACTTGGAAAGGTCGCCAATGAGGCCGCAGTTTGACGTGCTCCCGAAGAAGAACGAATTTGTTGTAAGGCAGAACAGGACTGTATTATTCACTTCGTAGAAGGAAGCAGTGTAAGACTGGAGGAAGACGTTGACGGTTATGTCGGTGCGCCCTTTCGAACCTGCCTTGTATATTGTCAAGCTGGGGTTTAGTGCCCAGAGCCCAATGCCGCTTACCCCTGTATTGAAATTCATCTTGTAGCGCACCGTTAAATTATTGGTCGCCATGAAGTTCCTGTAATCATTGGAGAATATGCTCGTGATGTTTGCGGCGGCTTGCGCATGCGGTAAGCCTACCTGCATAGAAACCAAAGCAAGTGCCGCAACAAGACCAAGAATGTACGCTCTCATGGCATTACCCATATAGGTTAAATTCATAATTACATTTTAAATACTTGATGCTTGATTTAGTATACGGTTGCTAGAGGTGATCTGATGATCGAGATAAAACTCTTCAAAAAGGTTGATATGGCAGGGTGTACGCTCATAGAAGGCTTTCCTGGAATAGGGCTGGTCGGCCCGATGAGCATAAGTTATATGGCCAGCAAGCTGGGGATGGAGTACATAGGGTACCTGCAAGGTACCGTCTTCCCGCCGATTGTCTCTATACACGGCGATGTGCCGATGCCGCCATGCAGGATTTACCACTCAAGGAAGTACAAAGTGGCGGCACTCTTTGCCGAATCGAACGTCGTGTCAGAAAATGCAATATACGAGATGGCGGAGAGGCTGCATGAGTTCGTGGTGTCAAACAAGGTGGCGCAGATACTCTCCCTTAGCGGCTTGCCGGTTGAGAATCCGAGTGATCAGGGTCTATTCGCGCTCGCATCGAAAAAGGAACTTGTTGCAAAGTTCGGGGCCTTTGGGCTAAAGAGCATAGGCGAGGGCGTCGCTGCAGGGGTAAGCGCGCTGATGCTGATGTATGCCTCCATGGAGGGCATGGACGACATAAACATATTAGTTCCTGTCAACCCGCAGGTCATCGACCCGAGGTATGCAGAAGTGGCGATAAGCGCAATAAACAGGATACTTGGCCTTGCAATCGATACAAGCGAGCTTGATAAGGAGGCTGCGGTAGTCGAGGAAAGGATCAAGAGCATACTAAAGAGGAGCAGGGAAGCAAAGGAACCATATGAAAAGAAGGAGGCTGGCCCTTCCATGTATGCATGATGCTGATGCAGGGGTAGCAAAGTCTGGTTTGGCTCAGCCACAGAAAAATGCGCAGGACTTAAGATCCTGTGGTCTAGTGCCTTCGTGAGTTCAAATCTCACCCCCTGCACAAAGAAAGACCGACGACAAAACTGGATTCAGAAATACAGTAACAAGCGTTTCGGAAAAGAGGATTTAGGTGAATTTTCTGAAATCTTAAAGCAAGTAGTCATGCAAGTTTCATGGCACCAGCTCCAGCAACTCCAATCAATTCTGTGCAGAACGCAAACCAAGAAGTTTGCAGGAAAGAGGAAAACGCCGAAGTATGGCTCGCACTCAAAGGCGTTTACCGATAGTCAGATAACCCAGTGGTTGCCATGCGAGATCGCTGGCTGAAACTGTGTTTTCCGTATTCAAGAGTGCGTTCGGCGAGTACACATTCTCGAGAACCGATGAAATGAAGGAGAAAGAATTGCTCCTGAAGGCAGTGGTTTACAATACATTTTT
>DAIDAQ010000007.1 GCA_027310535.1 Candidatus Micrarchaeaceae archaeon
GGATAAAGTCGCGAATAGTTGGCTTGATGGCAGAGGATGTGGAAACGAGGAAAGATGCTGCAGGCCATGTCGTTGTGGAAGCCTACACGAAGACGTTCGGCAAGTGGATGATGCTCGATGCAACGGCCAACACGGTTCCAACCAAGCATGGCAGGCCGCTTAATCTTATAGGGCTTAGGAAGGCGTTATCAACTAACGACAAGGGACTTAAATTCCTTAACATACCTAAAAAAGCCTGGAGATTAAGTACTCAACATGGCTGTTGCCATATCTGTTTTATCTCAGGGTGTGGTTCGGCAATAGGATCAACACTAAAGACAAAGGCGCGATGAGCATAATCCTTGGCCGTATCGGGTACAAAAAGCCCAGAGTATTCGAGAGGAAATTGCCGATAGATAATACCATCTACACGACTTCAGTAACGGACTTCTATAAGGCACCCAAGAATTGATCGCGGCTGCTATTTTGAGTGCCTCTTGCAGAACCTGTTTATCCTGTTGATTGCCAGCTCCAGCTCCTTCTTAGGCGGCAGAGCAATCATGCGGAAGTGGCTCGGCGAGCCGAACCCGCTGCCCCGCACGACCTGCACGCATTCCTCCTTTAGGAGCTTTGTCGTGAACCCCCTGTCGTCCTTGATTTTCAGGCCGTCCGTGCGGATTCTTGGGAAGATGTAGAAGGCCCCGTTCGGTTCGACTGTCTCCAGGTGCCTGTTCTCCGCGAGAAGTTTCACCGCGTAGTTCACCCTGTCCTCTATGCCGTCGACCATCCTCTTGAGCTCTCTCTTGTGCTCTACCGCGTTGGAGAGCGCCGCGGCGTACGCGTACTGCGCAGGGGTGCTGTTGCTTATCCTGACAGAGGCGAAGTTCGCGAATGCCTTCCTCAGTTCCATCGACCTCCTGTCCGTCTCCGGTATGGCGGCAAACCCTATTCTGAACCCCGTTGCGTCGTAGTTCTTTGAGGCGCCGTTGAGGATCACATGCGGCATGCCCTTGGCCAGCCTCCCTATGCTGGTGAACGTCGCGTCGTTGTAAATTATCTCGTCGTAGATCTCGTCGCTCACGAGCAGTATGCCGTTCTCGTTCGCTATGTCCACGATCTCCTCGAGGATCGACCTCCTTAGGACAGTGCCCGTGGGGTTGTTCGGGTTCGTTACCAGCATGTACTTGACTTTCTTCAGCAGATTGCCCTGCTTCAGCCTCTTGATTGATTTCGTGACATGGTCGATCTCTATGTTCCACCTGTCGCTCTCGTTGTAGTTCTCGAATATTGGATAGCCGCCGGCCATCCTGAGCCACGGGATGTAGACCGTGTAATAGGGCCTGAACAGTATCGCCCTGTCGCCCCTGCTTATCAGCGCCTCGTTGAGGGACCGCAACGCTCCCGAGACTCCTGCGGTGACTATCACGCCCTCTGGATTGAGCGGCACTCCCTGCCGCCTATACTTCCTCATTATCGCCTCCCTGAGCTCGCCAACACCCGTGAACTCGGAATAGGAGGTCCTGCCCTGCCGAAGGGCCCTCACGTACGCGTCTATCATGTACTTGGGGGTCGGGAAATAGAGCGGAGGGTCGCCCTGGTTTAGCCTTATGACCCTCCTTCCTTTCCTCTCGAGCTGCTCTGCTATTCTGTTCTCCTCGTGCAGCGCGTTCTCCGCGTGCTTCGCCCTCTCTGCAAGGAATGCCATGACTCCTCACTTCACAATCTTGGCTCCGCTCGGCATTATCCTCTCGAAGTCCCTGTCGGAAGTAACGAGCGCCTCGCCGTTCGCCATTGCTATTGCCGCTATGAGTATGTCTGCGTCATCCGCAGTACCCTTCCTCTTCCTCAGCTTCTTGTACAGCTCCACCGCGATGGCGGTCGACTTCGCGTCCATGTAGTATATGTTGAAGCTGTCAAGCAGTACCCCGAGCAATTCCTCAGCCTTTCCCTCTGCCCCGCGATAGAGCTCATACTCGTTTATGCACGTTATGGAGAATCTCTCCTTGCCCATGTACGAGTTGATCGCGTCCACTGACCTCTTCTCACCGTGTAGGTAGTTTATGATAACGCTGCTGTCCAGTATGACCATGGGATCACTACAGTGTCGGCAGTTCCCTTCTGAAGCCGCTCTTCCTTCCATGTTCTATATCCTTGAGCCATGCACCCACGTCGCTGCCCTTAAGGGCGCCAGCGAAGACGCTTATGTCGCTCGATCTCCTGTACGCGTCCAGCATCTCCGAGAGGAGCTTCGTGAACGACTCGCTGCCCTTGGCCTTGGATAGTTTCTCATAGAGGCTGTCGGATATCGCTATAACCTTCGCCATCCTATCACTGTTTATATATAGTATAAATATATATAAAAAGCCTTCCATTACGGGACTGTGCCCAACAATTCCACTATTCAAAGTAAACCCTAGGGCATAAAGCCCTAGGGTACATGATGAATTTAGCGATCACCACGTATGTAGACAAGAGGGATTGGAGAACTTATAACCGTATGTTAGTGGAGAGAGGTAGAACGTCTACGTATGTCAAGACTGCACTGGCTAACTATGAGGCAGACCTACCGCAGATGAATACGAGCAAAGTCGGAGCACCCTACTTGTATACAGACATGCTTGTAATTGCAGGCTACGCCGTCAAAATTATCTTCAAACTAGGTTACAGAGGTCCTGCAGGGAGACCTGTTCGTGAACTACACAGTTGGAGTGGGGGTGAACGCGACAAGATACCTGGTCCAGGTTACGACTGTCTGCGTGAAGGCCACGTGATTCACCTTGCGTCGCTCGAAGGGCAGATATCCTTCAGGACGCACTCCAGGCAGTACTTTCTCCTGGCGGTGCAGATGTCCCTCCCTAGCGCTATGAAGAGGTTGGAGACGTTCGCGTAGTCTTTCCGGTCGACCAGCTGCATGAGCCTCTGCTCTATGAACTTTGGGTCGTTCGTGTTCGCGATGCCGAGCCTGTTCGCCACGGTTATGCAGTGCGTGTCTATCGCTATGCCCTCGTGGATGCGGAACGCGTTGCCCAGGACCACGTTCGCGGTCTTGCGACCCACGCCAGGCAGCTTCACCATCTCCTCTATGGTCGTCGGGATCCTGCCGCCGTGCTCCCTGCTTATCAGCCTGGCGGTGGCGACTATGTTCTTCGCCTTTCTCTTGTACAGACCGAGCCTTCCGATGTACCTGTAGAGCTGGCTGGGCCTAAGCTTGACAAATTCTCTGGGTGTTCTGTAGGCCTTGAAGAGCAGCTTCGTTACCTTGTTGACCTGTGCATCTTGCGACTGAGCAGAAAGCATCGTTGCGACCAGCAACTCCCAAGAGCTGGTGTGTTCTAACGAAGTCTTCATTTCCCTTCTGTACCTGGCCTTGAGCCTCTTGATTACCACATCAACGAACACTCTTTTTTCCTCCATGAGTTCACCCAAGATGCCACTGCACGGTTTAAAGACTTTAAGGATTATAACTATTACTGTGGGGTGTGCGTGGCCAAACTTCTTTCAGAGAAGGAAGCAGAAGAGTTGATAAAGAGACTCGTGGAAATGTACAAGGACGCGAAGTACTACCTTAATTTCAAGACCCCTATAGACCTTGTAGCGGCAGCGATAATGTCGGTGCAGACTCTCGATGCGACTGTAAACAAGGCAACACCTATACTGTTTATGAAATACAAGACTGCAAATGACTACGCCAATGCAGACACCGAAGAATTGGCCTCTATTATAGGAAGCGTCAGCTTCGCCGGCAACAAGGCGAAGAACATAATCAAGACGATGAAAGCCATACAGGAGGATTACAGTGGCAAGGTGCCAAACAGGATGGATGAACTTGTCAAATTGCCGGGCATAGGGAGGAAGACAGCTAACACTATCTTGATCAATGCTTACGGAATCGTCGAAGGCATTCCAGTTGATACCTGGGTAATAAGCCGCTCGTACAGATGGGGACTCAGCCTGAACAAAGATCCTGAAAAGGTAGAGCAGGATCTCATGAGAACGATCGACAGGAAACACTGGCACAACTGGGCGTATGTGGTCAAGACGCACGGTCGCACAATCTGCCAAACGGTCCCGATGTGCAGCAAGTGCCCCGTTAACAGGATATGCCCTAAGAACGGCGTTAAAAAGCAGTTCTGATCGCATGAAAGTAATAGCAGACCTGCAGATACACAGCAAGTACGCACGAGCGACCAGCAAGGACATAAGCCTCGAGAACCTCGAGCACTATGCGAGGATAAAGGGGATCGATATGCTCGGCACTGCGGACTTCCAGCATCCTTTGTGGAATAGAGAACTGAAGAAAAAACTCAATGAGGACGATAGTGGGATACTGTGGAGCAAAACAGGTTTTCCTTTTATCTGGCAGACAGAGGTAAGTCTGATGTTCCAGCAGGGTGGTAAGAGCAGGGCTGTTCACTTGCTGCTCTATGCACCCAATACAGTTACGGCTGACAAAATAATCTCTTATCTCAGTAGCAAAGGCAGGTTGGATTACGATGGAAGGCCTATCTTTGGCATACCATGTAGAGATGTAGTCAAAGACCTGAAGGCTATAGACGACATGATAGAGATAATCTTTGCGCATTGCATGACACCGTATTTTGGGGTGTATGGAAGCAGATCTGGCTTTGATTCGATAGAAGAATGCTTAGGCGACCAGGTTGGAAAAGTCTATGCAGTTGAAAGCGGGATGAGTGCAGATCCGGGGATGCTGTGGAGATTTAAGGAAAAGGTCAACGTGGTCTCATTCAGCGATGCCCATTCCATGTGGCCGTGGAGAATAGGAAGGGAAGCTACAATATTCGAGGTTCCTAAGCCCACTTATAGCAATGTAATTCACGCGATACGAACAGGCGAAGGGCTTTTGGGAACGATAGAGACACCGCCTGCCTATGGTAGGTACCATTGGGACGGCCATGCATCCTGTGAATTTTCCTGCCCGCCATCTGAGACCAAGAAGCTTGACGGGATATGCCCTAAGTGCAACAAAAGACTTACGATTGGCGTTGATTACAGAGTTGAGGAACTCGCAAAAGAACCAAGAGGTTACAAACCTAAGAATGCAAAGCCCTATTACCAACTGGTTCCTTTGCACGAGCTTATAGCCTTCCACTTGGGTACCACGCTGCTGACCTCGAAGAAGGTTTGGGAGAAGTACAACAGGCTGATAGGCGCCTGCAAGACCGAGTTCAACGTCATGCTAGACGCCAGCGAGGAGGAGCTGAGGTGCGCTCTTCCGGATGACGAAGGGCTGGTCAAGCTCATTATACTCAACAGGGAGGGCAAGCTGCCTATACAACCTGGATATGATGGTGTTTATGGGAAGATAAACCTTCCAACCAGTGAACCTCGCCAGCCGGCCGCACCTCAAGGCAAGGAAAGCGGGCTATCACTCTTCATGCCAAAGGAGTGATTACCTTACGGCAGCAAATGCTACCTATTGCTATTAATTTTTATCCGTTTATACAAATAGGAGGGTGAAAAGATGGAGAGCACGATAGACATCGGAGAGGCGGCGCCGGAGATAGAGGCGCAGTGCTATTTCCCTGGCACGAAGGAAATCAAGCACTACAAGCTCAGCAAGGACAAGGGCAAGTGGGTTGTGTTGACCTTTTACCCAGGAGATTTCACGTTCGTTTGTGCCACGGACGTTGAAGCGTTTACCGGACTATATAACGAGTTTAAAAAGAATAAGGCAGAGGTGTATGCGATCAGCACCGACAGCATCTTCTCCCACAAATCATGGGCAGAGACATCGCCAAGGGTGAAAGCGAGTAAGATACCGCTAATAGAGGACTTCACCAAAAGGACAACTGGGGAGTATGGCTTCCTCAACAGGGCTACCGGCGCCGCCAGGCGGGGCACAGTGATAATCGACCCTGAAGGGAATGTCCAGTACATAGCTGTGCACAACGACGGACTTGGAAAGGATGCAGAGCACATCTTCACAGCATTCATGGGGTTGAAGACAGTGCATGACACACCCCCGGAAGCAGGCCATGTCTGCGCAATACCAGCAAATTGGAGGGTGGGCAAGAAAACCCTTGACATTGATGTGCAGAAAGATATCGGGAAGCTCTGACTCAATTGCGTAATGCAACTCCCTGTGATCACCATTCGGGTCTCCCCCTGGGCACATACAGAGCCGCTTTTTACCTGCAAGTTCGCGGCATGAAAATATACGCAACCTGCATTTTGCTTGCAGACAGGTCCATAGGCTCTCCATGCCTTCTGTGGATGCAAAGCACATGGCACAGAAAGGTATAGAAATGCTGTAATCTTAATATTGGTGGATCCTGATGGACTCAACAATCGTGCTGCTAGCGCTCGCAACCTTTGCATCCACGCTCATAGGGGGCACAATAGCTATAAGGCTAAGAAAAGTGTTGCACTACTTCTTCGCCTTCTCAGCTGGGGCTCTCGTCGCAGTGGCGTTCCTCGATCTGCTTCCCGAGAGCATAAGCACAGCGCAGAACCTAAACTTTCCTATAAGATACGTGCTCATGGTAGCGGTGCTCTCGTTCTTCGTGTACAATATGATAGAGCGGGCCTTCGCGACCCACCATATTGACAAAGAAGAGAAGGACAAGGAGCACAGCCACATAATGGGTCCGATAGGGGCTGGGGGCCTGGTAATCCACAGCTTCCTTGACGGTGTCGCGATCGGCAGTGCCTTCTCCCTAAGCCCAGTCGCTGGGGTGATAGTCGCATTTGCAGTCATATCGCACGACTTTACTGACGGGATAAACACGATCGTAGTAATGCTGAAGAACAGTGGTACGACAAGGAGCGCAAAACTGTTTCTGGTGATGGACGCGGTAGCGCCTCTGCTTGGGGTGGCAATAATCTCGCAGTTCACCATAAGCCCCATTGTACTGTCAGTGATACTTGCAATATTCGTCGGCGAGTTCATTTACCTTGGAGCATCAAACATACTGCCCGAGACCAGAAGGCATACCCCATGGAAGATGATGCTGCTTATGGCTGTTGGCATTGCAACAGTGGCTATCCTGACGTCTTTCATTTGACTGCCCGCCGGCCGTTTGCTTTATGGACGTTCAGGCAGAAGCCTTTATCTTCAGCGCCTCTACGTTCTTCATCCTATTTACGCTTGTTAGCGCACGATAAGCGGCAAGGACGGTGTTATACTTCGATCTCGTCCTCCCCTTCGAGAAGCTCCAGACATCCCTCAACCCCACGAGCTCCAGCATCTTCTTGAGCGGCCCGCTCGCGACAATGCCCAGGCCTTTCGGCGCTGGCTTGAAAGTGACCTCCACGCTGCCGCACTTGCCTTTCACTGTTATCGGGAGGCTGTGCTCTGTGCCGCACTGGCACTGCCATGAGCCGCATCCAAAGACAACCGGCGCTATGTTCCTTTTGGCATTCGTTATTGCGGAGTCGATGGCGGCCTTTACTTCGACGTCCTTCCCTGAGCCGACCCCAACGTGCCCCTTTCCGTCGCCTACTACTGCAGTGACCCTGAACTTCGCCTTGCGGTTGTTCTTAGTCATCCTCTGAACGTTCATTATCTCAATGACTTCGCTCTTGAGGCCCGGAAGCAGGGCCTCTGCAATCCCCTTCTCTTCTATCTTGTGCCCCTGGTGGAAGATCTGCTCGATGGACGTTATCTCGCGTGCCTTCACTTTCTTCCCAACCTCGGTTACGGGGTTCCAGTGCTCGATGTCAAACGGTGCCTCTTCCTCATATCTCCGCTCTCTTCTGTATTCCAAAGTATCACCTACTTATCGCGCCGATCGCCTTCTCAAACAGCTCGATGATATCGCCATGTTTAGAGTGCACCGAAATGTGTGCACCCTTTATCCTTTTCTCGTCAAACTCTATGTTGTTTTTTATCTTGAGGCCGTTGTCAGCCGCGCCCTTTGCAGCGGCAAACAGGATAGAAGCTTTTGAAGGCTTCCTAAGCCCTATGTCAAGCACGCACTCCCCGAGGTTGAGCTTGCCAGCCTTCCTCGCAAGCAACTTCCCTGTAAGGTATGCAGTTGGAGTGTTCCTTTTTGCCGGCCAGTTGAACTCCTTCAGCTCTGACGAATGCGCTGAGGCGACCACCTTGTCTCCGTCCCTATCATATATTATTACCTGGGCTGTTATGCTCCTGTTCGAGCGCCTGACCACGACCCTCGGGAGCCTGCCCTGGAGGAGTGCAGCGCTCTTTATATAGTTCGTCCTTCCCTCCCTTCTCCTTCTTCTTATCGTGTGCATATTATCACAGTTTCTTCAGCTCTGCAGCCCTCTCGTCGGCGATCTTCACGCCTCCGCGTATGTGGTTTATCATTGACATCTTTGTCTGGAATGTACCACCCTTAACCAGTGCATAATACCTCTTGAACGTTGCGTTGTTTATCTCGCCGCTCTTTTTGAGCGCCTTGAGGACCCTTCTCTGCGCGCGCACCTTCTTCTTATAGCTGTAGCCCGTCCTTGCGTTGCTTGTCCCCTTCCTCCTGCCATGGCCACGTGACCTTCCCATACGCCTCTTCTCCCTAAGCTCTTTCCCGTGGAGGCTCGCATTCTTCTTGGCAGGCAGGGCGTAGATCTTGCCCGCCTTCACAAGCTCCCTGACATCATCCTTTGTCAGTGCCTTCTTCGCATCCCCGAGCGAGCCTTCAGCTATCCTTACACTGCTGACTCCCCTCTTCAGCAGCGCGGCCGCCGCCCTCTTTGTAAGCTTAATGCTCATTTCCTACACCTTTTGCTGCCATCCCCTTTTCAGCATCGCCTTTGTTGGCAGGCTCTTCTTTCTGCCTGCCGTGGTTTGCTATCCCTATCCCGTACTTCCTTGAGGCCTCTACTATCGACAGCCTTTTCCTCTTTGAGACAGAGTGTGCTATGATTGCATCGTGCGTCTTATCCATTCCACTGCTGCGGATGGCTTCGATGTCGGCCACGTTGTGCACAAGCGTCAGTCTCTTCCCGCTGAGCCTTACGTGCCTTACCTCCTCAGGGTTCCTGTAGCCTATTGTTGGCTCTGCACCCATAAACGCCTTCTTGACCCTCTTCTTGTTGTCGATCCCCCTCTGCTTCCTCCATCTCTCCTTGACGCGCTTCCTGCTCTTCGTGCCATAGTTTGGTACGTTGAATTTCGGATGTGCTTTCTTCTTTGCTAGCATGAATATCACTCCTTTATCGCATAGTAGATCCCGTCCTGGAATACCCGTATGTCCCTTTTCCTTATTTTTGTGGCGCTCCTTATGTTTGCTGCAGTTTGCGCGACATCATCAAGCGACGTCCCATAAATCCGCACGTTCTGGCCCTTGACCTCAACCTTGGTGTCGCCGACTATCCTCGCCTTCCTTACCGAGCGCTCGCCGAACATGTTCTTGATCAAGACCTCGCTGCCCTTCGCCTCCACTGTCATCGGGAAGTGTGCGAAGACGATACTCATCTGCTTCTCGAAATGCTTTGCAACGCCGCTTACGTCATTCCTCAGCTCATTTGCAAATGCGTTGAGCGCCTTGGCTGCTTTTTTTGCAAGCGCCCCCTTGGCGATTGCAGTTACCTCTACGATACCGTTATCCGTTTTGACTGCGAGGAGAACGCCGTTGAACTTCCTCGCGTTCTGGCCCAGGCTGCCGCTGACCTTTACCTCGCTGCCGTTCACCTCTGCCTTTACTCCCTGCGGAAGCTCGATCTTCATAGCATCATCAATACACATAGGCGAGCAGCTTGCCGCCTATCCTCCTTTCCTTTACCTCCCTGCTGGTCAGCACGCCCTGCGATGTGGATATAACCAACATGCCGAAATCCTTGCTAGGTATGTAACGCGACTCGTATTTCTGTATGTCTGAGCTGCCTATGCTGAACCTCGGTTTTATGACCCCTATGTCATTTATCTTCTTCGCTAGCGAGACGTGCAGCATCTTAGCATGCCTGACCGCGAACTCCTTGTAACCCCTGATGTAACCCTCCTTTTGCATCACAGCGAACACGGCTTTGGTAAGCTTTGTCGAATGCACTGTGCACTCTTCCCTGCCTATGAGCTCGTGCACCTTTATGATGTTTATTGAATCAGCAAGCCTGTCTGTCATCTTATCAACCATACTTCTTGAAACCACGTGAAGCAGCTACCTCGCGCAGGCACCTCCTGCAGATGTAGAGCTTGTGCGCCCGTATCAGGCCTCTGGGGGTCCCGCATATCCTGCATTTCCTGTGGCCCTTGCCCTTGAACTTGTCCTCTATTTTTACCTTCATCAAATATCACTCGACTATCTCTGTCTTGAGCTCTCTCTGCATGAACTCCTTTATCTCTTTAGGGCTCACCACTGCATGGTGCTTTGCCACCTTTCCACCCCTTATCTTCCTCCGTTCGATGCACATTCCTGGCCTCTTGAACGAGAGGTTCACGTTCATCCCGAGCATGCCTATCTTTGGGTCGTACTTGACACCAGAGATATCTATATACTCCCTTATGCCGAAGCTGGCAGTGTTGTTGCTTATCGAGCTCTCCTTCAGCCTGTTGTCCAAGGCGTCGAGCAGCCGCTTTGCGAGCTCCTTTGTTTCTTCCCTTACTGTGACGAATGCACCGATCTTTGTCCCAGGAGATATCTTGAAAGCAGGGATCCTCTTCTTCGAGCGCTCGTCCATAGGTTTCCTCCCTGTTATCAGTTCGAGCAGCCGCTTTGCGCTCGCCTGCTTTGGGTCGTCGCTGCCGGTGCCTATGTTTATGACTACCTTGTCAAGTGCTATTTTCCTCATAGGGCTGGATGCCGTTTCCATAAGCTCACTGTTCTGTCACCATGACATTTCTTATGATGGTCTCGAAGCTTCCACCCTGCGATTCCACTATGACGCTCTTGCTTGTGCGTGCCGTCCCATCTTTTACTTCTCTTATTGCCCCCTCTGCGCCAACGTTTACCCCTGCAATTACAAGGGCCCTGGCACCCTTTTCAAGCTTTATGACCTTCTTTATTTTCCTGTCAGTGCCGAGCAAGACTGAATCATTAACCTTTCCGTCGCTGTTGCCCTCAACCGCGCTGCCGTCGTGGAGGCAGAACATAATCTTCCCCCCCCTGCTTTTGTATTTCCTGACGATGCTGTATACAAGGTCCGGATTTTCAATCTTTGTGAAAGTTGCCTTTGCGTTTTTGTTTATCCCTACCAGATAGCTTGAAGGACCGACGCCTATGATATCGCTGAGGCCGATGGGGTGCTTGTGGTCCCTGATCATCTTCCCGTTTACCTTTATCCTGCCGCTGTTGAGCACCTTCTTTGCGTCAGAAGTTGTCTGTACAAAATTCTCCTTTTTGAGGAAGAGTGCTATAGGCAGGCTTTTATCCATCGTGTGCCTGCCCGGCCTTGTTTTCATTACGTATTTGTTGGCCTTCCTGCCAGTGCCGAAGTAAATCGGCATCTCCAGCGACTTCATGTGCCTGTCATTGCCTTTTGACGCCATAGTATCACTATTTTGCCTTGGGTTCGCCGGTGCCCTTCACCTTCAGCCTGGCCGCCCTTGCCTTGTCGGTGAAGTTGAGGTCCGTGATGTACACGTTGCTGCAGCTCAGCGGCACGCCGTATTCCTTGCCCCTTGCATTCTTCTTCTTGATGCTGTCTACATAAATCCTCCCAAGCCTCATGTTCACTGCCGTGACCTTGCCCACCTTTCCCCTATGTGCGCCCGCCATCACCTTGACGGAATCGCCCTCTGATATCTGGACAGCCCTCCTGTTTATCCCCAGCTTCTGTCTGAGCTGCCTGTCCATGTGCGCATGCACGAAGTGCTGCCTGAGGTGCATCGGCGCGTTGAACCTAAAGAATCTCTGCCTTCTAGGTTTGCTGCTCTTTATCATCATACCACCCTTGAGGCTACGTTCGCTATCTTTGCGTACCTCGCGATTACCTCCCTGGCTATCGGTCCCTTCACAGAAGTCCCTATCGGCAGGTTCGTGTCATTGATCAGTATCGCCGCATTGTCCTCAAACTTGATGCGCATCCCGTCGGCCCTCCTAACTGGGACCTTCTGCCTTATAACCACGGCCCGCACCACCTTCTTAAGGTACTGTGGTGTTCCACTCTTGACACTTGCGCTCACTATGTCACCAATCCCAGATTTTGAGTACCTTCCCTTGCTGCCCTGCTTCCCTATCTTGTTGATTATCATCAGCTTGTAGGCTCCGCTGTTGTCGGCGCATTCTAGCACGGTGCTCGGCACCAGTGTTTTTGGTATCTTTGTTGCTACCCCCTTCATTGCCCCACACCCTTCAGCACCCTCGTGATGACGAACGATTTTGTCTTGCTAATCCTCCTTGTATTTGCGATCGTCACGAAGTCGCCCTGCTTTGCCTTTATGCAATCCGGATTGTGTGCAGGTATCCTAGAAGTTTTCCTCAGCGAGCGCTCGTATTTCTGCAGGAATGTTGTGTACTCCCTCTCCACGATTGCGGTCTTCGCGGCTCTGTCGCTGACCACGACGCCGTTGAATTCATAGCCGTGCGTCTTCAGCTTCCCGTGAACCGGGCATTTGATGTCATTACACTCCAATTTACCACTTCAGATTGCGGCCAGGAACAGCCTGTCAGAGATGCCTCCTCCTATAATACTTCATACCCTTCTCTATCCTTTCGAAGGGGCGAAAAGCTATTTCATTGCCTGGAACTGTAAATACCTTTTTGTCAGCAATAAATTTAAATGTTGAGATTCGCTTCCCGATGCGCCTTGTCCCGCCATTTGTCATAACGACAAGCGTATTCTTGGTCTCGTCTATGACGGTTCCGCTAATCCCCCTCTGCGCCTTGTCCCTGCTGCCTGCTACCTTTACCTTGAGCCCAATAAGCTCGTGAAGCACTATGTTCTTGTTGTCGTACACATTAGAGCTTTCACGAATAGATATTTATAGGCGGGGTGGCCGCTATTTCACGGTTATCCTGTCTGCTATATTCGTTATCCTGTCGATGTCGTAGTTGATGATGGTGCCGTAGTTGGTCTTTATCGCGATTATGCCGTTGCCAGGCAGAACCCTGACTATCTTCCCTATGTATGCCCCTATGTCGCTAATCACCACCTTGCCCTTCATCCTTGAGCGCTTTATGGCAGACTTCCTTAGGTGCACGCTGAAAAGCGAGATGCCGTATCCTGCAACTATCGTTATTACGCTGTACAGGAAGAGCTCCCAAAGGTAGATCTGGCCTATGAACCACGCTGCAGTAAGATATAGCAGCACTATTCCCATTACCCCATAGCCGATATACGACCCCTCCCTTATAGCCCTGAATCTCAGCTTTCTGCTCTCAAGATCTACGATCCTGCCCGCTACATAGAGCGCGAGGCTGATCGGAAGTATGAGTATGAAGCCCTCGACGGCATACGAAGCTATGCTGACAGGATCATTGGTTGTCTTCGACCCGTATGCGTACCCTCCATAGCCCACGACGATTGCTATGATAAAGAAGAGTATACTGCCTACATAGAAGATGAAGCTGAGCCGCTCGATGCTGAAGCCGAAGCCCCTGAAGCTGTAGCTTATCCTGTCCTCGAATCCCACCCCCTTCACGATCAGGTACAATCCTATCAGCGCGACAGGTGGCTGCCATCCGAGGTTTAAGTAATAGCTTGCCGCAAAGAGCAGCATTATCAGCGCAGGGACGCCGAACACGATCCTAGCGTAGTGCGGTTCCTTGAGCTTTTCCAGTATGGCAAAGTACGTGTTTTCGAGCTGTTCCGCCTGCTTCATCCGCACTATGTCCACGCTATTCACTTTTATCCTGTTCTTGAGCAGCGGCAGAACCCTTGAATCGCTCGCACCGTCTGTGACCAGGACGCACGCATCAACCTTGAATCTGTCTATTGTTATCTCAATCTGCCGTGCAAGCTCAGCGTCAGCGACATAGCCCTCTCTCTCCGCCCCCGTGAGGGTTGCAATCCGCACCCCATACCCTATTTTCTTAAGCTCATCGTATTTCCTGACCGCCTCGAACATCGCGTTTGCGTCGGTATCCTGCGGGTCTCTTAGTGCAAGCGCCGAAGCGGCCTCCAAATTCTCCTCCCTTCCAAAAACAGGCCCTGTTATCTTGGCCTTGCGGTAGAGGTCATTGTCTATGTCCACCGCCAGAACCAAGATGCGCTCCTGCATCAGACCACAGGAATAGTGCTCTGAGCAATAATAAAAGACTATCGACATATCACGATGAAGCCAGTGCCATTTTGGAGTGCCGCCGAAAGCACTTTATATCTGAAAAGAAAATACCTCCTATGAAGTCAAACATAGATGGTTGCATGTCTAATAAGAGTTTACTACTTGATGCGGATTTTTATGTCACCCGTTCCGGCGAGCTGCTAAACCCGTTCAACATTGTCAAGACTCCGGGCCAGCTTACGGTAAAATCAGAAAGCAAGATCTACAACCTCGGAGATTTTGCTACCATGACGGAAGCTGCGGCAGACCGCAAGTTCGTAAAGGAGATGTTTGATAACCATTATGCGGTGCTGGTAGCACCTGAAAAAGGTCTGATATGGCCTGCTGGCCTGTACGAGATCGACTCAAACAGCAGCGGCGTCACATTCAGGGCGGTTGACCAATACGGGTTTAACACCCTATTCTTCCTCCAAAGGGCCGTTGTCACCCGCGACGGTGAAAAATTTGCAGCAAGCGGCAATCTGTTGCTGATGTACATCGGTGCGCCAAAGGACACCATCGCGACAAACACCTATTCAGTAATATTCTCAGGGATCGATCTGGGCATGATCTCAGGCGCCAAGGAGTCAAAGATACCAATATATGCCGCGCTCCGAAATCCTTACACGCGCTCCGAGATTCCACCAATAAACAGGAGGGAATACATCGAGCTCGAGTTTCCAAGTGGGGAAAAGACTACACTGGATGCGCCGAAAGGCACGGTTGTGAAAATCCTCAGGCGCATCTGATCACTCCTTGTAAGTTTCGCTCAGCCGCTGTGTTCCCCCTCTCTCCTTATATCGGGTAACGGCACCTTGTGCTCGCGGTTGTACTTTATCCATTCATCAATCACGTTAACGATTCTGCCGATGTGTTTTGCCTCCTCCTTGGTGATCGGATCACCGTTCCTGTTGTCGATTATGAAGCCAACAGTGGCAATGCGATCCGCAAGCGCCTTCATATCCCTCTTGTTTCCCCATCCTACTCCCTGCTGTTCAGGCCTCTTTCCATAAGAATTTTTGCTTTGCATAAATCTTCACCGTTTTGCTTTTGGTTTCTTCTCTTTATTCAACCACATATATAGAGTTTTTGTCCAGTAGTTTGTATCTGCATCAGCAACTGACTTACTGTTTTATCTCGTAATTCCACTACTGCAATGAAGCGGAATGCTTAAAAGGATTTATAATGTTAGCTTAAACCAGCGATAGAGTGAAGAACCAAAAGACCAATATGGTCAATCCAGTCGTTGAAGCCTGCCTAAAGATGTGCTATAACCAGCCCGAGGGATGTCTTTTCGTCGTTGAGCTTGCAGGCACAAGGGGCTACTACATGCAGTCAAACATCCAGATCTTCAAGAAAAGCGGCAGGCGCCTCTCGGTACTTAACAAGGGCGATGCGGTCCTGATAAGGCGCCTCGCTGGGCTTGACGGTGCGATAATAGTTAGCAATAGGGGGGAGCTTATGCAGGTCGGCGCCACGCTCGTGCACTCTAAGAATTTTCTCAGCCATGGGAAGAGGCACGCGTTCGCCCTCGGCACGAGCGCCTACTCCCCAAACCTCGTCTGCCTTCTTGCAAGCGAGGAGGACAAGCACATTCGCACTTTCAGGGAAGGGTTCCTCGTAGCAAACATAAACTCAGAAACAAAGGTGCCTGTGACAACTAGAAGCAAGGTTGTTGAGCTGCTTACGTCGAGGATTACAAGCCTGGTGGTCGCCAGTGGGATAGCTGCTAGCCTTCTCACCGTTAACCCAATCCCTGCGATAGTTACGATAAGCGGCACACAAGTGATAACGTTTGAGGGATTTGAAAGAGTAAGAGAGTTCTTCTTCGGACGTGCATCGCGTGCGCATAGTGCGCATGTGTAATTGTGCTCAGTACCAGCCCCTCACTTTCATCGCGCCTGCCACTCTCCTAAGTGCAATGATGTAGGCAGCCATCCTGAGGTTTACCTTTCTTCCGAGTCCTTTGTATGCCTTCTGTGCTGCAAGCACATCGCTGAATGACCTTGTTATTATGGTATCAAGCTTCTTGTATACTTCCTCTTTTGTCCAGTAATACCCAGAGATGTTCTGCGCCCACTCAAAGTACGAGACGATCACTCCTCCAGAGTTTACGAGGAAATCAGGGAGATCAAGCACACCTCTTTCATGCAGTATCCTGTCTGCCTCTGGGGTCACCGGCCCGTTCGCGAGTTCGAGCAGCACTTTCGTGTTAATCTTGTCTGCATTCCTCTTTGTTATCTGGTTTTCTATAGCTGCAGGTATAAGCACGTCGACATCCAGCTCCAGTAGCTCGTCGTTTGTTATCCTCCTCGCGTCTTTGTAATACATCACACTACCGTGCTGCTTCGCTTCCTCAAGCTTCTTGTAGTCTAGGCCTTTCTCACTGTAGACACCTCCCTGCGAGTCGCTTATAGCCACGACCTTCGCCTTGAACATTTTTGTCACAAGGTCAAAGGCGAAGTTGCCTGCGTTGCCGAAGCCCTGTATAGCAACCTTTGCGTTTCTCAGGTTCAGCTTCTTCAGTTTCGCTGCTTCCCTCAACACGTACATTCCTCCAACCGCAGTGGAGTCGAACCTTCCCTGCGAGCCCCATAACTCAAGTGGTTTGCCAGTTATCATTCCAAACTCGTCGCGCCCGTGCATCTTACTATACTCATCAGCCATCCACGCCATCACCTGTGGGTTTGTGTAGACGTCTGGTGCAGGCACGTCGGTGAACGGGCCGACGAACTTTTCTATCGAGCGGATGTACTGGCGGGACAACCCCTCAAGCTCCTGCTCTGACAGCTTTTTTGTGTCCACAACAACACCACCCTTTGCGCCCCCAAAAGGTATATCAGCCAGTGCGCACTTCCATGTCATCCATGCAGACAGCGCCTTTACAGTGTCCACGCTCTCCTGCGGGTGAAACCTAATCCCGCCCTTGCCAGGCCCCCTTGCGTTGTTGTAGAGTATCCTGAACCCGGTGTAGGTGTTTGTGGAGCCATCCCTCATCCTGACGGGGAAGTTAACCGTAACTGTCTGCATCGGCTCTCTGAGAATGGAATGTGCTTGCTTATCCAGTTTCATAATAGATGCAGCCTCATCGAGCTGCGCCTGTGCAATCTTAAACGGATTTAGCTCCTCTGTCATGTCACCACGACATGCACTCACTACTCAAGTATTTAAAACATTCATGAAGTTATAAAGTGGTGATATTATGCGGATTTCCCTTCTTATGGTGATATCAGTCCTCTCCACGGTTGCCGTATTATATCTACTGTACTATCTACTAAATGTTGTGCGAGCTCCGCTCCCGAGATCGTTCACTGTTTCGGGCCGGACATTCAATTTCACTGCCTATGCAACCACGGAGCAGCAGCGCGAGCATGGACTTATGAACCAGTCAATCCAGAACGGCACATTCATGCTGTTCGTCTTCCCGAGCAAAGCAGTTTACAGCTTCTGGATGTACGATACCTACAACAGCCTCGATATCATTTGGTTGGACGGAAGCCTGCACGGCGACGCTACAGTGGTATACATTGCAAAAAACGCACTACCGTGTTCCTCGGCGCAGCAGCAGGATTGCACTGTTTACACTCCTAATGCAACTGCCAACTATGTAATAGAAACTAGGGCAGGATTTGTTGCGCGATATGGATTAGTTACAGGAACGCCAATAAAATTTGGATGAACCTACCTAAGGCTGACGGGTTGCGCCTTTGTTTCCTCCTTTCCTGCTAACACTGCTGTATTATATGCCACAACCTCGGTCATGCTGTTCCCCAAATCTGAAGAGTCAAAACACATCGAAACCACTGCGTTGACACACATCGACTTTGCATGCTCAATCAGCTGCTTATCGCATGTTCTCTTGCCTGGCTGAGCATCCTTGTATATACTCCCATCTCACCTCCGGCAAGGCTCTTGAGCCCAGCAACTATGTTGCTTCCAAGTCCCCCCTGCTTCTAACCACGACGCCGAAGCTTGGTCCAACGATCCTCTTTACCCTCATGCCTGGTATGTAATCAGTCGTTGCCACTATGATGTTTCCTTTTACCTGCTCTGTAGAAATCCTATAATCAATAAGTAATTGATGTACCTGTGTATGTTATAAACAATATCAATGACTTTCATTTCCTTTCTCTGCATCCTTAATAGTTTACTTCTAAGTTCATCACCGAATTTTCTTTTCTGAACAGAATTTATTGTCTCAATTTTGCTTCTCTGATGATAGTCCGAAGCAGGAAAGTTTCTACGCATTTTCCTTCGATAGGATCCCTTTGTCCTTGACAATGGTGCCATATCCCTGGGCGGTATTATCGATTTTGCACCTAATTTATGTGCAAATTTATGATTGTCTTCTGACTCAAATCCTTTATCTGCAGTAATATTGATGAGGTCACTACCTCTCTGGTCTTTTCAATAACAGGTTTGAATGTTTTATTTTCGTTGATATAAGGCCTTCTGTCTTCTGAAATAATTATTGTTTGTTTGTCTGTATCGACCGAAAGAATATGTTTCATAAACCGTTTTCTTCTCCTCGGAACCCTTATTCTGTTCTCATAATGTTGTGATGTATGATGCAATTTGTAGCCTGTCGAATCTATCGCAATGTTTGCGATAGTTGTCAAGAATAATTGATATGTTTTTGTCAACAAGAATTCCCAAATGTAAGGGGGTATCCTATCAAAGGGTGCTGAAAGGAGTCACAAAGGAAGAGGCGAAGAAGGAAAGCAAGGAAAAGATTCCACTCCCTCTGCCCTCCGTGCTCTGATCCTAGAATGCCGGTTTATTCCGCTTTTTTGGAAAATCAGGAAGATATTTAATTCTTTTCTGCACATTAGATAGAAATTGCCGCCCTTTCTCTTCAGGTGAAGCATTGGTATCCAGCTACGACCTCGTGCCTAAACATGAGCTGCTTAGCGAGAGCGAAGCGAAAAAGGTAGCGAAGAAGTTCAACGTCCCTATAGATAAATTCCCAAGAATGCTTGCAACAGACCCACAGTCTGTGAAGCTGGGTGCAAAGCCGGGGCAGCTTATAGAAATAACGAGGAACGACGGCAACGGCAACTACAAATATTACCGGTATGTAACGAAAGGCTGACTTATAAATCTGCGCAACCGCGCATGGCTTAGTGATAATGTGAAAAACCACGAAGTGCTAGAGTCCTATCTCTCGACAGTCTCAATGGTGCAGCAGCAGATCGAAAGCTGCAACAGGTTCATACACACAGGGATAAACAGGATAGTTGAGAGCCAGAACATAATTGAGCCTGATGTCTCTGACTTCGCAATCAGGCTGAACAGCATAAGGCTTGAGCAGCCGAAGATCATAGAGTCAGACAGCTCAGTGAGAAGCTTCCTTCCACACGAGGCGCTCATGCGCAACCTCACATATGCCGCGCCTATGTACATAACATACACGCCTGTCATCAGCGGCGTCGAAAAGACGATAAATATGGCAGAGGCCTATGTCGGGGAGATGCCAGTGATGGTGAAGAGCGACCTCTGCTACACCAAGAACATGTCTTATGAACAGTTGCTCAGCAGCGGCGAGGACCCTGACGACCCTGGCGGTTACTTCATAATCAAGGGGACAGAGAGGGTGCTCGTGGGCATCGAGGATCTCGCCCCAAACAAGATAATCTGCACGAAGGAGAGCAGCGGAGACGTCACGGCAAAGGTCTTCTCTTCAACGCAGCTCAACTTTAGAGGAAGGTGCTCTGTGACGAGGGACGAGTATGGGGTATACACGCTGATGTTTCCCACACTGGCAAAGAGCCTTGACCTCGTGCTGGTGATGAGGGCCCTCGGGCTAACGTCAAACAAGATGCTCGAAGCCTTTACCGACAAAGACGGGAGGAACGACATGCTACTCAACATCGAGACCAGCAAGGCGAAGGATATATCGGTGCAGGACGCGATCGGAGAGCTTGGCAGGATGTCCGCGCCGAACCAGGCGAAGGTATACCAGGAGAAGAGGGCGGAGTTCCAGCTTGATTCGTATATACTGCCGCATCTAGGCATGAAGCCCGAGGACAGGCTTGAGAAGGCGCAGTACCTCGCAAGGATGGCTGAGCACGCATCGCTTGTTGCCTACAGAAAGGTAAAGCCGGACGACCGCGACAACTACGCAAACAAGCGCATAAACCTTGCAGGCGACCTGATGGAGGTGCTATTCAGCAGCGCGTTCAAGTTCTTCATCCGTGACGTCAAGTACCACATAGAGAGGACAACTGCCAGGGGGAGGAAGCTTACCGTCAGGACAAACATAAACCCGGACACCCTTACGGAGAAGATCCTGTACTCGATGGGAACCGGAGCGTGGCCTGCCGGGCAAACCGGTGTTTCGCAGGTCCTCGACAGGACAAACCTCTTCAGCTCCCTCTCCCACCTCAGGAGGGTAAAATCGCCGCTTACGAAAAAGCACTCGCACCTCAAGGCAAGGGATGTACATGGTAGCCATATCGGGAAGATATGCCCCTCTGAAACCCCTGAAGGACCTGAGGTGGGGCTTACGCGGTACCTTTCACTCATGGCGAAGGTCACCGTAGGTGCTGATGAGACCATGGCTGCTAAGAAGCTGAAGGAGATGATGCAGGAGGGCGGCGGGAAGCCGGTAAAAGGATGACGGTGTGTTCATGGGAAATGAGATGTGCAATGTGTTCATAAACGGGAAGATGCTAGGCAGCGTGAGCAATGGCCCTGCCTTCGTCGCAGAGGTTAAGAAGGGCAGAAGGTCCGGCATCGTCTCCGGGGAGGTCAACATAGCATATATGAAGAAGCTGAACGAGGTGTACGTCTTTACAGACAGCGGTAGGGTCAGGAAGCCGTACATAATCGTTGAAAACGGGAAGAGCAAGCTGACCGGCGAGCTAAAGCAGAAGCTCGCCAGCAAGGAGATAGATTTCAACTATCTTGTCAGGAGAGGCATCATCGAATACCTCGATGCTGAGGAGGAGGAAAATATCCTTTCTGCTGTTGACGAAGCCCAGGTAACAGGGAAGACCACACATCTGGAGATAGACCCTGCGTCGAACCTCAGCCTGATAATGAATTTGAACATCTTCCCTGAGTACAACAGCATAGGTAAGCACTCGTTGATGTCAAACTTCGTCAAGCAGGCCCAGGGTCTCTATGCGCTTAACTTCAGGAATAGATATGATGCAAGGGCATTCCTGCTCTTTTATCCCCAAGTCCCGCTGGTGAACAGCATAACATACAGGCAGCTCAAGCTCGGGCGCCACGCCTCAGGCCAGAATTTCGTCGTCGCCCTTACGACATATTACGGGTACAACATGAAGGACGCGGTCGTGCTCAACAAGGCAGCAGTAGACAGGGGTCTGGGGCGCAGCCTATTCTACAGGTCGTATGCCGACGAGGAAAGGAGGTACCCGGGAGGGCAGCAGGACCACTTTAGGATCCCGTCACCGACAGCAGACGGTTACAAGGGTGAGCACGCGTACGTGAAGCTCTCTGACGATGGGATCATCGAACCTGAGATGGAGATAGGGGAGGGCAACGTTCTTATAGGGAAAGTATCGCCACCGAGGTTCCTTGAGGAGCAGACGACCTTCGGCATAGCAGAGGAGAAGACAAGAGACAACTCGGTCATTCTAAGGTCTGGCGAGGAAGGGATCGTAGACAGCGTCGCGATCAGCGAGACTACGGGTGCAACAAAGATCGTCAAGGTCCGCGTGCGCAGCATCAAGATACCGGAGAACGGGGACAAGTTTGCGAGCAGGCAGGCGCAAAAAGGTGTAGTAGGCCTAATTCTAAGGAACGAGGATATGCCGTTTTCTGGCGGGGGTATAGTTCCTGACCTGCTCCTAAACCCGCACAGCCTTCCTGGGAGGATGACGCTCGGGCACATGCTTGAGATGCTTACCGGCAAGGCAGTCTCGCTCGACGGTAGGATGGTAGACGGCACTCCTTTCTCCACAAACGGCACCGAGCTTATAGACGAATACGGTGCGGTGCTCGAGAAGAACGGGTTCGATAGGTTCGGGGACGAATGGTTTTATGATGGGAGGACCGGCAAGAGGTTTGCTGCAAAGATCTTCACAGGTGTCGTTTATTACAACAAGCTTCATCAGATGGTTAGCCTGAAGCTCCAGGTCAGGGGGAGGGGGCCGATGCAGATCCTCACCCACCAGCCGACGGAGGGCAAGCCGAGGAAAGGAGGCCTCAAGTTCGGTGAGATGGAAAGGGACGCGCTCGTAGGCCACGGTGCCAGCCTGCTTTTGAAGGAGCGCATGCTTGACCAGAGCGACAAGACCACGATACTCGTCTGCAAGGACTGCGGCGACATCGGCTATCATGACAATATAAAGAATGCTAATGTATGCCTCACATGCGGGTCAAGCAGCTTGAAGGAGGTTGAGATAAGCTATGGGTTCAAGGTGCTGCTCGACGAGATAAAGTCGCTGCACATACTCCCGAGAATAAGGCTGAAGAACGAGTGAGTGATGAGATGCAGGCCGAGATGATAGACCACATAAGGTTCACGGCGATATCGCCCGAGACCATAAAGAAGATGAGCGTCGCGAAGATCGTCGTCGCCGACACGTGCAACGACGATGGCTACCCTATAGACGGCGCACTGCTCGACCAGCGGATGGGCGTGATAGACCCCGGGCTGAAATGTAAGACCTGCGGCGGAAGGCCGAAGACCTGCCCAGGCCACTTCGGGCATATCGAGCTCGTCAGGCCCGTGATGCACCCTGAGTTTGCAAAGGGAGTATACCTATTGCTCAGCGCTACGTGCGAGAGCTGCCACCGCATCCTTCTCAACGAGAAGCAGATAGAGGAGCTCAAGCCCGATATAGAGCGCATAGTCTCTGAGGAGGAATCAGAGACTACAACCGAAGCGCAGGGCAAGAGCCTCAACACGATCAAGAGGTTGAAGACGGTGAAGAAGTGCCCGCACTGCAATGCAGTGCAGCACAAGCTGAAGTTCGAGCGCCCAACCTTCTTCTATATGGAGGGCAACAAGATGAAGCCGGACGAGATACGCGACTGGATGTCCAAGATATCAAACGAAGACTTGGCGCTCCTGAGAATCGACGGTACTGCAACGAGGCCGGAGTGGTTCGTCGTCACGACCCTGCTGGTGCCCCCGGTGAACATTCGCCCGTCAATAACCCTGGAGTCCGGGGAGCGAAGTGAGGACGACCTCACGCACAAGCTTCTTGACATAATAAGGACGAACCAGAGGCTCGAGCAGGACATAGACGCAGGCGCGCCGCAGATAATCATCGACGACCTTTGGGAGCTGCTGCAGTATCAAGTAACTACATACTTCAACAACGAGACACCGGGTGTGCCTGTCGCAAGGCACAGGTCCACGAGGCCGCTCAAGACCCTCGCACAGAGGCTGAAAGGCAAGGAAGGGAGGGTGAGGTACAACCTCTCAGGGAAGAGGGTCAACTTCTCGGCGAGGACGGTCATAACGCCTGACAACAACATAGACCTGAACGAGATCGGGGTGCCGAGAAGGATAGCGGAGAACCTTTCAGTGCCGTTCTATGTAACAAAATGGAACTTCGAGCCCGCAAAGCAGTTCCTGGCAAATACCTCGTATCCCCTTGTTACTAATCATATAAGCAAGGGTGGGATAAGGAAAAGGGTCACCGAGACGAACCGCGCGGAGCTGCTCGCTGCGCTGCAGCCAGGTGACATCCTCGAACGCCAGCTTGTCGACGGGGACATAGTTCTCTTCAACAGGCAGCCCACGCTGCATAGGGTCTCGATGATGGCGCACAGGGTGAGAGTGCTCGACGGCAAGACGTTCAGGATGCACCTCAGCGCATGCATACCGTACAATGCAGACTTCGACGGGGACGAGATGAATCTTCACGTGCCGCAGACGATAGAAGCGCAGGCAGAGGCTGCATACCTGATGTCCGTGCAGAAGCTCCTTATATCCGCAAGGGACGGGATGCCGATCATGTTCTGCGAGGAGGACACGATTTCAGGACTCTACATGCTCACGAAGGACGGTGCATTCTTCACAAAGGACGAGGCCGCGAGGATGCTCGCGTCTGTCGGAATTTTCGAGCTGCCGAAACCTACGAGGAGCGGTTATCTAGGCAGGGCGATATTCTCCATGATACTGCCTGATGGCCTGAACCTTGAGGCAATGGTAAAGGGCAACAAGGTCGTCATAAAGAACGGCCAGCTCACTGAGGGGTACATAGGCTCCGGGTTTGTAGACGGCAGGGGGCTGCTGCTGCTTGAGATATTCGACAAGTATGGATATGACGCAGCGCAGAGGTTCATCAACAACGCGACAAAGCTCTCGATGCGCTCCGTCTATATGTCAGGGGTGACGATCAGCCTGAAGGATTACTACAATACAGACGAGATGAAGAAGAGCAAGGAGAGAGTGATAGCAGAGGTCAAGGCGAACGTTGGCGCCATACTGAAGCGCTACAGGGGCAAGGCCATCGAGCCTCTGCCCGGTTACACGAGGAAGCAGACCTACGAGCTCGAAACGTTCACAACCCTCAATGTCGCAAGGGATATGGTTGACAAGGCACTGCGCGGCCAGCTGAGTATGCAGAACAACGCGATGCTTATGACTGCGATAAAATCACGAGGGACATCGCTTAACCTCGTGCAGACGAGCATGTTCCTGGGCCAGCAGTCGGTTAGGGGAGAAAGGCCGTCGAGGGGCTACACAAGGAGAGTGCTCCCGTACTTCAGGAAGAACGACCCTGACCCGCAGGCTCACGGGTTTGTTAAGTCGAGCTTCCTCAACGGGCTCGATTTCCTCGACTACTACATGCACGCAATGGGGGCAAGGGATTCCGCGGTAGGAAAGCCGCTCATGACCGCAGACAGCGGCTACCTGCAGCGCAGGCTCATCAACGCGATGCAGGATTTCTATGTCGAAAAGGACCTCTCAGTGAGGGACGCTAGCGGCGCGGTAGTGCAGACAATCTACGGGGGTGACGGGATTGACCCGATAAACGACTCCTTCGCAAACGGGAGGCGCGGTGATGAGCACCTCGTCGTGCCAGGAGAGGCCGTCGGAACGGTCGCGGCCCAGAGCCTCGGCGAACCGAGCACCCAGATGCTGCTTAAGACCTTCCACCAGGCTGGGGTCATATCCACGATGACAGTGAGGGGGTTGCCAAGGATAAAGGAGCTCGTCGACGCCAGAAAAGTGCCCAAGATGCCGCTCATAGAGATACAGCTTGAAAAGGGTGCATCGAAGAGCATAGAGAAGGCAAGTGCCATAAAGAAAAAGCTCGAAGAAGTAAAGGTGAGAAGGATGCTCTCCTCGTTTGATGAGGATTTCAAGAGTGAGACGATGAAGCTCACGCTGAGCAGGGAGAGGCTTTCGCTCTACGAGCTTACAGAGCACGACGTGCTTAACAAACTGTCAAAGCACGAGGGGGTAAAGGTAAGCCTCTCGGACCACGTGATAAAGATAGAGCTCAGGAAGTCAAAGGAGGGTGCGAGGAGCGTAAAGGATGTGCGCATCAGGTTCGTCCACATAAGGAATCTTGCCATAAAGGGCGTGAAGGGCATCAGCAAGGTGAACATCGAGCAGGACAGCGACGGCGCATTCTACCTCATGGCACTGGGCAGCAACATCGAAGGCATATTGGAGGTGCCCGGGGTAGACAGGGAGCGCGTTTACAGCAACAACCCGTTCGAGGTTGCGAGGGTCTTCGGCATAGAGGCCGCGAGGACGCTGGTGATGCGCGAGTTGCATGCCACGATCCGTGATGCCGACATCACGGTGAGCATGCGTCATATAGGTCTGATCGCCGACGCGATGACTTTCACGGGCGCGATCAAGAGCATCGGAAGGCACGGGATCGTAGGTGGCAAGAACTCGGTCTTTGCCCGCGCCGCCTACGAGGAGACCGTAAAGCACTTCACCAACGCATGCATATTCGCGGAGAAGGATGCACTCTCAGGCGTTGCGGAAAACATACTGATAGGCAAGCAGATAAATGTGGGGACTGGTTCTGTAAGGCTCGGGATAAAGAAGGAGTCGCTGAAGCTGTTGCAGCATGCGGATAGTGAGTAAAGCCTTATAAAGCATCACAGCCAAAATAGAGTGTCTGAATATCAGGTGCAGGAATGTCGAACAACGAGCGTCCATTTGACCTTCTAAACAAGGCGGTCGGGCAGAAGGTGCTTGTCAGGCTGAAGAGCAACATGAACATACGGGGAAGGATGGCTTCCTTTGACGCGCACATGAACATCGTGCTCGAGGAGGCAGAAGAGCTGGACGGGGGGGATACAAAGGCAAAGCTCGGCACGATCCTTTTAAGGGGTGGCAACATAATCTTCATCTCGCCGGCCTGAGCGCATGGGCGCCCAAACAAGAGTTGTAGCTTCACTTCTGGCTGTTGCCGTAATAATGGTCATTACAATTACATTTTTGGTAGTCAATCAGGCGCAACCACAAACCCAAATAACCTTGAATACATGGGATATGCCTACACAGTTAATAATTTGATCTTTGAACGTACAAATCTCAGCAATGGAGTAAGGCAAGTAACCTCCTAATCCGCTTATGCCAGTAGTTCAGGGCCATACGCTATTGGCGATTATACCTTCTACGCGCGGTATATATGTGCATGCTGCACAACCGTAGTGACGAAGGCAACGGCATCTGACCCTCTCAACTATTCTGCAAGCCCAGGCGGCTCAGCAGTTCTCAATGGATCGCCTATATCGTTGACCTCCAATTCAGGCAGCCTTCTGAAAGTTTCGCCGCTGGCGGTATCAAGCGATGGGAAGCATGCATATCTCGCTGCCGCCAATGGCGTCACTGTGATCGACACTTCGTCAATGTCCATCTTAGTTAGGGTAAACACTTTTTATTCGTTCCCATATGGCATAGGCTTATCACCTGCTGGACTATCTGTATTATACTGGCGGCTATTATAGAGGTTAAGGGCAATAGCCCGTGCCAACAGTACAGCAATAATCGCCACCATAAATGATACTGTGGTTTCGGTGCTCAATGTTTCTCCCTGCGGATAGCGGCGCTAAAGCCCCAATGCAAAGTGTGTTAAAGTTTTATTTGCAAACCACTACTTATCATTTGTTGGGCTTGTAGCGTAACGGTAGCGCGCCTGCATGGCATGCAGGAGGTTGCGGGTTCAAATCCCGCCAAGTCCAAATTTTTCCAAGCAGAATATCTGCGGCAAGACCGTAAGCGGGTCTGGGTGCGATTACGGGAGGGAGCCGCAAGCTTCAAAACAGTTTGCGTGCGAATACGGCACGAAAACCGCATACAAAGAGTTAAAAGCAGAGTTAGATAGAACGCTGCCTCTTTTGCCGAAACATTACTTGGTCGAAATCCGCATATCAGTAATATGCAGCAGTTCAGAAAGCGATTCCAGCGCAGCCGTATTCCAAAGTACGGCAGCTTGGACAAGGGCTTTACTGAACAAGAAATGGCCAAGTTCTTCAAGGTCATAGAGAATGAGAAGTTCAGGCTGTTATCCTCATAGGCCCAATAGCTGGCGCAGCACTAAAGGCTTTTGCTACCACAGAGACGATTGTTATCCTATTCTGGGCTGCCTTGTTCGTATTCATGCTAATCTTCTACCTGCCTCTCGCTCTGCTTTCGTGGATTCTCACTATAAGGAGGCACGGAAGCGACGAGGACGGAGTCGAGCTAGGCATGTCGTACGCCCACTACATCCAGCTCAGGCATGAGGTCGAGATGGAGGAATTGATGCTGAGAGGCGGTCGCGGCAGCGAGGCCGTATTGGTGGGCGAGAATCAAGACTACGCTCTTGACTACGCCAACGAGCCTAACCACATACTCTTATCGTGGGCGGCTCAGGTCCAGGCAAGACGGTAACGACAAAAGCCTTCATGACTAGGGCCGCGCTGAAGTACGGCCTGAAGCTTTTGATAATAGACTGGAACGGCGAATACGAGAGCCCCGCCGATTCCATAGGCGCGACCACTTGGCACGTGCCTAAGGAGCTAAAGACCAATCCGTTCGCGCTGAGTGGCTCAGATGGCAATTTCTGCGAAGTCCTTCTTCAGCCTGCGCAATGCAGAACTGAACGCCGCACTGCATGAGTTCCTGATCACAATGCCAGCTCGCGTGCAGCGTTCCAGCAGAAGCGAGCACTCGCCGCCTTGCCTTTTCACAGTGACGGCCACGCCCAGCTCGCGGGTCAGCCTTGCGCTCCTCCACTGCAGCGTCCTGAAGTCCGGCAGCTTGGTGTAGCCGGAGTCAGCGAACATACTGCAGGTCTCCCTGTAACCCTTGCCTGTCATTTCCTTGACGCCCATCATCGCGAGGATCAGGCATGTTGAATGGTTGATCGGTCTGCCCCTGCTCTTTGGCTTCATGGAACTCTCGGCTGCACGCATCAGCTTCCCCGAGACAAAAACGCGGATTTGCTGGTCCTGCATGTATATGCCAATGGGAATTTACTATCCACAATTATTGGACGGGCTGCCTATATATAGTGAATGCAGGCATCTTGTACTGTGATTAGATGAAAGATGGATGGACCATGTTTGCAGTCCTACTCTCCGTGGCTGCGTTGACTTCCGTCGTGACGCTGGCTCTTGCCGGCACGTTCGGCAATGGGGGATACGCAGGAGGGTACGGGGGCATGATGAGCAGCTATGGGTACATGGGGTACGGGGGCATGATGGGCTACGGCGGCCAGGCTGCTCAGGTGGCTGGGAATTCCACGTACTACAGTGGAATGTTGGCATACTGCGGCCGCATGATGAGCGCACTCGCAGGAACATACAACTTGAGCCAGTAAGGAGGACTGGAAATCCTTGCATGAATGATTGTTGATGACGGGTGGATGGTGGGTGACAACCAGGCAATAGCCGCCGTCAATCTTGTCGCCGCTCCGGTCGTAATGGCCTTTGTCACCTTTGCATCTGGGCAGTACAACCCGAACGCTCAGCAGTTCCACGCCATCATGCAGCGTGGTCTTGCCGGCACCGGACAAAGTAATTTATAATAGTAATAAAAAAGGTAGCAATATGAAGGCCTCAAGGGCGATATGCATGGTATGCGACATGTTCGTAAGCCAAAAGACGCATTTCAAGGCAAGGTTCAAGAGTAAGACCTATTACTTCTGCTGCGACGAGTGCAAGCATGCGTTTACCAGCAACCCTTACAGGTACACCATAAGTTGATAACATGAAAGGCAATGAGTTTTCAAGGATAAGCCCGAAAGCCGCGGCGATAACAGGGGCAGCAATAGGGTTCCTGGCTTCGCTGACCATGGTTGTGTGGTACGGCATGATGGGCTTTTGGACAGGATACGGAGCAATGGGCTACACGATGGGCTTTGCGCCCTTGCTGGTCGCGCTGTTTGCCATTATAGTTGCAGTCCTGTTCGGTGCTGCCGCTGGCGGCCTGCTTGCCCTCATATACAACTGGGCGCTGATACTCAAATAGGTGTTTTGATGAACGACCCAGTATGCAAGATGCCAGTGAACGACAAGTCGGCATTCAGGAGCGAGTACAAAGGTAAGTCCTACCTCTTTTGCTCCAAGCAATGTAAGGAGAAGTTTGACAAGAGCCCCGAAGCCTACGCAAGGTGACGGAAGGTGTGGATTTATCAACGTAAGGTGTGCAAGCTGTTCGGCATGGGCTGCGAGCTCGCCAGGCAGGGCGCCGCCGCAGCGGTGGAAAAAAGCAGGAAGGCAGTCGGCGAGATAAAGCAGAGATTATTTTGTGCATTTGCATACAGCGTTGTACCTGTCCCTGCGGCAGCCTGTACGTCCAGTATGCTTGCTGGCATGCCTCCTGATCCTATTTATTCCGCTGTGGCCATGATGGTCAACCAGCCCGGAGGTGCGCTGGACTTCTGTGCTGCCTGGAAGATGCAAGCCAGTGCCTGCGGCAAGCATAGTTGACCTGGGAACAAAGTGGTACTAATGCCAAGCAAGAGAGCAAGGGAAAAAAAGAAGGGAGGGATCGTAGGCGCATTCGGTGGCATATCCGGCGCCGGCAGCGTGATATCCGCGCACAACATCTGCCATTCCGTGTGCCTGTTGGTGGTTGCGGTTCTATCTCTCTTTGGGGTGCTCGTTTCAAGCAGTGCGCTGATGTTCCTCGAGAACTATAACTTCTTGTTCTGGAGCATTGGGCTCGTCTTTTTGGCGGTTGCCATCTCCCTCTATGCAAGCAGGCCGCACTGCACATCAAAGAAGCTCATAATGGCTAATTCAGGGCTCCTTTTGGTGGGGATCCCGTCCCAGCTTGTCGGTTATTACAATCCGCTGTTCTGGATAGCTGGCGGGTTGTTGCTTACCGGCAGCATCGCATGGTACATTAAAGGCAGATTAGGTGTTAGAGATGTCAAGAAGAAAAAATGAGAGAAAACTTGCACTGTACCTGCTTCTCGCGGGTATTCTGGCGGTAGCCGCAGTTGCGGCCTACTATTGGTATGCATCCCGCTTCGGCAGCGCCTACGCGGCGGCCATCGCATCGCAGAATGCGAGCAACGTATGTACACCACCGCAAGGTTATACGCAGGAGCAGTGGCAGCAGCACATAAGCCACCACCCAGATCAGTATGCGAAGTGCTTCAACCAATCCAACCAAACCACGTAGCAATGGCAATTATTGGACGGGCTGCATATAATATCTGTGTCTACGCATACTGTTGCAGTTGATTGCATGGTAAAGATATTGGAGAGGATTCTCAAGAGGAAGGACAAGGGGCAGGCAGCCACCTCCGAAGCCCAGCGGGATGATGGGCACTGTGGCAGCCATAAAGGCGCTGATAAGAAGCAGGCGGCCGGCAAGCACGGCAGCGGATGCTGTTGATGACGTGGCGGAGCCCAGGCAGGTAATTCCGGCAGATAATAAGGTCGAGCGCCGCCAAGGCGCGGCCGTTTCCTTAATACTGCAAGACTATTATAGCTAGATGGTTAGATACCCTAATACAGTGTATCTGCGAGCGCAGGCCCTGAAGGTTAAAGCATGCACACTTTGGAACTGGAAAACGTCGACTCGGGCTACGGTGGCAAGGCCGTCCTCCATAACATCAGCTTCAAGGCAGGGGAGCCGTCGGTGTATGTGGTGCTCGGGCCGAACGGCGCCGGCAAGACCACGCTGTTCAGGACCATTGCTGGCATACTTGAGCCGATGGGTGGGAGGGTCCTGCTAGACGGCAGAGAGCTGCAGTCGTCGGGGGAGCTCAAGGGCAGCATAAACTACCTATCGCACTACAACGCGCTACCGGAGGAGATGACAGCATACAATGCTCTGAAGTTCTACTCGAAGATGGAAGGGGGCGACCCGGACAAGGTAATTGGCATGCTGGGTCTAGAAAACATCAGGGACAAGAGGATATCTGACCTATCTCAGGGGCAGAAGAAGAGAGTCTCCATCGCAAAGGTGTTCCTCAAGGAGCGCGACCTTTATCTGCTTGACGAGCCCACTGCCAGCCTCGACCCAGGCCTGTCGAAGGAGATACGGGACATAATCCTCAGGCTGAGCAAGGACAAGCTCGTTCTCTACTCATCGCACAACCTCTACGAGGCGACTGACATCGGCATGAACCTCATATTGGTAAAGGAAGGCAGGCTTGCTATGTTCAGCAAGATAGCCAACGTGCGGTCAAAGAGCTACAGGGTGGGCATAAGGGCGTCAAAGGACATAACGAAGGTCGTCGCCGCAGAGAAAGACAAGAGCGGTTACTACGTGCTTACGGTATCTAGGCCGGAGGAGGCAGGCAGGGCCCTCAAGAAGATAGTAGAGAGCGGAATCCTGGTGACTGAGATGCGCGAGCTAGACAATCCGTTGCAGGGGCTGTTCGGTAAGGAGCGGTGATTGGCAAGATGCACGGCAAGAAACAAGGATTCGCAAGCAGGCCGAGCATTGTAACGGCTGGGAGGGCGATGGGCATCAGTAAGACGTATACCGCAATGGCGGTGTTCTTCATCATACTCGCGATTGTGGCATGGAACCCCGCTTACTACACGAAGGCTGCAGGGGCCAACAGCACTGCGTCAAATTCCACGCTTGTGGGCAATGCCATATCAAAGGTTGTGGCTTCTGGCAATGGCGCAGGAGCGCCAGGAGGGATTGCCTTCCTTGCGGTCCCGCTGGACATCACCCCTGGCATAATTGTGTCCATGGCCGTGCTGATACTCTTCGTTTACGACAAGAACGCGGGGGTCCTTGAGTATATGCTCTCGCTTGGAATGTCCCCCCGCGACATATACATGAGATACCTGAAGGCCGCGCTGCTTCTGGCCTCCCCGGTGATGCTGGTATTTGCTGCCGGCGATCTCCTTTACATAAGCGTGCTCTTCGGTGCAGGGACTGCAGCTACACTGCTTCCCGTGCAGTTGATAACCCTGCCGCTGTCCCTGGCTGTGGTTGCGTTCACGGTCATGGCGATGATGGCGTTTAGCTCCCTACAGAAGACGAGGGCTGGCAGCAACCAGCCGGTCGCGCTGATCGTGGGGTATGCGACTACCATACCAGCATACCTTTCTGCCATCTTCCTGCCGTTCACAAAGGCGATGTATGCCGATGCCGCACTGGTTGCCGCGCTGGCCGTCGTGTCGCTCGCCTTCCTAAGATATTCAGGGAAGCTTATAAAGCGCGAAAAGTTGCTCCCGTGAGCATTGGGCCCGCCCAGGCAAGGCTATTATACTATTGGTCCGATGTTCCATTGTGATAGCTTGCCGATATACGAAGACCCGAAGGACGTGAAACCAAAGAGCCTGGACCTGGAGAGGGCGAGGCAGTCGTTGATCGAGGAGCTGCAGGCGATAGACTGGTACCAGGAGAGGATAGACGCGACGAAGAGTGCATCTCTGAAGAGAATACTCGAGCACAACCGTGACGAGGAGAAGGAGCACGCCGCGATGCTTCTGGAATGGGTCAAGGCAAACGATCCCGTGCAGGCAAAGAAGTTCGTCGAGCACGACTGATTGCAGTTAATGGAGGCTGTTCCGGCCCCGGCTCGCGGGGTCGAGGTACAATTGTACAGGAGAGCCTAAAGGATGAATACCGCGGCAGCTACTGCACACGTCCACATTCCGTCCTTGCCCACTACGGCAGATTGGGTTACATCTGACGTCTTCACTATCTTGTTGCTCATCTTGAAGACCTGCTCCTTCTCGTCCCATTCAGAGTTTGCGTCAAACTCTATTCCCAGAGTAGACGCGAGCATTGTTGCTGCAAGGTCCTCAGCCTTCCCGCCTGCTATCTGGTCGTTTTCACCGTGTGCTTCATATTCACTGAGGTAGCCGTACTGCTGTGCGTCTTTTGGCAATGCTACACCGATGCTCGCCGCCATAAGCCTGTTCGGCTCGTTAGATTCTATCCTGCTTAGCACCAAAAACGTCACGCCGCCGGGTTTTAGCTCCTGCAGCCCGGCCTCTTTTGTCACCACGCTGACGTTCGGAGGGACGATGCTCGAAACCCTGACTAGGTTGAACTTCTCTATCCCAGCATCGCGCAGCGCAGCCTCGAATGCAGCAAGCTTTGCCTTTGCTTTTCCTACCCCTTTTGTGAAGAACATCTTTTTGGGTACTAAGTTTCCTTCCATCTTGATTTCTTCCCTGCCGTTGTTGATTAGCAGAGCATATTTGATTGAAATCCTTATAAAACTTTACATCAAAGCTTCAGTGATGCAATGAAGCAGATTAACGCCGGTGCCTTGGTTGTTGCAACTTTGCTCCTGACAATAATGCTAGGTGCAACTGCTTCGCAATCGCCCCCAATCTTGGACAAGAGCGGCAGCGGCCTGAACAGCAACGGCAATTCTGCGCGGGCTACAGCGTGCGTTTCTGTCAACCTGTCGTTCCTCAAAAATATCCCAGGCTGGGTGACAAGCCTCATCAAGGGCCTGTCGCTAGACCCAAGCGCGTTATTCAAAAAGCTTAGTGATGAGGTAAGCAAGCTGACATCTGATGTATGGGGCGACATTACTAAGGTGGCAAATAAGATAGCCAGCGGCGCAGCTGATGTCATAAAAGTAATAAATGATCTGATAAGCGGCAACATCTCGGACGAAATGAGCACGATCATCGATGACTTGGTGGGCTATCTCTCTGATGCAGTGCAAGCGGCATTCAGCAAGCTTATCTCGAGCCTCCCTGGCTTGCTCAACAAACTTGCAGACAGCATTTTCTCTCTGATTGACAATGCCATCCAGAGCATGGCAAATCTCGTCAATGAATTGTCGGTGCCTTCTATCCCATCTTCGCTCTTTTCAAGCATACAGAGCTCGTTCCTCAGCGCTCTGCAAGACCTTGGCAGTTTCTTCGATACAATAATCAGTGATATCTCAAGCTTCATATCCAACATCGACATCAGCATACCGGGCCTGTTCGGCTCGTCAAACACGGTCGCTGCCTCGTCCAACGGCATCGCAGTGGCTGCCAATTTGATCCTTGATGGGATAAAGAAATCATGCAAGACAATCCCGCCTGCCATATTCAACCAGTTCATAAAGGACACAAATAACCTTGCAAATGATGGCAGCGCAACTTACAGATACGCGAACGACATAGTCGTCAGAATCTCTAATATAAGGAAAGACTCTGCCGCAATAGTAAATATGGTGGACAATGTCGGGAACGTGATAGGGCCTGGTAATGTCATAGGGGAAGAGACACTCGGCATAAGCAAGTCAGGCTTCAACGAGAATGCCTATGTGGGTTACGCCAACAAGGGCAGCGGAATACTCAATGGTATATATCTTTCAGCAAAGCAGTCGCAGACCGGCAGTCTCTGCGTGGGGTTAGGCATAACCTCAAGCTACATTGATGCTATCGCGGCCAAAGTCAACGACATAAACGCGCAGGTAGGCGCGATAGATGCGGACGTGCAGGCGCTTATCGGCGCCAATGGCATGGGGTATAAGTTCGATGCAGACATTCAGGCATATTCAAAGGACCTCGCGCTAGCCCCGATAAAAAGCTGCGCTGTGATAAAAAACCCCACGGCGGACTTGGTGGCGGCCGTCGCCGCGGTAACATATCTAGGCACCAGGGAGCCGCAGGTAAAGGATGCGCTCAATTCCATGGGTAAATTTAACGACAAGCTTAAAGCTGACTACAATAAAATGTCCAAGGACATCTCTAAGGTAACCAAGATAGCGGCAAACCCGCTCTCCCTCGTCAAACAGCTAAATAACCTCAACCCTCTCGGCGGTGTAACTGTCAACCCACAGGACATAAACGCGATAAAATCAGGATACGAGCTGGCAATGAGGCCCACGAACGACCTGATTAACATAGCACTTGGCAATCTGACAAAGGTAGACAACATAATGGCAAACGTGGTCAAATTTAACGGCCGCGTGCAGGCCGCCTCCGCCAACGTGATCAAGGTGCTTGGCAAGATAGACAAGAATGTGATTTCGGAGATAGGTTCAACCGCGTCGCCGACCTTCTGCAGCGCCGTCTCCAATGCAGCGGACAAGGGGGAGGCTTACTGCAATGCGATCCGCAGCGCCGCCTATATCACCGGAAACATAGATACTGAACTGGCTTTCATAACGCAGAATGTTGCCGATATACCAAATTCCGTAGCCATGTTGAGGTACAGCGTCTACGCCCTCCAGGGGAGCCTCTTGTCGACCCGCGCAAACATAATAAGGGTGGATTCAGACCTTAGTAATATAGCCTCTGTGCTGAGCCAGAACGGCGGGAAGCTAACGTGCAGTGTCCAGGCAAAGATAGGGGGTAACCTGGCTGACATTGGCACAGGCCTGCAGAGCGTGGTGCAGGATGCGGAGAATGTGTATACTGCGACAGAGGGCACGATTGCCCTGATAGAGCTGTCAGCTGAGAGCATAAAGACCGACATCGTCATGATAATAGAGACGATCAAAATCATAATAGCCGACATTAAGGCAATAGCCCTTGTATTCTACTACGCCTCGCAGGGCGTCGGGTCTTCTGCAACCCCTCTGCCGAAGTTCGGCGCCTGCATTGGCGTGGGTGCAACCGTGGTCACTACGAACTATCCGAATGCGGGCAACGGGTGTGTAATAAGCCTATCGGCAGTTTACGATGCCCAGACAAACCAGGTTGCGATACAGGCCGACCTGATCGTGGTCCTCCAAAGACTCTTTGATCCAAGCCAGATATCCTCGCAGCTAAAGACAAACGTACAGGACGCAGTTGCAGCGGATCTTACAAGCGCGATAAAGGTGCAGGCAACAGTAGACATCGGCAAAAACGTGCAGGTGGGTGTTGGCGCAGCGCTGCAGGGCGCCTTCACCGAGAGCGCATGGAGCGGCATGTGGAGCAACATCTATTCTGCGTCGAAGGCCGGGGTAAACTCTGCCTTAAACGCAGGGATAAACCAGCAGACGTGGACTGCCTATGCGAGCGGCACTGACACAGGGGCGGAAGCGATAGTACAGGGTGCAATACTCTCAGCTATCCAGGCTGGCGTGCAAGCAAGCATCGACGCACAGGTAAGCGGCTCTTTAAGCGGCGGCATAGTAGCAGGGATCAAAAGCCAGATAGCCCCGGGAATACAGAACGCATACAGCACCGGAGAGTCAGCGAGCATAAAAGAGAGTGTCAAGGCAGGCATTTGGGGGGCAATACAAGAGGACGTGAAGGCCGCAGTAAAAAGCGCCCTGGACTCAGGGTTCGGCACGCAGGTCGTACAGACAGAGCTCGCGCAGAACGTATACAACAACATATACTCTTCGCTCCAGAACGATATCAGGAACGGCATACAAGACACGATACAGGTAAGGATCCAGGCGCAGATACAGACTGACATAGTCGAAAGCACGTGGGAGAGCATAAGGACGCAGGTGATGACGGCCGTGCAGAGCGCGCTTTCGCAAGGCCTTCCTGCCACCCTCTGGAACAGCATCTGGACCAACATAGGGGCAAGCATACCGGGAGATGTCAACGCGATATACGCGAGCGTCTGGCAGAACGTGATCTACGGCACCGGCGATGTGGAGGACCGGATAGGCTTCGGAGTCCTCTCCGCGCTTCAGACTACGGTCAGGCAGAACTTCTACAGCTCTATAGAGGCAGGGATAGTCGCGTCCTCCGAGTCCGCCCTCTCGCAGAGCATCGACTCTGCGATCTACGCTATCATAAAGAATGGCGTGCAGGGCGGCATACAGGCGCAGCTTACAGTGAGCTTTAGCAACAACCTGTGGGCAGGCCTCAAGGGCAGTGTGGCAGAAGCGGTGCGGACAACAATCGAGAAGGATTTTGCAACAAACTTTGCAACCGCAATAAAGAAGGTCGCAAAGAACTGCCTGCTCAGCACTGGTATCAGCGTGCTATCAGGCAAACTGGCCGGCGCTCCCTCAACAACTACCCGGCCCTATCCATTGCTGACTCTGCCACCAAAGCCAGCCCCAGACAACTATACGATAAGCTCTTCTCTCCCAAGGAAGATTAACGCAACCTCCCCCGCTTTCGCCCCGTTAAGGCTGGCGAGCATCGGAGGGCTCGTAGGGCAGTATGGCGGTGCGGCCCTCTCTGCCATAAAGAACATGGTCGCAACCGCGACGCCGCCCATCTCAGTCATACAGCAGTACAATCAGCAAAACTCAGGCACTTTGCTGACATGCCCGAATAAGCCCTCGGCCAATCCCTTTGACTATTTCCAGAGCTCGCCCAATTCAAAGATTGCAGGAGATGCCTGTCTGGCAACATCACAGCAGTTGAGGACCATTGTCGGGATAACCGTCACGTCAACGTTTGGCACCGGGCTCAGGATAGGCGGGCAGGAGACCTTCCTCTCTGATTTGGCCCAGCTCGTCAAGGAGGGCCTTACGGCAGATGTCACGCTCGCGCGTACCACCCCGGCTACCATATCCAGCGTGCGTTTCACAATAGGCCTTGACCTGTCATCGCTGGGTGTTTTAGTGGGCAAGCTGAAGATAAACATACCACAGGGCGCCATCCAGAATATAGAGAATACACTGATGGCAGGGCCCGCTGCCATTGTGTCAATACAAAACCTCGGCTACTCTGGGATGGTGCAGATAGGCAGCACTGGCGATTACGAGATCTCAAGTTCGTACAATACAAACACGCTCATCTTCCAGACACCTCCGCCGGCAGTGCAGCGCGGCCTGTGGACATGGACGGCACAATACGCTGATTTGAGCCAAGTGAAGCCGAACCAGATCACAGCAGCGACTTCAGGCCCTCAGCGTGCAAGCCTGATAGAGCTAAAAGGGGCGACGAACCTGGTCAAAGACGCGCTATCGATAGTGACAGGCGGGGCTGTCCCGCCTAGCTATGGCCTTTACTTCTGCTCGTACGATTACGACTATTCATGGAAGGTTTCAGTCGACTCAATCGACGCTGGCAACATACCGATACCGACCTCGATAAGCTGGCAGAACGGGGGCAACCTGGACATAGCAAGGGACTTTAACGATGCTTATGCCGTCCAGTACAGGCAGCCGCAGATAACCGGATGGGCGGCTGCGCCGGTCTTCCCGTATCTTTTGTACAATGTGACGCTTCCTGCCTCATACAGCAACCTCAACAGCCAGATAAACTACCTCAATGAGTCATATGATATTTACAGCCCGCACAACTTTCTGGAGCCTAACGCGTTCCTTGAGCCAGTCCCGATAACAGCGGGCTCTGCATTCCTCGCCAATATAGGAGGGGTACTCGAGGAGTTCCCATACAACTCTGTCTCGCTCTCTGCGACCAGCACAAACACGTTCAATAGCGTGGTGCCGCTGCAGATGTTCATCGCCTCCGCGTACGGCAAGACAGCCGCAGAGGCCATGCAGAACTACCCTGCTATAACTGGTGGCAGCATTGCGCAGCCAAGCGGAGGTGCCGACTGCATCAACAACGGGGCTGCATTTGGGCCCTACTACTACAAAGACCTATTTAACCCACGTGTGGTGAACTGCCGCACGAAGGTTGACCCGGTCAGCTTAACCGCCCAAACCAGCGGCGGAAGCCCGGGAGCCGAGTGCTATTTTTATGAATATACGGGCGGCTTCTTTAAATTTAACTTTGGGCGCCCTTATGTGTATTACTGCAAGTTTCCGCTGCCATACTCAAATAATTTGGGCGGCGGGACAGGTTCCGGCCCTGGCGGGATCTGTACATATGCTGATGTAGTCACAGGTGCTTGCACCAGGGGTGCGGTACAGACAGGGAATCTTATAAGCGTGCCAATAACAAATCCGGTTTACGTTTACGCTGCGCCCAACGGCTATGTCTATGTATTGAATTACAGCTACAGCGGCGGCACCCTTGGCTTCAACCCAACGACGAAGGCAAACTTGTATGTTTTGAAGTTTGCCCCATTCGGGTCATTCAACATCCCCGGGCGCCTTCCCCAGGCCATAATTGCCGGTACGAAGCCTATAACCGACCTTACTATATCAGGCAGAAAACAGCTTGATTTCAACCAGATCGGTACAACGTTTAATGCACGGTGGAGCGGCGGGACAGCCCCGTTTGAGATAAAGTGGTATACTGGAACTAACCCGGATTGTACGAGCCCTACAGGCCAGAAGACGCTCGTCCAGGATGATACCGGCATCGGCATCAACGAGGACTTATTAAAGGTCTTCGTGCCTAACACGCAATGGACCTCTGTGGGCACATATTATTACTGCGTAGCTGTGGCAGACTCTTTTGGCTCAACCCTCCAGGCGGTTGGGGTGGAAATAACAGTAAATCCGTCGCTTACCGCAGTTGCAGCCTATATGCCGAACCGGCAGCAGATCGACGCAAACACACAGCCAGATATAACGAGCCAGATGGGGGCAGGTAATGCAGTGATAATAGGCAACGACCAGTCCCCGAGCGTCAGGGTTACATGGTCCGGCGGCACCCCCCCGTACACCGGAACAGTGTATGTTCTACCGATGGGCCTGGAGGGGAACAGCGATCTGAGCGTCCTATTAACCCGCCGTGCATTGCGCACAGTTCCGTTCAACCTCCGTGGGAATTGCAACAACTACCAGAGTCCAAATTACGGTTGGTATTCCACATCATCGACAGGCTTTGAGGGCGATCTGAATTCAGGTCGCATCCCAGCGGTGCAACGCATGTTTGGCGAGCCTTCAGGCGATATTGCTTTCCTGTGCTTTGTCGTATCAGACAGCGCAGGCTGGTCTAACGCCTCAGTGCTTAAGGACAGCTCTTCAGGTTTCTGGGAACCGTATCTTGTGCTTGACATTATAGGCAAGAAAAAACCCAATGAAGAAATTCCTGAAGCCCCGGTATTCGAGGCCATCTGCCCGAAGCAAAGCCCGGGAGCATGCACGGCATACCCCTCCACCACAATTACCTCCTATAACCTTCTGGCGTCTCTGCAAAGCGGAAACAGTGTTCTGTTGAGCGTAAAGAATGCCGCCGGTCCCTCTGTGAAATATGGATGGTACAAGACTGGCAGCCCAATAAACGACTGCAGCGGTTACAAGTCGTTTGCGCAGCTCGCTGTCAGCGACCCGGCAACCACACAATCGACCACGGATGCGCCTAGCGCTACTGCCTACTACTGTGCAGTTTCCACGAATTCGATTTCAGGAGCTATAGGGGTGTCGCTTCCGGGTGAGGTCTATGTTAATGGGGTGATAAGCGATGTAAGGCTCAGCAATGCACCTGCATGGGGAACGACCCAGACCTACGACCAGCTAATCAACAACCCAGAAGCCTACTTTAAGGTTGATTGGCTCGGCGCGAGCGTCGCCGACGGTGCAGAGATAATCGCGTATAACAGCGTCTCGCAGGGGCAGACGTGCACCGGAACTGTCGTCCCAGTGGTCAATGAAAAGGAGAACCCAACGGAAGGCAGCCAATCCGCGCAATCCTTCGGCCTGCCTTCCGGACTGCCAAATCTGGGTGCGTCATCCGAACTTATAGAGCTGCCCGGCGCAGGCTTGCAGAACCTGTGCGTCACTGTAACAGATCCAAAAGGCAGCTCGGCCTCATCGCCTTATCTCAGCGTCGCATCCAGCCTTGGCGGCCTTCAAATCTCTGTGCCGCCAGGCCAATCGGTCTCGAGCGAAGGTAACATAGACGTGCAGCTGTCATGGACCGGCGGAACGCAGCCATTTTCATACAAGGTATACTCAACTTACAATGGCATCTCCCCTGAAGTATGCGATACAAACTCCGACAACGCCGAGCAGATAACGATACAGTCGCAAGGGGCCCTGAGCTCCTCAGGCGGTGGCTACACCGAAACGCTTTCGATACCTTATGTTGACAGCCAGCCTGTTTGCGCAGAAGTCGATGGCACTGGTGCCGGTATAGTATCACAGTATACGGCTTTGCCGGCAGGGCTCTCTGTCTCTCAAACGACAACCTCCACCACTACCTCCTCTACAGTTACCACTGTTCCAACAGTGAGGCCGAGGGGACTGCCGATACCCCCAGGCATCGCAGCCGGGCAGGCCCAGCAGGAGGCGTCTGCCTCCAGTGCAAGGAATGCAACTCTGGCGCCACTCCAGTTTGCTGCGAGCCAAGCGCAACAGCAGGTGATAGACCAGTGGAACAGCAACTGGAAGCAATACTGGAGCGACAAGCTTGCAGAGCAGTCTGGCGACCTCTATCTCGTTGGGGACATAACGCTCGCCCAGCAGTCAAGCAGCTTCTTTGGGCTTTTCTCGAACTTCAAGCAGGGAATGTTCAACTTCCTTCCAACCTCCCTGACCACTGACCTGTCCGGGGACCTATTTATCCTGGGGAAGGCGCAGTCAGGTGCCATAGTCTCCGGCATACTGTACTCAAATGGAGTGGCAACGACATTGCCAATCCAGGTGCCGAACACGCGGATCATAGCACCGAGCAGCGAGTTTGCCGTCTCGCCAGGCGGGCAGATCGGCTATATGGCAGACCCTGTCGTCCCGGGCAATGTGATGATGTTCAACATGCAGAATGGCAGGTTCACCGGCAATATTAGCCTCTCCTACTCCAACGAGAACTACAACCTGGATATTGCGCGGTACCTTTCAAATGGCGGTCCATACGGAATAAATGATGTTTCAGCCGCGTATTCAGGGGCGGCCACGGCAAACGATGTCAATGCGAACCACGAGCCGCTATATATAACCGAATACGGCGGCGTCCTGTATGTTGTAGACCGCTGGTCGTTCGATGCCGGCAAAGGCCCCTCGGCGATGTTGCTGCTGCGTGCATTCTACGGGAACGGCACAGAGGTGCAGATAGACCCTGCCTCGTCCAATGACATAGCGTTTGCGCCCTCGGCTGGCCCCGCTGCCCCCCTAGCTGCGCCATCGGGCAGGCTTGCGTACCCGCCATACGGGTGGCCGCTGGCATTCAACATATCGTTGGGCAACGGTCAGTACAATACGGGCTGCATAGCTGGATGCGACGAGACCCCGGTGGTATTAAAAGGCGGCATATACACAAACACAAACTATAAGCCTCTGGGCCCATGGATACAGGCTAGCTATGCATGCAACCTCTTAGGGAGTATTGGCACTTTCCTGGAGTCCGCGTTGGACACCGTGCTCGGCATCTATGCGGGCAATGCATGTGGCTATAATAATGTGAATACCGCGATGAGTTTCTCGTCGGCATTTGACGGGACGGGATACATAACGGCAAATGTCGTCTCGCACCAGCTCAGCGGGCAGGTTGACGGCTCGTACAACGAGCTGCTGTCGTTCAAGCTCAGTGTGCTGAACTACACAAACCCTTCCGGGCTGGCAGATGCGGGCTTTGCCTGCTATCTGGCCCCGCGCAGTACTGGCACAGACATAGACAGCTTCTACAGCAAGCTTCAACAATTAAACGGCCCATGCACGATTGCCAGGCCATTGAGCCCTGCATGGCAGGCCATCACCGCAATGGAAAGCCCGGTGCTAGGCGTGCCTGATGCCATAGGGTACGTGGAGAGCCAGGGCTCGCCGCAGCTCGACCTTACCCTGCCTAGCGCTGGCTCGTCTGTGGCCATCGCCGCCAACCAGAACTTCCAGCAGAACACCCAGAGCGCGGAAAACCTCCTGAGCCAGGGTTCACTGCCCGAATCTGCCCCTGCCGCACAAGCGCCGTCGGTGCCGCAGGAATACATAGAGAGCAAGGTTGGAGGATCTGTGCTTGTGCCTTACGTAATCACATACACAGAAACGCAGACAGCGATCGTAACCAACAGAGGGTTTACCAAGACCCCGATCTGGTCCAGCGACCTCGATTCGGTGGTGGACCTAAGCTCATGCAAGGCTACGTCCTACATATCGCAGGCCACCTGCGACAACGGTTGCACCTTCACTCAATACGCTTATTCGACCGCTGCCGCCTCGCCGAGCACGTTCAATGCAGTCATCGAGGGAGGGCCAACCTACCTTGTCTACAACAACACCAACTTCAACCAGTTCTACCAGCCCGACATATCTGACTCGCGTGCAATACTGCCCCCCTCCATTGACTACAAGGTGCTGACGAACAGGCTCTTCGGCGAGATATATGTAAACCAAAGCATAATGCCAAACCCGCTCGCAAAGCTCGACTCTGCCAAGATAACCGATGTGCAGGACCTGGTGAGCAAGCTTTCATCCCTTGTTTCCCCCGGTATACAGCTTCCAATAATGCTTTCGCTCAACCAGACCCACCTGTATGACTACCTGCCCGTGTTCTATTACCAGGTCTATCCGAACGGCGGCGCGAGCAGCTCCTATGGCCTTGCCGTGCCGGCCTACGTATCAGTGATTGCCATCCTACGTCAGTACACCGGCTTCTCGTCAGGCTTTGTGCAGTCTGTAGCGCAGAAAGGGGCCCAGCAGGCCGTAACGGATCTGGCAACCAGCTACCAGGGCCCGGCCTCATTCCTGAAGGCCGCAGCAGAGGCGGCGCCGTTCTACTACAGTCTGGCTTACATCGTCGGCGACGCGTCGCTCTCCGGCGCTTATCCTGGCGCTTCGTCAAACGCAGCCATGGTTGCAGGCTACACGCTGCTTGGGCTGCTGCCGCAGACCCTGTGGTGCAAAGGCAGCCAGCCTGGCGGTATGGCAGCAGCCCTTGTTAAGCTGGGCAGCGGCGACTTGTACACGCTTCTTTCAAAGCTTTCAGGCACAGACCCGTTTGCCATCTGCAACAACCAGCTTTCGTACTACGATAACACAATTCCAGGCACCCCTTCTTTGCTGCAGCTCTATGATACATACAGGCAGGAGAGCCGCAACTATGCGCTCAGGCTGGGCTGGCGCAACAGCAACGCCGCCCTGGGCTATAACAGGCTGCTCTACACTTTTGTTGACATATTCAACAACACGATAACAGCCCCGCTGGATGTCGACCTCGCGAACCAGACAATAATATCGCTCACCACAAATACAGACGTTTTGGAGAACAACCCAAACGAGACGACAGTTACGGTAAGCGGCGTCGCAGGCTATTACCAGGACAGCATCGGCGGGGCGTTCATGCCGCTCCCCTCAGGCTCTCCGATATACCTCTACTATGACCAGAACCTGAATTACTACACAAGCAACACCGAGATGAGCCCGATCGCGCTGATGGGTGTTAGCGGCATAACCTCCTTGCAGGACTCGCCGTACGGCAAATACATAGACTACGTCCAGCTCTGCGCCTTCGGCAAAGGCAGCGACTGCAGGCTCGCCAACCCGGTCAACGGCACCCAGGCCGTCCAAACCCTCCAAAAAGGCATAGCAGGCCCGCTCAACACGTACGCCTCCATACCAACATATCAGTCTCCCGCGGCAGTGAATGGCTGCCCGGCACCATCGCAAGGATTGCTCAACACCAACTCAATAAACGCGCTTTATGAGTGCAACATCTATGGCTCGTATGGCCTTCCTGCCACCTGCGCCCAAGTGCTGAAATTAGGCGCGCCTCCGCTGAGCGAGCTCCAGAAATGTGCGCAGACCGCGGCAACAGACGTCCTGCACCGCCAGACCCCGCAGTGCGCGCTTGCGAATGATTACTCGATATGCTTCAACGCTTACACCAACCCACAGAACATCGGGTCGCTCGGCCAGTTGCCATACTGCGTGCCTGTCTTCGCAAACGGCACAGGCACATTCACGCCGCAGATCGGGCTCCTGCCAAGCTCTGACAAGGGAGCCTCCATACAGACCATAGGGGACCTGATCACAAAGGGCGGCACCGCCCTGACTGACAGCAACGGCAACTTCAACTACCAGTTCAGCGTCTGCGGAACCGGGACCGGGAAGATTACAGCATCCTACTACGGGGCCCCGTTCCCGCAGCCGGCAAACGTGCTGCAGTCATCTCTTCCCCTATCAAACATACCGAACGCAGGGCTGCAGAGCTCGCAGCAGCAGAACTACGGCGAGTACTGGTTTTCGTATTCGCCGGCAAATGCAACTACGTCATTCGTGGTCGGGAGCTATGCGCTAAGCTTCGGTGCGACAGACGCGCTGCTAGTGCTTGCCGCAATCGGCGCTACCGCAGCTGTCCTCGTGCTCCGCAGAGGCTCTAAGAGGGTGGGCAAGAGGAAGCCTGCGGTAAGGAGGCGTAGTACGGTTCTGCATAGATAGAGCTTTATAGGTTAAAACAGATTAACCATTGGATACAGTGTTTGGAATGCTGTTGCTTTTCGTGCTGCTGAGCTTCAATGCAATCTACACTCTGATACCCATCATCGTCATCGTGATCCTCATAGCAGCTGCGGCAGGGCTGATGCGCGGCATGAACGTTTTAGCTTCTTCGGGTTCGGGACCGTGATCGGCCTCGCAAGGGGAACTACATCGGGTAAGGCGAAAGGCCTATCTGGCGGAGCCCATGTCGGCAAGACCGCAGGTGCAAGGTTCCAGAGGCAGACATTGCGAAGGGGTAAGGAGCTGTTCAAGGGCCGGAAGAGCGGACTTAAGGCAATATTCAGCGTCGTAGGCATCGGTGCCACAGGGGCGCTCGGTTCAGCAATTGCGCATTCGGGCGCCGCTACCGCGGCTACAGGCCTGTTCGGCGCAACGGCCACAAAAAACGCAGTGCCGCTCGAATCTTCGCTCTCTGCTAAGGAACGCGAGCGAAAGTTCGGCAGGATGAGGCAGATCCAAAGGAGGCTGGGCGAGCTTGAGGAAGCGGAAAAGAGCCAAAAGGACGTGGCAAAACTGGAAAAGATGGGGGTAAGGGGCTACAAGGCAAGCCAGCCAGTATCCGGGGTAGGCAGCATTGTCAAATTTTCCTTTTCGAATATGGCATTCTACCGCCGCGACAAGAGCGGAATATATAGGTTCATGCCCATCCTTGGTCCAATACCATTTATCGGCAAGTACTTCAAAGCAGGGAGGGAGGCCGTGCTTTCTGAGAAGGACAAGCTTCTAAAAGAGCGCGATAAGCTGCGCAATGAGCTCAACAAGGCCAGCGGTGCGGCGCAGAACAGGACAATTTACCTCAAAGCTGTTGCCGAGAAGGCAGGTATAAAGAGGAAAGACTTCGCCAAGGAGATCAAAAAGCCAGGAATGGAGAAGGCGCTAGAAGCCTATGATAAGTACGGAAGCGCCGCTGCCGCTTTCAGATATCTACCATCGGCACTAAAAGAAGGCCTGAGCGCGGCAAGGAATGAGTACCTGGAGGAGCGCGCCAGGCGCGAAGCAAGGAGGGCAGCAGCCATTCCCCCCGTGCGGCATCCCGTGCCGCTGCCCCTGCAGTATCCCGTGCCGCATCCCGTGCGGCATCCCATGCCGCATACCAGGCAGCATCCCGTGCCGCATCCCGTGCAGCATCCCATGCCGCATACCAGGCAGCATCCCATGCCGCATACCAGGCAGCATCCCATGCCGCATACCAGGCAGCATCCCGTGCGGCATCCCGTGCCGCTGCCCCTGCAGCATCCCATGCCGCATCCCGTGCCGCTGTCCTCCGAGGAACAATCTAGCACACTCACAGAGAAAGAGGGCAGGCTGCTGAAGGGGGTCATGGACGCCTACCTAGCGAAGCAGGGTGCGGAAGCTAACTATGCCGAGCGCAAGGCAGAGCCGCGGCATTTTATACGGATGTGGGAGGCCCACTACAGCGTAAAGGCCGCGCGGGCAGGGTACAAGGAGCAGTTCAAGTATGCAAACAGTGTTTTGAAGTACTCCCACGATCCAGAGCTGAGAGGCACGGTCGTCGATTTTGAGACAGGCCCGAAACTCCTGCACAAGCGCCAGGAGAGACCTGGTGGCAGGTTCAGCCGCATGGTCGACGGGATAAGGCTTAATTTCATAGAACAGGCTCACAAGAAGAAGAAAGGGTGATCCTATGAGTATAGACGAGATGGTGGATGCCCATTTCGGGATGATAAGCAAGTCCCAGGCGGCAGGCGCCATTTTGCCAGTGGCTGCCCCACAAATGGGAGAGGCAGGGCGGGGTGGTGCTAGCGTGCATGCCCTACTCGAGTTCATCGACGCAAGCAAAGAAGGGAGAGCGCAGCAATACACAATAAATGTCGAGGACCGCGTCTACAGGGTATTTAATCCCTTAAGGGAGAGCGGGAAAGCCCTGTATAGGACACTTGTGCTCGGCAGTGAGGGAGGCACAGTGCAGGTGAGGTTATACAGAGG
>DAIDAQ010000065.1 GCA_027310535.1 Candidatus Micrarchaeaceae archaeon
CGGAAACGATGTTGGAGACATTAAAGAATTCCTGCCACTAGTCGAACCGGTAGAATGAATGAAAGATGTACAGAGGGAAACGGCGGACGGTGCGTATGATTCATAGGATGGAAGCATTAAATAGTTTAAAACCAATAGATATATGTGGCAGCAATGAGGTGTTTAGTTTGGCTGAAGATTCAGGACACGAAAGAGACACCAAGGAGAACCTCGGCAAGCTCAGCGAAGACAATATAAAGTTAGTGGAGCAGTTCGGCGCTTCAAATCTCAAGGACATGGAGGACTTGCCTGATTTCTACACTTTTAACAACAGCCTCATGCACTCGCATAGGGACTTCGACAAGTTCCTCCATACCATGAAGAGGGGGGAGAGGAGCGCGATAGTATCCGGGTTCAACGCAAGCGGAACGCCTCACATGGGCCATATCTCTGTGTTTGACACCAATCTCTTCTTCCAGAGGAAGTATGGGGCGTACATGTTTATACCTATATCAGACGACGAGAGCTACATCGCCGGCAAGATAAAGACGCAGGAGGAGGGATTGTATAACTCGCTTCACCTCGCCAGGACGATAGTGGCATTCGGGTTCGATACCGGCAGGACGAAGCTGATAATAGACCAGCTGTACACGGACATCTACAACCTTGCGATAAAGCTCTCTAGGGGCGTGAACCTGTCGGAGATAAAGGCTGTTTATGGGTATACCCAGGAGAACAACATTGGGCTGCATTTTTATCCAACGATACAGGCTGCACACGTCCTGTTCCCGCAGACGCATGGCATACCCAACGTCCTGGTACCCATAGGACCTGACGAGGACGCACACCTGAGGGTATGCCGCGACATAGCCGACAAGTTCGGGTTCAGGAAACCTGCAGTTCTGCACTCGGTGTTCATGCCCGGGCTCGACGGAAGCAAGATGTCTAAGTCGAAGAAGAACGCCATATTTTTCCTTGATTCTGAGAATGAGATAAAGAAGGCGGTGATGTCGGCCTACAGTGGAGGGCAGCAGACCGTGGAGGCCCATAGAAAGCTCGGCGGCAACCCGGACATGGACGTGGCGTACTTCTATCTGAAGAGCTACTTCCTCACCGCAGAAGAGGCAAGGGAGCTGATGGACCAGTATAGGAAGGGCGTGAAGCTGAGCGGCGAGCTCAAGGGCATGCTGCTTGAGAAGATACTAGACAGGGTGCACGACTTCAAAGAGAGGTACGACAAGGTGACGATCAAGGACCTGAAAAAGGTCATACTCGTGAACGACGAGGTTGACCTTGAAACACTGGTCGATAAGGTAGGGGTATTCGAAGGCTGAGAGTGGCTCGGTGGAACCTGAGGCGCGAAGAGAAGGTAATCACCAACACGCAGGCGGCGGCCATGAAGTACGATCTGAACCCTATCGCGGGGGGGCGCGTCTTCGGCTGGCTGATAAAGGAAACAGTCAACGTCGAAGTCGCATACCTGAAGAGCCTCGGAAAGCGCGAGGAAACAGGTGAGAGGCTGAACAGAAAGAGCGCCAGCATTGCATGACGGCTGCAAGATCAGCCCCTGAGCGGCTTTATTTTTGCAATAGTGGCATGGACAAGGACATCAATCGTGTTTACCTTGTCAAACTTGCCGTCATGGAGCATGAGGCCGAACTCGGTGCAGCCCAAAATGACGGTCTTCGTCCTTCCCTTGGCAAAGTATTTTTCGCAGGTGGCCTTGACCTTCTTGCTTTGGGCCTTCTTGCCCATCCCGCAGTTGAAACTGAATATGGTCTCTGAGAGTATCTTGAGCTCGTTCCTATCTGGCTTTACCGACTCGATTCCAGCGAAATCATGTTGGAGTCGCCTTCCAACATGGTAGCCGGTTCCATGTTGGGTGGCAAGAACTAACAACTTCTGCACAAAAAAAGAATTAGCGGAAGTTGCTGAACTTCATTGGGATGCTATAATCCGCTGTCTCGACGGCTGCAGCACCGTACTGCATTTTTGGCACAGAACGCACCTTCGTCTGTGGTTATAAGATTTTAAAGGTCCTACATATGCTTACTGAGGAACTGTTTTATTGAATCAATGGTTGAAGGAAGGCCTGTTTCCCTTTCAAGCTTCTCTGTTGAAACCCTTAAGGTGCGCGTTTCCTCCCCTTCGGAAGAGAGCTTGACATTGGCGAGCCTTGCGAATTGCGAAAGCTGTATGCTGCCCTTACCTACAATGTTATAAATCCTGTTGAACCTCTGCCGCTCTATTAGCCCTTTTGCTATCCTTGCAACTTCAGCGGTTTCAATGAACGGCAGCTCTGACCTGCCAGAAATGAAAAGCTTGCCTTCCTCCAGTATATCAT
>DAIDAQ010000012.1 GCA_027310535.1 Candidatus Micrarchaeaceae archaeon
CCCTATAGACTGTTATACCCTTGCAGCCGAGCTTGTATGCGAGCATGTACGCGTTCTCGATGTCCTGCGGGGTTGCATAATTCGGGAAGTTGATGGTCTTTGAGACCGCGTTGTCGGTATACTTCTGGAATGCAGCCTGCATCTTAACGTGCCACTCAGGCGATATGTCAAAAGCAGTGACAAAGAGCTGCCTTATCCCATCTGGTATCTCCTCAACATCCTGTATTGACACCCTGCCCGCAATCTTCTTCATCAGCTCATCGGAGTAAAAGTTGTACTCAAGCGCATAGTGTTCGAACTCGTTGTCCACCTCTATAAGGTTCGAGCCAAGGCTCTCCTTTACGTTCCGCATATATGCAACTGAGAAGAGGGGTTCTATACCCTGCGAGGCTCCGCCTGTTATTATGCTTATCGTACCTGTGGGAGCGATCGTGGTGACCGTAGAGTTCCTCAATGGCTTGTATCCAAGCTTGTGCCAGATGCTGTCTTTGAATTCTGGGAACGGGCCCCTCTCGGAAGCAAGCTCCTCGCTCATCTCCCTCCCCTTTTCGTTTATGAAACCCATAACCCTCTCGGCAAGCAGAAGCGCCTCGTTGCTGTTGTAGACTATGCCAAGCTTTATCAGCATGTCCGCCCATCCCATTATGCCGAGTCCTATCCTCCTTATTGCATGTGATACGTCGTCTATCTGCTTTATCGGGTACTTGTTTGCATCGATCACATTGTCCAGGAACCTGACACCCAGCCTCACCGTCCTTTCAAGCTTGTCCCAGTCCACCTCGTAGTGGTCGCCGTCACGCTTGACCATCTTTGCAAGGTTGATTGAGCCGAGGTTGCATGAGTCATATGGGTACAAAGGCTGCTCTCCGCAGTTTGCGATGACAACCCCGTTTGCCACGAATGAATGTGTGACCGGCTCGGTAAGGTCGAAAACGCATTCGACCCCGCAACTCTCCACAGAGGATATGGTAGCTGTCCAATCTGTTTTATACTGGCCTCCCGTATAGCTGTTTATGGTTGTCGATAGCTTTGTAACTTTCCTCTCTGAAAGAAAGCCTATCCTCATCCCAAACATTCCAAGCGATGTTCCTGTTATGGTGAGGTCATGGTAAGACTGTATTTTATATGCTTTTGACCCCCTATCGGACCCAGGAAGCAGTCTTATTCCATCTCTCTTCCTGTTTCGGTAAATTTTGCTATATATGCCAAAATTGAGCAGCAGCAGCTGTACATCCCTAAGCAGACGACCACTGGCAGATGTCAGTCTCACGCTCGCCGAACCATTTTGTGACGCATTTAATGTCCCATCCGCTTCGAACAACGCCTGCAGGAACCCGCGTTGCAGCTCTTCCGACCCTCTGAATACCTTATCTGGCACAATTAATTTTTCTTCCCTGAGGCCCCATTCAATGGCGAACTCCTTCAGTCTCTCTGATGTGATAGTTTTAACCATTCTGTCCTGCACGACCACCACACCTGCCCCATTGGCATGGTTCTTAGAAACTGGCGGCCTTATGATGCTGTTGACATCCCTGTCGAACTGTTCTGCAAGAACCATATCATCGTTGTAGAAGGATAGCAATGCCCTATCATTCCCAGGGCCATTGTTTATGTGGCCGTTGCCGGTGAGCCACCCAAGCACCCTACCTTCTGCTGTATTGCCTTCTTTTCCAAAGCCACTTGCCGTGCTGGCAATCCTTATCTTCTCCCCTTTTCGGAGCATCGCGGACTCGACCCAGCCCCTCTCTTCGCTGTATACCTTGTGGTCTTTTGTCAATTTGAGACCGAACCCCTCCTTTGTCGAGAGCCTAACAACTGGCTTTACTCCTGTCATAAGAACAGGCGAAGAGAGCTGTCTCTCTTCAGTCCCAAATCTCTTGTCTACAAGTAGTAAGTTGGGCATCCGCATGCTCGCTAGTTCATCTGCTCGATACAGCCCGGCAGCAGTGCTTATCATAGTATCTCCGCTGATGCACGGGTTTGTAGATTCGATCGGGCCGCGCTTCGGCACCGGGTTTGCATAGCTTGCGTTTATCCTATCTATGAAAATAAGCCCCGGGTCGCCAGTCTTCCACGCCATTGTGACAATGAGGTTCCAGACAGCCCTTGCGTTGAGCTTCCCTACGGCCCTCTTGCTCCGCGGATTGATGAGCTCATATTCCCCATCGTTCGACAGTGCCTTCATGAATGCGTCTGTAACCGCGACAGAGATGTTGAAGTTGCGTACTGCGCCCTCGACGTCCTTCGACATTATGAAGTTGAGTACGTCAGGGTGGTCTATCCTGAGTATGCCCATGTTGGCGCCGCGCCTTTTGCCACCCTGTTTTATCTCCTCAGTGGCAGAGTTGAAGATCCTCATGAAGGATATCGGCCCAGAGGAAACGCCGTTGCTGCCCTTTACGATGTCGTTGGATGGTCTGAGCCTCGAAAACGCAAAGCCCGTGCCCCCGCCTGACTTATGGATCACAGCCGCATACTTAAGAGCGTCGAATATCTCCTCTATCGAGTCACCCACTGGCAGCACGAAACAGGCGCTGAGCTGCCCCAGCTCTGTTCCTGCGTTCATCAGTGTCGGCGAGTTTGGCATAAACTCGAAGTTTGTCATGGCGCTGTAGAAGTCAAGCGCTATCTTGGCGACCTCGACCTCGCTCTTGCCATATCCCCTTTCTGGCTCTGCTATCGCGTTCGAAACCCTGTAGAAGAGCTGTTTTGGCGTCTCGATGACCCTGCCGCTCTCGTCCTTCTTTAGGTATCTGGCAGAGAGCACGGTGAGCGAGTTGAGCGGCATCTTAAGCTCGTCGTCCTGTACCCCGAGCGAAGCCTTAAACACCCTTATCTCTGCGCGCTTGTTCCTGTAGAGTATGTAAGCCTTTGCGACCTGCTGGTCGAATTCCATGAGCGTCGTCTCAGTGATGTTCTGTATGTCCTCTATGCTTACTTCCTCTCTTCCAAGCCTGTCGACCCTCTCAACCACCATGCTGGCAACTATTCCGGCCGACTTCGACAGCGCCTCCTCAGGCTTGGAGGGATAAACATCCATAAACGCGCGCTTCAGCGCGCTCGCCACCTTTTTACCGTCAAAATCCGCCCTTGCGCCGTTCCTTTTTATGACATATATGGCCGCCATCGCCGCACCCCGCAAGCAACTGCCATGAAAAGCTTATAAACCAATTCTAGGTAGGGTGTGTAGCTATATACAGCCCTTTGTAATCAAGTGCTCAATTTTACCTTGTCCTGCTCAGCTCCTCCATCCCTATGTCCCTCCCCACCATCTCGTTGATCTTGGCCCACGCCTTCTTGTAACTCTCGTGCCTTGCTCCATCAACATTGTAGTATAGCCATCTCTCGAACTTGAACTGCGAGACCCCTTTCTGCGCCAGCTCACTTATGTCGAATGGTGATACCCCCTTCCATTTCTGAACCTTCGCAACCGCATACTCCTCCTTTACCTCTGGTGAGGAAAAGTCCGCGCACCCGCCAGTGGTCAGCTCCCTGTGGGTCCTCCAGGAGGATCCAGAAGAAAAGGCCGCAATTATTGTCGCCATGTCCCTGAGCATCCTGTCCTCAGCCGTGTATACATGCTCGTCCTTGCACGCGACCTTCTGCATCTGGCCGCTCAAGACATCATATCTGGTCAGATTGTGCTTTATCGGCATCTCATAACCGCCAGGGCCCCAACCAGCCCCAACTCGCGTTCTCTATGATTGCTCTGTTTGTATGTCAAAAAATATATATCTTTGTTACGAGAAGCTCAGCAGGGAAAGTTGATCGCATGGCGTTGTTTGACCTTTTCGGGAAGCGCGACTCGAGCAAGGATCTGACCAAAAGGGTGCCTTACGTCGTCTCCACCGAGTTCATGCCATACAGGCTCTACACAGGCAAGAAGAGCACAACGACAATGTCGATAAGGCTTAAGAATGCAACAAACGATGTGCTGCTCACGTCCCTTGTTGTTGAACTGCCAAACAAGATAGGGTTCGAAGAGATCGGGCTGGCAAAAGAAAGGGAGATAAGGCTCGGGGAGCTTGCCCCTTCCGAGGAAAAAGAGCTCTCCTTCAGCCTGAGGAACAGCATTGATGCAGACAAAGGGGAGTACACCCTTTCAGTTACAGCAATAGCGCATTATAGGGATTATGGGCATGTGATGAACGCCGTCAAAAAGCACGTAGTGCTCAAGGTGGGCTGAGCTACGGTTTCCTCTCACGCTCCTTGTCTTTCTCCCTTTCCCTCTCTTCGGGTTTCTCCTTTGCGGCGCTTGCATCCGTCCCGGCATGGCTCGCGTGCTGCTGGTCTATATCCATATAAAGGTAGATGCCTGCGACCAGCTCGGCCAGCTGCGCACCCCTGTCCGTGAGCCTGATGCTCTTCATCCTGCCGTGCTTTTCGCTCTGGACGATCCCCTTCCTCTCGCACTCAAGGAGGAAATTGCAGGTATGCACATACGTCGTCCCGGCTGCTTTTGCGAGGCTTGAGATGTGCCAGCTCTGCGCACCGTCTTTCAGCGCAACAAGGATCTTTGCCTGCTTTTGCATCAAAAACATGCTCTTCAGCATACAAACCAATAAATAGAGCGCATAGAGAATATTAATTAATTTATGTTTGCAATCATATCTGTGCCCAAAAGGTGAGAAAATGGTAAAGTTCATAATAGCCAAGGAACTCATGGGAAAGAAGGTAGTGAGCACGAGCGGATACGATATCGGAAGGCTCGTCAATGTTGAGATAAGCCAGGTCACAGGCAGGATCAACTCCGTGATCGTGGAGCCCAGCGCCGACAGCACGCTTGCAAAGAAGCTTGTTGGGGATGGTGGGGAGCTTAAGGTCCCGTATTCTGCAGTTACTGCGGTAGCTGACTATATTATGGTTGACACGAAGAACATGTAGCCACGTGTTTGGATGATCATCTGCGGCGGCGACGAAGCTGGCAGGGGAGCGTTTGTTGGTCCACTTGTTGTTGCCGTTGTCTCTGTCAAGAAGAGCCTCATGCATAAGCTCCCTGAGATGGGAGTGAGGGACTCGAAGTTGCTGCCAAAGAAGAGGAGGGAGCAACTCTACGGCTCTATCATGGACGTCGCAGAGGACGTCAGGGTCAGCGCCATATCAGCAAGCGAGATAAACGAGGCGATGAAGGCTGGCGTGTCGATAAACACCCTAGAGGCGAAGCACTTCGCCATGCTGCTTGACGAGACAAAAGGGGTGAGCACCTTCTACATAGATTCTCCGGATGTTGTTGCCGAGAAGTTTGGGGTAAGGATAAAAGCACTCTCCTACTCCCAGACTTCCATACCAGGGATAAAGTCAAGGAGGGGAAGGGACGGGGCGAAGCCCATACGCATCGTTGCAGAGCACAAGGCGGATTCAAGATACCCAGTGGTTTCCGCGGCCAGCATAATAGCCAAGATACACAGGGACCACGAGGTTGAGCGGCTGAGCAGGCTGCTGAAAATAGATCTAGGGTCTGGCTACCCCTCTGATTCAAAGACCATCGGTGCGGTGAAGGCCAACCACAGGAACGCAGAGCTCAGCCAGTACGTGCGGAAGTATTGGAAGACATCCACAAACATAAAGCAGACACACCTGCCGAACTTTGCGTGACTGCACAGCAGGGGCTTGACAGACTATAAACCTTCACTCCCGTCAATACGGAAGTCTCAAGTTCTTTTATGTGCTGTGCGCACTGGATATCCAAATATAGCAGAGCCGCCGCATTAACGGCAGCTGCCTTCGGGTCAATACAATTATAGCATCCCAATGAAGTTCAGCAACTTCAGCTAATCCTCTTTCCATGCAAAAGTAGTTGTGGAACCTTCACGGGAAGCTATAAATTTTCAAGATGCTATTGTTTTTAAGCGAAGATAGAGCGGCGATCTTATGCCTGTCACTCAGTCCAAGGG
>DAIDAQ010000018.1 GCA_027310535.1 Candidatus Micrarchaeaceae archaeon
GATAGGACATGTCATCGGTCGTTTCACTGACACGATGACATGCGACGAAGTTAGGAGTGTCGCAACAATGGCGCCTATAGAGGCACTGCTTTCTGTGCAAAAATAGTTGTGGAACTTTCACGGAAAGCTATAATGTATTCCCTGAATCGTAGATTACGTCATTGTATGTGAATGTTGAAGTGCCTCCTATTATGACTGAATTGACTTGTTCCCATTGACCTATGTCTACTGTTGAGTTTGTTATTGTCCATTTTATTGATTGTGGTGCTGGATTGACAGAGACTGTTATGCCACCTGAACAGGCAGTTGTTGGAGGCGGTGCAGAATCTGTCACCTTATAGTAATATGTGGTTGTTGAGGTTGGACTCGTAGTGTATGCTACTGTATTTGCACCCCCAATTTGACTTATGCATGAAGCTCCAGTGTACCACTGATACGAATAGGGGGTAGTACCTCTGCAAGACAGGCCTTAGCCGGGAGTCGGACCCGGTCTAGGAGATCCACAGTCTCCTGTGCAAGCCGTTACACCACTAAGGCCGCAGGCTTATCTCTCCCCCTATACATTTAGCTTTTGTGTTTTGGACCGCTGCTATATCAGGTATATCTGCCTATGACATAGGCATTCCAGCCTTCATAAACGATGAGAGAGCCGTCAGTTTCAACAACAGATAAGCCGTCGACTCTAAGGGCCTGCGCCAGCAGTCCAATGTAGCCTGGTGCGTAGTTTGCTCTGGCGGCGTACTGGTTCACGAGCATGATCTCCTGCGACGCCGAGTAAGACGAATACAGGGATGCAAGCCTCTGGTACTGTGCCGCGATGCTGCCGATTGAGTAGAGGGAAACGGAGGATGCGACAACCGCAGCGACAACAAGCATGCCGAACGAAGCCACTCAACCACAAAGTGTGATGCACATCAGCTCTGCCGTGCCGTTACGACCAAACGGGAGGCAGAATGCCTTTGAGAACGAGCAGGCAGAGACTTCGCCAACCTTTACTTCCGCGCCACCATATGATAGCGCTGCATAAGCCGCATTGTACTCGACACTGTAGCGTTCGAGCATCAGGGCCAGGCATTGGCGGTTGAGCGCGCCCGCACAGGTGCCGTACGTGCTGTTGTAAAGGAGAGCGCTGAAGATGTCGTACACCCCATCGCTGAGCGAAAGCGAGAGGCGGTACGGGAGCGACACGGAGGAGAAGGCATAGGACAGGACAGCAGAAGAGGATGCCAGTATCGCAACGCTGAGCGCAGCCTCTATTATGATAGTGGCCATGAGATCATCTGATCGTTATCCTTGAACCGTCGGCATAGACTGAAGTGTTGATGCTGAAGCCTAAGCCAAGCTGTTCTGTTATATTGGGATAGATGAATTCTTGGAGCGGCGGGCAGACGAGGCTTCCTGATGCACCAAGATAGCATGGTGACGCAGCTTCAGGGTAATCTGATGAGTTGACATATGAGTCATATGTGTAGAGCGAGGCGTTTATGCTTGAAAGCTGCGGGCCTTCTATCTCTGTATTATTGTAGAACGACAGGATCCCGGCTAGATTCCCCAGGTACTGCTGCAATGCTGAGTAGTAGCTCATGTTTGCAAGCAGAAGGCCATTGGATGCACCGATAGCTATAAAATCCTGCGAGGGATTAGTGCCGTACGCAATGACATTGCCGGAGACTTCCGCTGTTCCGGCTACCGTGTTGCCAAGAAGCAGCTGGGATGCAGTACGGGAAGAGGACAGGCTTGCAACCATACTGTAGTTCAAGACGCTGGTCTTGACAGAGATGTTGTAACTCGGTTCATAGGCGTAGTCTATCATTTGAGTTGACTTACCCGATGGTCTGGAGTAATAGCAGTAGGTTCGCGTGGCGCCATACATGGTATAGCAGTAGCCATCATACGCCCGCACCTGCCACGAGGCGTCCCCGCACTGCTCCCGGATGCCGTAAAGGGTGCCTCTAGCATCCCGGCGAGTGCAGCTTGACCCGGCCAGAACCACGCTTGTGTTTTGTGGCCTTGAGAGGCCGTATACCAGGGATTCGTTTTCCCTATCAATGTATGCATAGGCGCTCTGCACTCTGGGTGGCTGGTAAGCAGGGCCGCTCAAATTGGATGTGAACGTTGTTCCAATAGACTCCAGCTCGGCCGCAGAGCTCGAGTTGGAGATTCTCAACGAAACAGTCATCGAATTGATGCCACCCCTTGACGGAAGTATAGGTATTGACGCTATTACAGGCGATGCTTCAGAGAGATAGCTTAATGGCAGAACATTGAGCCCGGATTCGCCAATGCTCACGTTTGAGACATTATAGCCATCAGGAAGGTATGCGACGAGATACGCATGCGCCAGCTGGCCCACATACGATTCCGATGGCATATAGAGCGACAGGTACGGCCTGCCTGCTGCGCTGCCTGTGCCTGCATCCGCTGCGGCGGGGGATGAGAGGGCTGCAAAAACGCCTGCTTCGCTCGATGTGAATCTCAGGTATATCGACACAACCAATACCGAAAACGCTGTTACACCTACAAGCAGCAGAATGAACTCTATGCTGCCCTGGGCTTTCATCATGGTGCACCCCAATTGCCAAGCCCGGCATCGGCCATTACAAGCCTAGGTACGCTGTTCGAGGCGGCTGGCTGGGCATTCTTTGCAAGCCTACCGGTCATGTAGGCAGGGTATAGCGAGGATTGGAAGAGCGAATCTGCCAGCAGCGCGTTCGCCGATCTGTAGAAAGAGGCCGCGAGCACCCTCTGGTCCCTGATGTATTGGCCGGTGTATGCAAGCAATGCTATGGAAACCACCAGCAATGCGACAAGCAGGTCGAGTCCTATCAGCATGGCTTTCACACACTTCACCTCACTAGCGCAGAGAGGCTGCCTACGGCAGCGCTTGCCTCATTGTACAGCGCGGTGGCTGGCAGGCCGGCGGCCTCCGGCTGCTTCTGGAAAGAGATGTACGCCCAGGAAACAAGCAGGAGCAGCGACAACGCCGAAGCAAGGTAGACCAACATCAGCAGCGTAATTTGCGTCTTCATGTGCTAACCAACTGTGTAGCCACCGGGGATTCTTGCAACGTGCAGGATTACGGTCTTCCCGGTATCATTGCACAGGCCCGGAGAGAACACGACATTACCGTAAAGCTGGAAGGTCCCGTATGCGCTTTTTATCCTGCCTCCCGAAACCGTGGAATTGCACAGCCCCTGCGGCACCTGCACGGCGAAGGCCGATGCAGAATAGCCTATCGCGTAGTTGACAGAGGCAACGAAGCCCTGGAACCACGCTGCATATGCCTTCGCCTGGAGCCCTGAGTAATACGGCAGGAAGAGCGAAAGCGAGGCAACGAGCGATGCTGCAGCCATTGCGATGTAGACCAGTAGCTCAAGCGAGAGCTGCACTCTCATTGCACCCATCTTATTTCACCAGCGTGCTCAGGTTATTGAGCTGTGAGTTCAGCTTCTGCGCAAGCGTGTTGCTGCCGTTGAAAAACTGCCCAGCCGCTGTGCCCTTCAGCTGCACGAGCATCGTCAGAGCTATGACGATTATGATGCTCACCGCAGAGAGCATCATTATGTACTCTATCGAGCTCTGCGCCTTCTTCTCTTTCTTATCCTGTTTCATAAAATCACCTAGCGTCATAAGATCAGTGAGCCGAGCGCACCCACAATATTGAACACGACAATGCCGGCAGAGGCAGCAGAAGCGGCACCGGCAAGCCTCTCTGCCTTCTGGAAATACCCGGAGACGGAGCCCATTATAGCGATGAAGGAGACTATCACAAAGGTGAATGGCAGCGTTTGCTGGGCTGCCGAGGCCGCAGCGGTTGCCGCTGCTATCCTCCCGCTGATCCCTGCAAACATCGGGAAGAAGATAGAGTTGCCTGCCTCCATCAGCGAGAGCGCGTTCGAAACCGCGCCGACATGCTTGAGCCTCAGCTCATTAATGTACTGATAGTGCGATAGCAGTGCCTCCAGCTGCACGCCAACCTCAATGCCGTTCACTATTGCGTCATTCACGATTAGCATAGTCCCGGAGAGGCATTCCGTGCCGCATTCATAGGAAGGCGCCCTGCCACCATGGTAAAGCTGCATCTGCCCCACAATGCCCATGACCTGCTTCTCGAGAGACAGGCCAGCAGCAGCCTCCTCCGCCCTCCTCGCAAACGGCACTGCACTGCCTTTGGACAGCCTGCCAAGGAACTCGAGCGCCTCCCGCTCGGCTTTCATACGCGCTCTCTCAGATCTCTTCCTCCTCGAGGCGTAGACGAAAAATGCAGCGGCCAGCAGCGGGAGGGCAAGGTACGGCTGGAGGAACGAGAGCGCCGCGGAGGAAACAAAGGCAGCCGTAATGGCAAGGGAGCCGCTATCCATAAACCTCACCCATTTTCCTGCGCAGAAGCGCATAGGCCATGGGGAATGCAAAGACAAGCATGCCGGAAAAGAGGATGAAACCCTCAGCTGAGTTGTAGAGCATTGAATAGCCGATGAACCCGAAGAGCGCGAGCGACGGCAATATCACTCCTGAGAGCAGCGCTAGCGTCATGTATTTCTGAACTGCTCCGAAACCTAGCTCCATCCTTAGCCTGTCTGCATCCATCACCTCGCCGTATATAGCCAGCATCGCCGCCCGCGCGTCTCCGCAGCCAGAGACCGCGCCGATCAGCCCGCCCTTCCGCCCGTTCTTGAGATGCGACGCGCGGATGGCGTTCGCAAAGGCGCGGCCTGCCGGCACTCCGAGCGCAATATCGCCACTGGCAGTCAGGACTATGCTGCGGAGGGCGCATTGCGACTCCATCGAAAGTGCTCGGCTCACAGCCGCGTAGGACGTCGGCGCAGAGACGGCTGAGCAATGCATCTTCTCCAGAAATATGTTGTCGTCCATTCAAAGGCCGTATGCCTGCACATATGAAGCTGCATCCGCGCCGGCGGGCATTGCCGACACGTACTTAGAGCGCTTCCTGAGCTCAGCGACCGCTTTCTGCATGCTTACCATCCTCAGGCGGGAAAACCTTGCCAGTACCTTCGATCCCTGCGCGCCGGCCTTCAACGCGCCGATGTCCAGCCTGCTCTTAACACAGCCGTCCTGGTCGCACGCCTTTATGTCGATGTTGTCCCGCACTGCCCAGCTGTACTCGCAAATGCTGTCTATCCTCCTTGAAGTGCCGTCCTTGCGCATGAATACGGCAAGATCCAGCGCGGAAAGCGCCTGCGGCTCAACCTCCATCGGTTTTGACGACAGCCTTCCAAGTAGGCTGGCGCCGTCGCAGTTGCTGTGCATCGTGGTCATGAACGGCATCCCGAGGTTTCCTGCAGAGAAAACGTCCCTTGCTTCTGCTCCGCGCAGCTCCCCGATAACGATTCTATCAGGCCTTACGTGCAGCGCGTTCATCACCTGGTCGCGTAGGCCTGCCTTTGACAGCAGGTGAGTCCTGCCCTGCAGGTTGACAGAGTTGGCGAAGTTGTCTCCCATGCTCAGCTCGCTTGCGTCTTCCTCGACAACCACGATCCTTTCATAACGCGGCAGCAGAGACAGGAGGGAAAGCAAAAGGGAGGTCTTCCCGGAAGCAGGGGCGCCCGAAACGACAATATTCATCCCGCAGTCCACAGCCATCCATAGGTAGGCCAGTGTGTCGCCTGTAAAGGTCCCTCCCTCAAGCAGCTGCCCGACCCCCACCCTTCCCCTGCTGCGCAGCCTGATCGAGACCGCTGCGCCGTTGGTTGAATATGGCCTTGATTGTGCATGCACCCTTGACCCGTCTGCGAGCTGGGCGTCTATTATGGGGGTCTGCGAGCTGAGCTCCCTCTCTGCATCTGCAACCAACCTGTTCAGCGCAGACCTCATCGCCTGCTCACTCCTGAAAGCGAGATTGGTCCTGCAGAAGCCCAGCCTCGAGTGGTAAACGATTATTGGAGAGCATGGCCTGTTGATGATTATCTCCTCGATGTTCTCCTTGTCCTCCATCAGCATGGAGAACGGGCCAAAGCCGGCAGTGTCGTGCGCTGTCACGTATGCCAGGAACTCCACACCTGGTTTCCCACCCTTGCTTAGGAGCTCCATAGCTGCATTGTAAGCCTCGGCGATTGTTTTCCCCCCAGAAAGCCGGAGGGCTTCGACGACAGCGCTTTTTGCACCCTCGACCTCTGCCTCTTCGGCACCGGAAAGGCTGCGACTGGCAGTATACACCGCACTGCCATCACCCCTCCTTCCCGCAACAAAGAACCTGCAACTCCCGCCATCTTTATCTTCGGGAAGCTCTCCGGTTATTCTGAAGGAGAGCTGCAGCCCTTCCCCTGGTATTTCCCTCCCTGCGCGAAGCTTTGAAAGCAGCATATCCATCGGCCTATTTGATTACTTAAGTATCTATATATTTACTTATGTAATCTATTTATACTTTGCTATCTGCAGGCATGCCCCAGGATGAGGGAGCGCACCAGACTGGCTGGCGCCCCAGCGCGCTATAACAACATATATAAAGATTAAGAGCCACAACTAGGTTATGCCAAAAGGAGAGACAGAAAAGGACGAGATATGGAACCTCAGGAAGGTGCTCAGTCGGCCGAATTTTGCTGTAATGGATACGCTTTTCAAGAAATCGCCTAGGACCACAAGGGAGCTCTATGCCCTCCTGGAGAAGAGGTTCACACGGAAGACGCTTATCATCACGCTGAGGGAACTCTCCCTTGAGATGAACGTGATACAGCCCACGCACATAAGGACGGAGAAGGGCTACGGGCTTGGCTACAAGCTAAACCCAAAGATGAAGGAGGTTGTAAAGACAGTCACAAGGCTTGCAAGGACGATGGATGGGGTAATAAAGGAATAAACCTTATTGGCGCGCCCTGCAGGCCATGCTATCTCAGCCCGATGCGCTTCTGCTGCCTGTACATCTCTATTATCTCTTTTGTTGTCGTGGCATCGGCGGCACCTTTGTCCTTCCTCACGAAGCCGTCGCCGACGATCCTCGGGAACCTGAGCGCATAGCCTGTCTCGTTCCCTTCCTCGTCCCTCTGCCTGCCGCAGGTGTGCATCGGAGATTTCGTTATCTCATCAGCCCTTACCGTAACCACGTACCTCGGCTCGACCCAGAAGTCGGGTGTTATCTCTGATTCAAGCCTTGCGGGCTTCGCCCTAACAACCGACTTGTCGAGCAGCTGCCTGAACGCCTCCATGTTTGCCTCTGTAAAACCTGTGCCTATCTTTGATATGGTCTCAAACCTGTCCTTTACTCTGTCGTAGACCGCGCACAGGAGCCCGCCGAATCTGAACGCCGCCCGGCTACCCCTCCCCAGGAAATACCCGACAATGACAAGGTCGACGGTGTCAGAGAGCTGGCCCTTGTAGCTCCGCTTCATCTTTATCCACGAGAATTCCCTCGCTCCCGCTATGTATGGGGCGCTCAGGTCCTTTGCCACCACGCCCTCCAGCCCGTTCTCTATGCTCTCCTCAAAGAAGCCCTCAAGCTCCCTTGGCGCGTCTGCAATTATCCTTGCCGTCGGGCTTATCCCCTTCGCACCTTTCACTGCGGCTTCCAAGGCTGAGCGCCTCTTCTCATACGGCTCCATCATGTAATCCTTCCCGTTCAGGTACATAAGGTCAAAGGCGAAGAGGTGCAGCGGGAGCTCTGCCGCCTTCTCCTCGATGCCGTGCTTTCTTTTCCTCTGAATAGTCTCCTGGAACGGCAGAAATTCACCTGTGGACTCGTTGAACGCAAGCGCCTCACCCTCGAAGATAATCCCCTCCGCCTTTATCCCGGAGTGCACGTACCCTACTATGTCCGGATACATCCCTGTAGTCTCTTCAAGGTTCCTTGAATATATCCTCACCTTTTTGCCGTCCTTGTGCACCTGGCATCTGAAGCCGTCGTACTTCTGTTCCACCGCGCACCTGCCTCCCATCTTCTCCAGTATCTCCTCAGCAGTAGGGAGCCTTTCCGCCAGTGCGGGCCTTATCGGCTTGAATAGGGCAATGCTAAAGCTCTTTATTGAGCTGATCCCACTCTTTGCAAGCACCTCGCCGACCTCTCCGAGGTCGCTGCAGAGGTTGTATGCGTTTTCAAGCTCCTTCTTCGCTTCTCTGCCGCCGGTCATCGAGATGGAGAGCGCCTCAAGTATTGTTGAATCCCCGACGCCTAGCCTCAGCTGACCTATTGGGTACCTGGCGAGATATTTCGCCTCAGGCGGCGATGCCGATGCTAGCACCGCGGCGAGCATCTTTATCTTAGCATCCTTGCTCCCCTGCCCTGAAGTACGGGCAACCTTGAGCATCCTGCCGTAAACATCGCCTATCGAAAGTTCATCCTCTGACATGCACCTCAGCTTGCTGCCCTTCCTCAGCTCGAAGGCCGCAGCTCCCATGTCGCCGCGTTTCTCGTACAATGACTTTACTTCGTCCTTCGTGTGCCCTGTAGCTATTGCTATTGCCTCCTCGAGCATTTTTTCAGCAACCCCGAACTCGACACCCTCGAAGTTCGGTGCCAGGATGCCCTGCGTCATGTAGACTAGGGCCCTGATCTCCCCTTTGCCTGCGCCCTTGAAGAGCTGTGAGAGCAGCCCCATCATCTCCAGGCGCGACGAGATTCCCTCAAGCTTCTCGTAGCATCCGGCCACATCCCTGAATAGCATCCAATCAGTAGCAACACGCAGGCAAAGCTTTTATTTGTGAGCAGGAGCGGCTTATTAGAGGTTTGGCATTCAAGGCCTGCGCATCGAGCGTTACGGCTGCGGCCCGCCACCCCCTCGTATCGTGAGAAAAGAACTGGAACTCCCGCGTTATCGGAAGTAAAGGCTTTTAGCCTATCAAGCCCCTAAGCCTTAGCATGCAGATAAGGATTTACACTGACGGTGCGTCGAGGGGAAACCCTGGCAGTAGCGCATCAGGCTATTCCATATATTCCAGGGAGAGGGTGTTGAAAGAGGACGCCTTTTACAACGGAACTAGAACAAATAACTATGCAGAGTACATGGCTGCAATAGCAGCGCTCAGGTGGTGCAAGGAAAATGCTCCGGCCGATTCCGAGATAACGGTCTTCTCTGACAGCCAGCTGCTGGTCAACCAGATGAACGGCAGTTACAAGGTAAAATCAATACAGATGAAGCAGCTGAACGGGGAGCTGAGGGGGCTCAGCTCGTGCTTTGGAAGGGTTGAGTTCAAATGCGTACCGAGGTCAAACACCCTGATCGCACGGGTTGACAGGAGGCTGAACCTCTTCCTAGACGGGAGATAGCCTTATATACTTAAGCAACAGATAGTCTGCTGTTTAGTATAGCGAGAGAAAAGTCGCGGTTTTCTGTTCTTCTTGGAAAGAAAGGGACAAAGTTGCTTTTCCTCTTGTTCGGAAGTGATATAGTGAACATAACAGAGCTGCCGCTAAAGGCAGAACTAATAGAATCGTTGGGCAGGATGGGCATAACCACGCTGACAGAGGTGCAGCAGCAGGCGATGCTACCAATACTCGAAGGCAGGGATGTGATAGTGAGGTCGAAGACAGGGACGGGCAAGACACTCGCCTTCCTGATACCCGTCTTCCAGAGGCTCGAGAAGTCCCATGACGTGGTAGCTGTCGTGATAGTCCCGACAAGGGAACTGGCGATACAGGTAGGCAGCGTCGCATCGCAGCTGGGTAAGGGAATACACATCCGCACCACCGTTGTGTACGGCGGCGCATCGATAAACGTGCAGATGGAACAGCTGGCAAGCGGAGTCAACATCGTAGTGGGAACGCCTGGCAGGATGATAGACCTGATGAGCAGGGGCGCGCTGGACCTCCAGGGCGTCAGATTCGTTGTGCTAGACGAGGCAGACCGGATGCTTGACATGGGGTTCGAGAACGATATAAGAGAGATACTGACTACGATACCACAGGAGAGGCAGACACTCCTGTTCTCTGCCGTTATACCACACCAGATAGGCGAGATAGCAAAGCAGTACATGAAGCCTGACCACGCCAGGATAATTGTTGGGAAGGAGGAGGAGATAGTAGTAAACACGATAGCACACAACTACATGCTCGTCTACGGGAAGATGAAGTTCGCTGCGCTGCTCGGGTACATAAATGCTTATTCGCCGAAGAAGTGCATAATCTTCGCAAACACGCAGAGGGAGTCAGAGCTGATACACAGCGTTTTAAGGGGCAATGGCATAGAGGCGATACTGCTCCACGGGGGTTTGTCCCAGGCAAAGAGGGAGCGCTCGATGGATAGGTTCAGGAGCGGCGCGCGGCTGCTTATAGCTACCAATGTCGCCGCGAGGGGCCTGGACATCCAGGATATAACAGACATCATCAACTTCGACGCCCCGGAGGACGTGCAGAACTACGTCAACAGGGTGGGAAGATCGGCGAGGATGGGCAAGGAGGGGAAGGCGCTGACATTCATCGGCAGCGAGGAGAAGGAGCTCATGCGCACGATAGAGCATCAGGCGAACATAACACTGCAGGAGCTGAATATAAACTATGACAAGTACAGGAACATCGAGCTGCCTCTGCGCAGGAGGTTTGGAGGGTTCGGCGGCGGCTCGGCCCGCGAACCGGGCCGGGGGGGGCATGACAGAGGATACGGTATGAGGTATGGGGGCGGATACAGGCGCTTCCCGCCCAGAAACGACGCAAGGAACAGGGACAGGAGGGGCCCGCGCAGGCACAGGGCGTAGGCACTCAGTTGTATATGCTGGGCGTGCAGCGCGCTGGTGGGTTCTGGTCAGTTATCCCGAACGCTGCCAGCGCCGAGTAGGTCCAGCAGTACGGCCTGTTCTGCTCTGATTCCAGTTTGCCGCGCTGCGACTGGTTTAACGAATATGTATAGTTCAGCGACGGCACGCTCACGGTGCCATTGTATGCCGTGTACTTCACGCCGCTGCCTACCATTATAGTAGACGATGTAGCGTTCAGGTAACCCAGATAGCACGGCGAGCCGGCGGCTATGCCTCTGAATATATCCGTCAACACGGTTGAATTCGCTATGCTGTAATATGGCAGGTTCGGGCATGCGGCGGCACCTGCCGTCCTTACCTCAGGGGCCACCACAGTGCTGTTCACATTGCTACCAGTGACATAAGCCGGCGGCGCTCCAGGAGGGCTGATGGAGAAGAGCGTGGCGGCATAGATCGCTACTATGACTGCTATTACTGCTAACGCAACAAGCGCCCTATTCAGGCTCCACACCTGCTTCGCTGCGCCCTCCTTGATCCTGAAATACTTCAGCCTCCTGAAGTATTGGTTGTCATCCTCTTCCACTGCACCGGCCGCCCTCAGCTCGGAGAGGTGCTGGCTGACTGTAGCCTTCGAGAGGCCGAGCTCCTCGCTCAGCTGCGTGACGGTTCTCCTCTCTTCCTTCAGCCTTGAGAGAATCTCCCTCTTCGTCTCAAGCATCTTGCTCATGGTATCGGTTAGTTATTGGAACAAAAGCATAAAATAGTGGGAGAGAGCGTTAGGTTATGGTTAGGTTCAGCCTCTGCAGAGGTAAAGCCCCAGGTGGGAGTTGAACCCACGGCCTCCTGCTTTATGGCCTGTTATGATCAAACTTTTCCCCAAAAGTTTGTTACCATGCAGGCGCTCTGCCACTGAGCTACTGGGGCATCCTGCGCACTGTCTATTTCTCCATGCAGGAATAAAAATTGATGCTCAGACCGTTGTCGTTGTCATGGAGGTGGATGTCGGCACCGTCGTGGTTGTGAATGCAGGCTGGACGGCGGAGGCCTGCACGCTAAAGGATCCCGCATATGAATACAGAGACGGACCCTTGCACGGGATGCTGCTGCTAAGGCTTGTGCAGTAGTTCGCGGAGATCGATAACGTGCCGGTATAGGCGCCGCCTACCGATGCCACCACCGGGACGTTAGCGGCGCAGTAGACGTACATTCCCTGGGTGACTATGCCATTCGTCTGCTTGCTGCACGAGCCTGACGTGCTTGCCGAGAGGCTGACCACCGCGTTGAACGACGTGATGTTGATCACGCCAGGCGTCTCATCTATCAAGAGTAGGTACAGGACGCTTTTTGAGCTTATCGAGTTTGGCGTGTAGCCGGCGTCGATGCAGCTGAAACCGCTGTAAAAGGTGCATCGCGAAGGGAAGACGCTTTTTGGTGCCACCGAAAGTATTGCGAGCAGAACGAAAGAGGCGACTATCACTATGAAGACGAACGAATAGGTGGTCAGGAATTCTACGGCACTTTGGTTTTGCATATAACCCAAAAGCTAATAGGAGTTTGTTATTAAAAATCTTGTTGTGCATTGCATGCGCGCACGCTGGAAAAGGCTCGGCCAGAACTTCCTGACCTGCAGGGAGGTCGCGGTCGCAGAATCAGAGTTCGGGAGGGGCAGGGAGGCAGTAGAGATAGGCCCGGGAAAGGGGATTCTGACGCATGAGCTCTGCAAACGCGCCGCGCATGTCACGGCCGTGGAGATAGACAGCTCCCTCTACAACGCATATGGCGAGCGGGAACCGAACCTTGCCCTGGTCAACGCCGATTTCTTCAAGCTGGACCCAAAGAACATCAGGGGGAACATACTGATATCAAACATACCGTACAGCATGTCGAGCAGCACAATCACCTGGCTCATCGGGAACCGGATGGAGGCGCTGCTCTGCCTGCAGAAGGAGTTTGCCGAGCACATGCTTGCCGAGGCGGGAAGCGGCAATTACTCGAAGCTGAGCGTGCTGGTTTCGCTCTCCTTTAGCGCAGAAAGGGTAAGGAGCGTCCCTGCCTCCTGCTTCCGCCCAAGGCCAAAGGTCGATTCTGTGGTGATTCATCTGGCGCCGAAAGAAAACAACGTTTGGGACGAGGACATACGCACGATAAGTCTGCTCATGGGGCACAAGAAGAAGAGGCTGAGGAATGCAATAACCGACGCGCGCGCGGGCCTGGGCATAAGCAAGGTGAGGGCAAGGGAGATCTCGGCACGCATCGGCAACAGCGGTGTGAGGGTATTTACGCTGGCCCCTGAAAGGCTGCTCAGCATCGCAAAGGAACTGAACGCACTGGTCTGAAAGGCTAGCCATTTTTGGCAGGCTGCATCTCTGTCATTATAAGGCCGCCTTTCACCTCCCTTCCGAACTTCTGCTCTGCAGCCTGGGAGCTGCCGCCGAGCAGGCGCTTGTAGTGCATAGGCACCGTGATCGGTGCACCTATCGCGCTAGCTGCCCTCACCGCCTCATCCACATCCATCGTGTAAGTCCCGCCCATCGGTATAAGCGCAACGTCAACGCCGAGCCCGTCCATCTCCCCTATGTAGTCTGTGTCGCCGGCGTGGTAGAGCGTGTCAGAGCCCACTTTCAGCTTGTAGCCTACCCAGCCGTTGCTCCTGGGATGGAACTTAAGCCTCTCCTCCCTGGTGTTGTATGCAGGTATCGCCTCGACGCTTATCCCATCGAACGCCTGCTTGAACCCGGGCCCTGACCTCACGACCGAGCCATATCCTTCCAGGCATTGCGGCGCCGCGATTATTTTCGTGCCCTGCTTTGATATCTTCCTGATGTCAGCCTCGCTGCAATGGTCGTAATGTGCATGCGTCACCAGTATGTAGTCCGCCTTTATCCCGAGGCTGTCAGGTATCATGAACGGGTCGATGAAGAGCCGTTTACCAACGACGTTTATCAAGAAGCTGGCATGGCCTATCCAGAGCAGGTTATCAATAAAATAGTATTCATCCATCCGCATCCCTATATGTAAAAGACCCACTGGAAGACGTTTATCAGCAGGCTTATTGCAACGATCGCAGTCAGGACTTTTAACACTTTCCTGCTCCTCACATTCGTCTGGTAAATACGCCATCCGTCAAAGCCAGGGAGCGGAAGAAGGTTTACAACAGCGACGAGGAAGTTGAGCATGAAGGAGAGGGCGAAGAGCGTGTACAGGAAGTATGCGAATGATGGGTAGCTGCCTCTGCGGAGGCCCTGCACCTCGCCGACCTCCACCCCTACCACGCCGCGGGTCGAGTTGGCTGCAACGGCCTTCAGCGTGAATGTGCCGTTGGAGGTCACGATGCGCACCATGGAGTTCGGCTGCTCGCTGTTTGCAGCGCCCCTGAAGTCCTGCAGGGTTGATATGTTGCGGCCGTTCCACGAAAGCACCTGGGCGCCGACCGGTATTGCACCGTACGCAGGATAGCCCTTGAGCGTGCCGGTGACAATGACCCTCGCTGGGCTTAATATGCCAGGAAGGACAAAGTAGAGGAAGAGGGCCATCAGGAGCGCAAAGACAACCATTGCGAGGAAGTTCGCAGAGATGCCCGCTGAGAAGATCTTTGTCTGCTTCTCCCCGCTGAGCCTTGCAACCTGCCTGTCATCCGGCTCGACGAACGCGCCGACCGGTATGACCCCCATGACGAGCAGGCCAATGGACTTAAGTCTTACTTTTGCGCGGCGCGCGAGGAGGCCGTGCGAAGTCTCATGCACAACCAGAAGCAGCGCGAGCGCTATTATTCCAGCTACCAGCGGGATGTCGATGCCTGGTATTATCGGGGCTACCCCGGGCAGCGATTGTGTAAGGAGGGATGGCTGCGGGCGGCCGCCAGAGACGCTGATAACAAACCCCGCAATGCCGTACACGATTGAACCGGCATTGTAGAGCAGCGCCAGCAGGACATAGGCCGCGAACCCGCCGACCAATGATATCGCCCCGAAGACCAGCGGGAGGTAGCTGGTGCCCTGTGGGCCTGCGCCTCCCTGGGCAGCAGCCTGCAATTGCGGTATGTTTATGAACGGGACTGCATAGGCGATGAGGGGCAGCACGAAGAACATTATCGCCACGAGGCTGGCGATCCCGAACGCATACTGCCTGGGGTTTATCTGCTTCCTGAAGAGTGGGTAGCTGAGCAGCCCAAAACCCAGGACAAGCCCCCAGACCGAGAGCTCATTCCAAAACCAGCCCCACCTCCTTGATAGGCTGTCTATCGAGGCAAGCCCCCTCCTGCTCCCTACCAGGTAGAGGAACCCCCATCCCTGCAGGGCGTTGGCTGACTTTATGAGCACACCCACGGCGATAATAGAGACCAGAGCGAACAGCCACTGCCACAGGGTGCCAAGCAAAGGGTTTAGGTAAAGGGCAGCGAGCGCGAGTATTTCAGCTGTAAAGGCCGCGGCTGTGATGGCGGCGTGGTGCCCCCACTTCCCCGCCCCCGCTTTTGCTTTTTGCTTTGCCGCTCCCATTTACACTCACCATCATGGAGATTGATTTAGCAACGTACATATTATTATTGCTTAATGGGAGTGGGCCGCCGGGCTTGGCAAAAGCTGCAGTGCAGCGCAGCCCATGGCACAAACATTTATTATCCTTGCAAGCGTATTAATATAAGTGGTGGCAATGGAGGACTGCGAACTCTGCGGGAGCCGTATAGATGCGGCGTACGGGATAAGCGTCGATGGGGTGGAGCTGCGCGTCTGCTCCTCATGCGCAAAGGGCAAGCGCATTGTCTATAGGGAGGGCGACCGGGCTGCGAAGAGTGGTAAGGCGCAGGCAGCGGCCAGGCAAAAGCGCGCTGAAGAGATAGAGATCGTGGACAACTATGGGGTAAAGATAAGGAAGGCAAGGGAGGCCCTAAGGCTTCCACTCAAAGTCGTGGCTGAGATGATAAATGAGAAGGAGTCGCTGCTTGCTAGGGTGGAAAAGGAGGAGACGCTCCCGAACGAGGCGCTCACCAAGAAGCTCGAGAAGGCGCTGAACATAAAGCTCGAGGAGCGCGCCGAGATTACCGAAGAGAGACGGAGCAGCGGAAGGAAAGACAGCGCAACGCTTGGGGAGTTCATCAATTAAGGGCAAGGTAACGACTATGGGGGCAACAAAATTCTTGCGCTGCTGCATGCCGGTTGAGGAGCAGGGCTTGAGGCCGCTGGCAGGCCCAGGCGAAGACTCGACGAAGCAGGACGCGATCGGAGGAATAGGCGCTGCATTAACCCGGGTACACGCATGGCAGTCGACTTGAGCAAGCTTGCCTCGAAGAGGGGCATCACGCTCGACGAGCTATCCGGCAGGATAATCGCGATAGACGCATACAACGTGCTTTACCAGTTCATAGCGACTATCAGGCAGCCCGATGGCACGCCGTTGATGGACAGCAACGGCAACGTAACGAGCCACCTCTCCGGCCTATTCTACAGGACCATAGACCTGCTCGAGCACGGACTCAGGCCCGTCTACGTCTTCGACGGGATACCATCAGTGCTCAAACAGAAGGCGCTCGCAGCCAGGCTGAGGAGGAGGGAGGAGGCGCACAGCGCGTGGCGGGAGGCGATGGAAAAGGGGGACCTCGAGCTTGCAAAGACGAAGGCGCAGGCGAGCTC
>DAIDAQ010000029.1 GCA_027310535.1 Candidatus Micrarchaeaceae archaeon
CTTGTATCCTATGTAGACCTTGGCACCCTCACTTATGCCTTCCGGCGCTAGCAACGTGGATTGGGAGAGATTATCGTAGGCTACAGACATTATCGGGGCGGTGTGCCCTGTAGAGTTGAAGAAGCCTGTAACCTCACCAACCGCCCTGCTCGTCCTGCTTGTTTGGTACTTGACGTTTGCGTCGAAGGTGTGCGGCAGCTTCCTGTAAATGTTGCTTCCCTTTCCGCGCCTCTGCTGCCTGAGTTTCTTCCCCATCTGATTACCTCACACTAACTTCAACTTGATCGCAATGTCGCTCGCCTTGTAGGGCTGCTTGAGCTTTATGAACGCCTTCTTCAAGTTGGTTGGCATGTTCACGGTGTTGATCCGCTCGACCTTCACGCCGAAAAGCCTCTCGAACTCCTTCTTTATCTCTGCCTTACCCGCCCTGAAGTCTGCAACGTAGATGATAGTGTTCATCTTGTCAACCATCCCTACCGCTTTTTCCGTGGCCACAGGGTATTTTAGCACTCCCATTTATCTCGCCTTAAGATATTTAGCCTGTGTGCCGAGCGACATTGAGCTGACAACGCTCATGATGTTGCCTATAACAGACTCGCTCCAGAGGACCTTCCTCCCTGCCTTTCCCCCTGGGGCCAGCATGCTGACAGTTATCCCTTCTAGCGTGCAGGCATCGATGCCAGGTATATTTCTAGCTGCGGAGACCGCGTGACCTCCCTTGTTTACCACTAGAAGAAGCGATTTCTTGTAGTGCCTAGCCCTTGAAACCCTGCGCAGGCCGCTGCTAAGCCTCTTCCTCCTGCCCTCCTCCAGCTCCTTCCCGAGGTTCAGGTAGCCGAGCGTCTTTACCATCTCCTTCGTTTTCTTTATGCCTTCGATCTTGTCGTCAACGATAATGCTTGCACCTGCCGATGCAGCGATTGCGCCGAGCAGGGCGGCCTGGTACTCGCGCTTGTTCATCCTCTCAATTATCGTCTTCTCTACCATGTGCGGATGCGCCCTCTTGCCCTTCACCGCAGATGGTATTCTCTTCACCTTACCCTGTCGGCCGCCTCCGAGCTTTTCCCTTGGCCTTATCGCGACCCCCATGTGCCTTCCTGTCCTGTAAGAATTCATCGCACCGTAGTACCTTGCTGTCGTCTGCATCCCGGCGAGCACATAGTGCCCCTGCGGCTGCAGGGTCATCGTGTTCTCGGCTATGGCAGCCCTTCTGATCAGCTCGGGCTTTACCTCTGCTGAAAAGGCATCTGGAACCCCGATCTCCTTCTTCTTGCTGCCGTCGATCTCATAAACCTGCATGATTTCACCCGATGCCCAGAACCTTCGGCTGCTTGATGCCCTTGGCATTGAGCCTGCTGGAGTTCAGCCTTATCCTGACAAGCCTGCGGGCGGGGCCAGGAATGGAGCCCTCGACGATCACATAATTGCCCTTGACGTTCCCGTAGTTTTTGAACCCTGAGGGCTTGTTGATCGAGCCTGCGGCGTCCCTGCCACCTATCCTGAGTATGCGCTTGTTCCTTTCTGTGCGGTAGTTGAAGCCCATCTGCCCAGGCTGTGGGACAGTGTACATGACCTTCGCACCGCCGAAATCCCCATGCGTCCCTATATGCCTGATCTTCTGCGTAGCCTTGTGGGAGAGCCTCGCCGCACCATATCTCTTTATTATCCCCTGCCAGCCCTTCCCTTTTGTTATTGATGAAACATCTATGTACTCTCCCTGCTTGAAGACCATCTCAGGTCTTACCTCTTTACCAAGATTCTGCGATGCAAAGCTGAATTTCTCATCGAGCGTCTTGCCTATTATCTGCACTTCGAACCTTTCAAACTTATTCTGCTCTGCACCGGCGGACTTGGGATGCGCGACAAGAAGTGCAGATATGTCGGTGTATTCACCGAGCCGCCCCATGAGGCTGCCGAGCTTGTCCTCGCATGCCACCGGGGAGATCTTCAGCTTCTGGGCCGTTGCTTTGTGGCATACTTCTGCTGCAGAAGACCTGTAGCCTGTGATGCTACCGTTCTTGTAAAACCTGATGCCATAGAACTCTGTTGTTGGCACGTCCAGCACGGTGCATGCCCTGCTCACCTCTTGCTGCTTTGATGGGGATTCAGAGTCGTCTACCATAAGTGCGGTCGACATCCCCGCCTTGTATGCCACCATTCCACCCAGCCTCGGCTCCCCTTTCCCTGTCTGGAGCGAGCGCACCCTCGGAAGCAGCCTCGCTGCGCGTCTATGTGGCCAATACTGGCGTGAACCTCTGGTCATGAAAAGCACTTCATTATGAAGAGCAGAAGACCCTGTTTTCTGTAGTCTTATAATCTGCAGGTTTATAAGTGTTTACGTTTTGCGCTTTTGCTGGATGGAGACAGAGGCAGCAGCATGGATAACCTTGATATCGCGCATCACAGAGTTTATGCTCGCGTGCAGCGCTGCAAGATCTTTGGCGTTGATGGATATCGAGACCGCACCGCCTGCCTCCCTGATCTTTATTGTGCTCCTTTTGGAGCGCGGCCTGCCGGACATGAGCACCAAGTACCTGAGGCCTGACTTCTTTGCAATGCGTATCGCTGCGGAGTATATCATGCTCGCCCTCTGTATTTTCTTCCCTGCTTTGTCAGACCCCTGAATGCCCTGCCCCTCCGTGCGGCGCCCCTGTAAGCCCTGTCATTCTTTATTGAGGGATTCCTAGGATCTGCCATAATTACCTCAAAGAACGCGTCTGAGCCAGACCTGCCCACAAAGTATGAGCTAAGGACCTCGTAATTGCTGAACCTCCTGGCTGCCCTCTCTTCTGCGATCGCCTGCAGGGACTTCGCCCTCGAGTAGAACCTTCCGGTCTTCGACGGCTTCCTTCCTCCGTCAAAGTGGCGCCTTTTCTTCTTGCCGCCGCGCACCTTGGCCCTCGCAATTATTATCCCCTGCTTTGCCTTATAGCCCAGCTCCCTCGCCCTTGCTATGTTGGTTGGCTTCCCGACCCTGACTATAGGCTGTCCTGACCGCCATTCCAGCAGCCTGCCCTGGTACTGCTCTGAACGGCCCTTGTAACCTTCTATGAATGAATCCTTGATGCGGTCATAAGCTCCCATACAAACAGCTCCAGCAGGAATAGGGCTGCTGCATTTGCTAACTCTCCATACTTTATCTGACGGGCAACATATTTAAATGTGAATCCTCATTTCCTAGCTGTGAATGGCATGCTTGGTATAAGTGCAATAATGGCAAAGCTCTCGGCATTTGGGAAGAAGGGTAGAAGCAAAAACAGCAGGGCTGCTGGCGGCGCAGAAAATTTTGCGCCAGGCGTCCACCCTGCCCATACAACCAAGGAAGAGAGCGTACAAGCCGCAGAGCACATCAAAGCCGATATGGAGTCAGGCTCGTGTGGTGGAGTTTGTGGATGTGGGGGTCACCATACGGAGGTGGCAGGCAGGGTAGGGGAGGGCTGCGCGTGCGGAGGAGGATGTGGGGGGCACTAGGGTACGGGCTACACATCCATAAGCCAAATGAACCATCGGCGCGGGGTGAGCCGGGGAGGAAGCAGGGAACACTTATTAATCCTCTTCGAGCCTTATAAAGAGCAACCAGGTGCAGATGTGCTGCTTTACAATACTCTTAACAGGAGAGTTGAGGAATTCGAGCCTATCAAGGATGGTGTGGTGGGTCTATACACCTGCGGCCTACAGTCTACAGCTATGCGCATATAGGCAACATGAAGCCTTATATTACCTGGGACCTCCTCAAACGCACGCTCATACATGACGGTTATACTGTCAGACATGTCGAAAATATAACCGATGTGGGCCATCTCTTCGGTGACATGGACTTTGGGGAGGATAAGGTCAGGTCCACGGCATTGAAGGAACACAAGTCTCTCAAGGAGGTCGCCGAGTTTTACACGAAGCAGTTCCTTGAGGACGAAAAGCGGCTCAACATAGTACCCCCAGAAGTTACTAGAAACGCGTCTGATGAAATTGAGGGCATACTGAAGCTGATAGACGTACTGGACAGAAAGGGCTACCTCTACAAACTTGACGACGGTATGTACTTCGACACTTCGAGGTTCGAAGGTTACGGGGGACTCACCGGCATGGACTTCGAGACCCTAAAGGAATCAATAAAGGCAGGGGCGAGAGTGGAGAGACCAAAGGGGATGCGAAACCCGACAGACTTTGCGGTCTGGAGGCTCGCAAAGGCAGGAGAGGCTGAAATGATATGGGATTCGAAGTACGGGAGGGGCTTTCCAGGCTGGCACATCGAGTGCAGTGAGATAGGAATGAAATACCTTGGCAACCACTTCGACATCCACTGCGGTGGCGTAGATCATATACCGACGCATCACACGAACGAGATCGCCCAATCTGAAGCAGCGACCGGCGAGAAGTTTGTCAATTACTGGCTGCACAACAGGTTCATGAAGGTGGACGGCAAGAAGATGTCGAAGTCGATAGGCAATGTATATACATTGCAGGACCTGATCAATAAGGGCTTCTCACCGCTTTCGTATAGATATCTGGTGCTCAGCAGCCACTACAGGAGCGAGCTGAACTTCACCTTTGAGGCGCTGGGCGGAGCCGAGAAGACGCTCAAGAAGATATATTCTGTGATCAACAACCTGAATGGAGTGAACAGGGAGGGAGCTGCAGAAGGGGAGTTCAGCAATAGGGTGGATGAACTGAAGGTCGGCTTCTACGACAAACTAAACAACGACCTTGGGACTCCAGAGGCCTTCACAGACTTACACGAGATAATAAGTATGGCGGCTAAAAGGATTGGTGAAGGGAGCATGACGAAGGAGGAGGCCATGTTTGCCATTGCCGTGCTGCTTGAAATCGACAGGAACATACTGGGGCTTGGCTTCGAGAACGCACTCGAAAATACAGAGATACCCGCAGAAGCAAGCAAGTTGGTGCAGGAAAGAGAGTTGCTAAGGGCAAAAAAAGACTTCAAGGCTGCCGATGAGATAAGGAGGAGGCTGAAAGAGGGCTTCGGGCTTGAGCTCATTGACACAAAGGAGGGGGTAAAAGTGAGGAGGGCAGAATAAAGGGGAAAAGCCCGCCTGCTTCAGCCATGCCTTATTCAGTTGTATCCGAGGGCCCTAAGCTTCTTCATGACAGTCTCACGTACTATCCCCCTGCCGGCGCGTTCGTGTGCGTTCGGGTCCTTGTTCGGAGTCGTATCGAGCGTAGACCCCAATGAGGTATAGCCCTTCGCATACAGCGGGTTGACTTTCAGGTTGTTCCTCTTAAGGTACTCCTTGACGTCATCCCTTGTCCAGAACAGCATCGGGTGGACGCGCACATGATCCGGATTCTTCCTTGGGGAGTAGAAGGATTCCTTCGCGCGCTCCTCGTGCTCAACACCGCGTATACCCGCTATGAAGGCATCTAGCTTCAGCAGGTCTATGGCCCTGAGCATAGGGGAGATCTTGTGGTAGTTGTTGAACGCTATCGTGAATGCAGGCGTTCCCTTCCCGTATCTTTGCCTGAACTCCTCCGCGCGGTCCTTCTCCGCCCGCACGGCGAGGAAGTTTTCAAAGTTCCATTTTTCTCTAAGTTCCTCAACGAATATAGGGGTCTCTTTGAATTCGTACCTCGTGTCGACGAAGACTATCGGTACATCGTGTTTTAACGGGAGCGTCAGGTGCAACACGACTTCGCTATCGGCCCCTCCGCTGAACCCTATACCCACGTTCTTGTACCTCCTAAAACATTCCTTAATGATCTCCTGCGACTTCTTTATTTTTTTGCCCAGCGGCAGGGCAACCAGCTTGCGTATCCCCGGCTCCATGAGCTTAAGGCACCTGTCGGTCCTCTCCTTCGTGAACTTGCCCTCCAGTTTGTTCTCCCTCATGAATTCCTTATCAGATTTATTCATGCTATCACATCTTGTCATTACATGTTATAACATATGAGTATATAAATACTACAGTATGCCACATCTTGCCATTGCATGTAATGACATATCATTATATAGATTGCCTGCACAGTTCCATAGGTGAATACATGGCAGGCAAGCCTTCTGGAAAGAGAAAATATACCACAATAACAATACCTACTCCGATCTTCGAGAGGATACAAGGCAAGATAAATGGCACGAGCTTCTCATCGGTCTCGGATTATGTGACATATATACTTAGGGAGACAGGATCTGAGGTTGCGCTGATGAAGAGCGGAAAGGCCGTTGACAAGATAGCCGAGAAGCTGAAGGCACTCGGCTACACCTGACTTTGCACTTACTATTGGGCGGAATGATTGTGTGAGAAGGCTGTACTTTATAGGGTTTGATTCTGTTCCTATGTGGATACTTAAAGAGCTGCGGCGGGAGGCAGGCATGGAGGCATTCAATAGGATTTTTGATGGCGGGAAAATTGCAGAGTCAGAATCCACCTTACCGCCGATGACCGGCCCTGCCTGGTCCGCGATATATACTGGAACTGAACCGAGCGTCCATGGAGTGCCGGATTTTTTTGTAATGAAAAGGGATTACACGCCGGACATTGTGCTTTACGATTCGTTGGATGTACCTCCCTTCTGGAAAACATTATCAGACGAGGGAAAGAGATCCCTGGTAATAACCCCGGCAGAAGAGACCAATGTTAATGGAATAGAGAACGTGGATATAATTACCGGATTTCCGCTGCCGGCGAAGACAAACAGCCCGAAGCTCAGGAGGTTAATGGCAAGGTATAACTTCCGCGGGGAGCCGAACATAGAAGCCGATATAAAGTCGGGAAAGATGCCGGTGGACGTGGCTGTAAAGCACTTTGCAAGGAGCGTCAGGAGCAGGTCAGGTATAACGAGAGACATGCTAGACAGTGGGGAGGCTTACGACCTGGTCTTTGTGTGCTTCACCGAGACGGACAGAATACAGCACTTCCTGCTCAATCAGAAGGACTGGAAGAAGCACCTGCTTCCCATATACCAGGAATACTCAACCTTCCTGAGCTACCTATTAAAG
>DAIDAQ010000054.1 GCA_027310535.1 Candidatus Micrarchaeaceae archaeon
GCTTATATGGTTATGAGTCGGATGAAAAGTAATGAACAAGTTTCATTGAGTCCTGAGTATGCATCTTCTGGGATGGAGCCGCCAGCGTAGTGAAATCTAAAAACTATAAGATAGTCCCTTTTATGCAGTTCGTCTTAGATAAGTACTTTGTAAGAGAGTACCTCGCAGGAAGAGAGCCGAGCGAGGCTTTCGTCGGCTCAGAAATGCTCGAAGATATGAAGCCTGGTGACTACTATGTCGATCGCCATTTGAGGAGCAACGTCGATATAAAGACCAGTATAAGAATGCCGGAGGAGGTAGAAGGCGAATGGAATTTTGCCGAATGGCATGAAAGGTTGAGGATTTTCCCTTCGGCTATCATTGCTGCTGAGGAGGGGTTGCCAGTATGTCTTGAAAGCCCAGGCTACATAACGTTGAAATTGTATGGAGCGCCCAAGGCTGATGCCATTCCTATTGCAATATTGGCATATGCCGGTGAAGAGGAAGAAGGCACATCGACGGCAGATAAAAGCAAGCTGGGCAAACACCTCAGAACAGAGGGGTAAACAAGTAACAGAGTGTAAGCAATTGCCCCTTCCAGCATGCTTGCTACACCTATTGGTGTCGTTTACGATCGCCGAGTCTCGCTAAGGTGCTGGCCGAGAGGTACTTCCTCTCCTGCTGCATCATCTGAATTTCCGGAGCAACATGGTCTATGTCATTCGCCTTTTTCTCTCTTCGTGCTCTTCTCCATCTTCTTCATGATGAAATCCGGCAGCATCCTTTCCCTGAAATATCCCATCTGGACCGATCTCGGCAGTGTGGGGAACATCCTTATCGTTTTCCTGCAGTTCCTCGACCCACATCTGCATGGTATCCTCCACAGTCTGTACCAGTCTATCCCCCATGCCTTGTCGTCTGTCCATTCGGTTGTCGAATAATCATAGGTTATCTCTTCACCCCTATGAATATCCCTGCGTGCAATCAACCTTCTCGTCCCATGTATTCCTGCGTTCGGGTTGCACGAATGATTGAAGTATATTCCCGGCTTCTCCAGAATGAGATACGTCCTGTCGGATATCTGGAACGGGTCATCTATCCTTATCTTTCCGGACTCATATTTTGCTTTTAGGTTGGGAATGGACACTTTCATGCCGCGCATGGTATAGATTAACGCACCCTTCCTGATGTCTTCTCCTGCAAATACTCCAAAGCCCTCTATGTCGGACTCTTTCACTTGGATTTTCATTTATTCACGTCTTGAACGGGCCTTCCTGTCCGGCATGACTCGCCCTTCCTCTTCCTCGTATACCCCAGCATGTCCCTCTGGAAGTCAGGGTCCCTCGCTACATCGAGCATCGCCTCCATCAGAGCCTTTCTCTCCTCCTTGGAATCTTATGCGATCGCCGGGATTTGAACCCGGGTTTTTGCCTTTCCTTCTTGATGGGACTTCTTTCTAAGAAGTTACTTGGAGGGGCAAAGTCCTAACCAGGCTAGACTACGATCGCACAAGTTAGTAATGCATATGGAAGATATTTAAACGGCTTCAGCGTCAGAGCAGGCTGTTGAGCTCTTCTCCATCAATATTCAGCCTGTGCCTCATCATGACTGCGCTCTTTACCGAGTCGGCATCCCCCTTTTTTATCTCCTTCTTGATCTGTGCGACCAGAGCCGAGAGCTTTGGGCCAGTTATCTTTCCGAGGTCCAGCTCTCTGACTATAGCACCCACACCGCCATCCTCCTTTGAAACTCTCTTCAGAATCTCGTCTATGGCTTGCTTAGTTATCTTGCCAGAATCATAGAGCGTAAACAGCTCGACCAACCGCTCCTCTTTTATACCATCGACAGGATAGCTGTCCCTGCTAAGTTCTGTGAACTTTTGGAGAATGATATTGGCGACCAGTCTCTTGTCTGCTTTTGTCTTGCCGGTTATGCTCTTGTAAAGCTGTAGTCGAGGCGATTTCAGCATCCTCCTCACGAGGTCTTCGTCCTTCAGCTGGACCTTCAGAGCTTCGGTTTCGCGTTCGAGGTCTGGTGCGGCCAGCGCAGCCGCCTTTAGCATGTTCTCGTCCACCAATATAGGCTTGACATCTGTCTCTGGGTACATTCTTGAGCCACCAGGCAGCGGCCTTGTAAACCTTGAGGTGCACGATGAGTCATTCACTGCGACCCTTGTCTCAACAGGCACACCTTCTATAGCTTGGATGGCCCTTAGCCTAGCCTTCTCTATTGCGTTCTCAGCAATACCCGCCTTCTCCGCTATAAGTATAAACGGGTCGTCCTCTCTTGAGCCTAGGGTCTTGCGCAGCTCTTTCAATTCGCTCTCCGTAAAGCCATACGACCAAATGTTCTCGTCGCTGTGGATTATCCCGCCCGCGCCAACTGTCTTTGCATAGTCGCTGATCTCGCTGCCCAGCCTCCTGTTCGGGTTTATCTCCCTTCCGAGGAGCCCTGCAAACCCCGGCAACGCGAATGCAAGGCATTTCCCCCCATTATCCAGCTTTGATTTTATTATCTGCACTTTCGTATTGGCGAAGACGTTTGTGGCATTTGTTGCCTTGCCAACCTTTGCCCCTGCCTTTTTCAGCAGCACGGCAATCTCTGCCAGTTCCCTCTGCCTTTTCACTTCATTCTCGACAAACTTGTCAAGCATAGAGACATCCTGGAGCCCTTTGAGCTCAACCCTCGCCCCGTCCCCTATTGAGACGTTTACGTCCTGCCTTATGGTGCCTAGGCCGCGCTTCACCTTCCCAGTGAGCCTTAGCAAGGTGCCAAGATAGAGGGCAACCTCCTTGGCAGCCTCAGGGTTTGGAATATCCGCCGAGGTTGCTATTTCAATGAGAGGTATGCCAAGCCTATCTATGTTGTAGGCTACTTCAGTGCCGTAGTCCTTCTCGATGCCTGCCGATTCCTCCTCCAAGCAGAGCGATGGTATTGCAATGTGGTGCCCATTGGCGCTTATGGAGCCGTCAAAGCCAATGAGCATAGTGCGCTGGAATGCGCTTGTGTCGCTGCCGTCGATTACGCCCTTGCGCATGGGCTCGATCTCATCTAGCGTGTTCATCCCCATGGCATGCGCTAGCGAGAGCGCTATCTTAAGAGCCTCGATGTCCAAAGAATGGGGTGGTTCCTCGTCTATGTCTACAAGGCAGGTCGAGCCCCTGAATAGATTATACTCAAAGAGGCGCTTCTTGCTCTCCTCGAACTGCGCTGACATGTCAATGTTTCCTAGTTCACCGGCAACAGCCCTTTGCATCCTATATACCTTGCCGATGCTCTTGCCGTCCTGTTCTGTGGAGCATGAGCAGAACAGCTTGCCATTTGTGTCAAGCCGCTGGTGGATTTCCAGGCCGCACTTGAACCCCAGTTTCCTGTATTCTGCATCATCCATAGTCACACCAGAAATGCATCATAGTCTGTACGCTCGCTTATCTCTCCAGCCATGTTCCTTTTAAGCAGCGCCTTCGCTTCCTCTTTGTTATAGTTGCCGAGGAGCCAGCCGAGCTTCACGTATGCGGTCTCGGGTGTCATGTCCTCGCAATAGACAACGCCGGCAGAGCTAAGGAGGCGCAGGTTCCTGTAGACATTCGGATGCACTCTCCCGTAAAGGCATTGCGACGTCATGCCGACTATCGCCCCATTGTCGATCGCGCCCTTGATATATGGCAGCCAGCTCTTCCCTTTCTCTACCGGCGATATCGGCGCTGAGCCGAGCCCTGTTCCCTCAAGTATCAACCCTGTGTAACCCTTGCCGGTATAGAACTCCAGCACCGAGGGGTCAGAGTTGGGGAAGACCTTAACGAGCGCCACTTTTGGGTTGAACTTGTCCAACACTCTAAGCTTCTCCCTGTTTTCGTTGTCTATCTTCCTGTAATCGCCCTTGTATTCTATCTCACCTGTGCGCCTCACCAGCGCTATCCCCCTGCCATTTATCGCCCTGAACGCGTCCCTTCTGGACGTGTGCATCTTCCTCACCTTCGTCCCTCTTATGAACGCACATTCACTGTCTGAGCTGTTGTGGTGCATGCAGATCCCGACCTCAGCTACGTTTGACCTTGCCGCTATGCTGGTTGAACAGTAGAGATTCATGAATGCATCGCTCGAGCCCCTGTCGCTGCTCCTCTGGGAACCGGTGAGCACAACTGGCGCGTTCAGGTTTCTCAGCATGAACGAGATCGCTGCTGCAGTATAGTGCATTATGTCTGTGCCGTGCGTGATGATGACTCCCCTCGCGCCATTTGACAGCTCCCTTGCAGCCGCCTTTGCCATCTTCCCCCATTCCAAGTATGTCATGTCCTCGCTGGCTATGCTCATGAGCGGCACCACTGAGACGTTGGCAACATCTGTGATCTCTGGCACCTCATAGAGCAGCTCTTCTGGTTTGGTCAGCATATAGGCCGCTCCGGTTTTATAGTCAACCCTGCTGCCTATCGTGCCACCAGTGTAAATCAGAGACACCTTGCTGAGCTCTGTGTTCGCCTTGATGCTCAGCTTGTGGAACTTTGCTGTTATCTTCTCCTTCCTGAGCTTCTCAACCTTATAGTGCTTGGGGTTTATGCCGATGTTATAGCCGCTCTTCAACTTTATCACGAAGATGTCGGGGTCGTTCGCCTCAGTGCTGGGCATTACCTCTCCCTCAAGCTTCACTTTCCCTGAGGTAAGCCTGACGCTGTCCCCCAACCCCGCATTGATCGACTTGAGGAGTGCTGTTATCTTTTCGCCGTACATTCAACCCACTCTGCAATACAGAACATTACAAGATGCTGCATAAACGCTTAAATCCATATAGCTGCCCGGCTCAGCGCCATTGCTGTCCTGCACAACCACCTGCTTGTAGGAATCCGTGCGCCCGTTAAGAGATGTTTCGGTGCGTTCTGTCATGAGGGCTCTTACGTTAGTTCCAACATATGCGGAATTTAAAGTTTTCTGGAGACCTCTCACCTTCCTAGAAAGAACCATGCTCCTGTTCTTGATTGTCTCGGCACTCAGCTGCTTCATCCTTGAGGCCCTTGCATGGTGCCTAACCCAGAACCTCGATACGTTCGTTATGTCCGGCCTCGCCTCCTCTACCAGGTTGACCGTCCTGTCGAAATCGCCCTCGCTCTCGGTAGGGTAGCCCACTATGATGTCAGTCTCTATAGAGATGCCCTTGACACCCCGTCTCAGCTTGCGGGCGTATTCCGCAAACGTCCCTGCTGTACATTTTCTTCCCATACTCTTCAGCACGCTGTCGCTGCCTGACTGCACAGGCAGGTGTACGAACCTGTAGAATCTACCGTCGGAATTGAAGGCGTCAATCAGCCTGTCGATGTAGCCGCCGAGATGGTCCGGATTGAGCATCCCAACCCTGACCCTGAAGTCCCCTTTGATCTGTGATATCTTGCCCATCAGTTCCGCTATGTCTGTTCCGCTGTCCGCCCCATATGCACCCATGTCCTGCGAGGTTAGCTGCACCTCCTTAGCGCCGGATTTAACGCTGTTCTCCACAGCTCTGATTATTACTCGATCAGGGAAACTGTGCAGTTTTCCCCTTGCGAACTTGGTCTCGCAGAAGCTGCACGACGAGATGCATCCCTCGCTGGCAGGCACTCTCGCCACCACGCCGCTTGGATCCAAGTAAGCGGGCTTTTCGGTTGCCGAGGGCTTGGAATATACCGCCGATCTCCCCATATGCGCTTCCATCACTGCACTTACTATCCTATGTACATTGGCAGTGGTCACCATTGTCGCGCCGGGCGCGTGCTTCCTTACCACATCAGGATTGGCCCCGGCCATGCATCCTGCGATTACAAGTTTTGCACCATGTTTGTTCAACCTGTCTATGGTGTCAAGGATTCTCTGCTCTGTGGGCCTCTTCACAGTGCATGTATTGAGCACGACCACGTCAGCGTCGTCTGCCCTCGCCGCAGACTCGATGCCGCTGGACTTTAGCAGCGACTTCATGATGTCGCTGTCCGCCTGGTTGAGCGTGCAACCATAAGTCTTAATATAAGTTCTCATGCATAACACTGAAAGCAACACAGGCAGTTTGGAATCTCAGGTTTATAGGCTTGTGTGCTAAAGGTGTTTTTCTGCTATCAACATGCGAACGATGCAAGAAGGAGCTGTTCAGGTACAGTGCATGCAACTACTGCGGGAGGAAGATATGCGACAGTTGCATAAAGAGCTCGCAGCGCGTCGCAAAGGTGAAGAAAATCGTGATCTGCAAGGACTGTTGGTCAAACATGAAAAAGAGAAAGCAGTACAAGAACAAGGCAAGCATTGTGGATGTTACCTCTGCAGCGTGAGAGTATCACGGTATAGTATAACCCGCTGCCCATGTGCCGTTGAAGATTGTGTTCGTTGGGATGCCATTGTTGTTGTTCCCTGAGTAGTCGTTCGCGTCGCCGTTCAGGGGCCACCAGCCGACGAGGTTCTGCAGCGATACCGGCGCACCTCCTATACCTCTCTGGTAGAGGTACTGCACCTGGTCTGACGACAGAGAGGTGTTGTAGATCTGCACGTTGGCGATGGTTCCCTGATGGTAAGCGGGACCCCAAAATATCATGG
>DAIDAQ010000005.1 GCA_027310535.1 Candidatus Micrarchaeaceae archaeon
TATAATTACAACATGGGTGTGATCGTAGCCCCTAGGGTTGCCGTGGAGCTTTCGGATGTGACCGCGACCCCGTTAGGTTTTAACTCTACTGGAATTCAGGTGTCAGGCAACCTGTTGGACATCGGCTCCGGAAATGCCTACTACTCGCAGGTATACGCGTACCTTCTATATAACAACACAGTGATCGCGTCCAACACCAGCTATGTGGGTGAAATACTATCTGATTCGCCAACCGCCTTCAACCTTGTTTTGGTTCCGCAGGGAATGGAGCGCCCCCCTGGTGAGCAGCAGCTCGGAAGGCAGGCCACGTCCAGGAATACTACTGCGCTCTCCCAGGCCAATTTGAGGGTGAAACTGTATGCGACGTATCAAGACGACATGGGCAATGGCCTCAGGTCGAATAGCTCCTCATATGTGGTATCAGCAGGCCCACAGGCTGGCTCAGGTGCCATAATACCCGGCAGCGGCAATTTTGCACTGCGCAACAGCAGGAACTCTTCTAATACATACCTCTACTATATTGGTGCGAGCATTGCTGTGGCCGCCACCGTGGTTTACTTATACAGGAGGCGCGGCAGGGGTCTCAAGAGGAAAAAAGAAAGGCAGGTAGCATGATTTGCATGGATTGGGCAGGGCCAAGCCCTCCCAGCATCTCTCCCGGCAGGTATGGTGTATGGTATGGAGCTTAATGACACATTAAGGCTTGTCTTCAACTCGATGAAGTACAAGCGGCTGCGCACGGTGCTTACAGTTATAGGGATAATGGTAGGCCCTGCAGCGATCGTTGCGCTGCTCACGATAACCAACAGCTTTGCTGGCAACATAGTCAACCAGCTCACGAAGATTGGCAGCACCACAATATACGTGACGCCTGGTGGAAGGCTCGCGCTCACGCCAACGACAGTTGCATCGATTGAAAAGCTGCCAAATGTGACAATTGCAGTGCCTTATTACTCATTTTCCGGCAACGTCCACGGGAACTCGAGCGAGTCCATAAGCCTCTATGCAGTAAACTTTGCAGACTTGGAGCGGGCTCTTCCAAGCCTATCACTACTCGAAGGCTCAGACTCCGGCGTGTCCGGAGCCATCCTCGGATATTCTGTTGCCTATCCTAACATAACAGGCGAGGCAAATTTGACCCCAGGGAAGGTTGTCAGCGTTGACCTCTCAAGGTCAGCAGCAGGCTCGTACGCCGCGTTTGTGATTGGGCGGGGAGGCGAAATCGCACCAGGAGGTTCCTCCGGCAGCAGAAGGTCGACATACTCATTTGTGGCCCGCGGAGTCTACAGCAAATTCGGGCAGGGAATATTTTTCAATCCCGACTCCAGCATATTCGTTCCCTTGAGCGAAGGCCCTGCGATAAAGCAGAGCAACAACTATAGCGGCATCTTCGTTGTTGCTAGGAATGCAAGCTCTGTCAATGCAACAGTTTCGGCGATAGAGTCCATCATCGGAAGCGATGCGCGCGTTATAACAACATCCTCCATACTGAGCAGCATAGAATCTATTGAGAGCAGTGCCTCAGCCCTGCTCTTCGGCATCGCCGGAATATCGCTTATCGTTGCGTTCACGGGGATAATGACGACCATGTTCACTGCTGTTACTGAGCGCATAAAGGAGATCGGGGTAATGAAGGCGCTTGGATTCACAAGCAGGCAGGTAATGGCGCTCTTTGTCACCGAATCGCTCGTGATAGGGTTCATCGGCGGCGCGATAGGCGTCGGCATAGGCGGGCTTGCAAGTTATGCGGGCGCACCATTGCTCACCGGTGGCCTTGGGGGCAGGACGGCGTCCATGCCTGGCAATTCGCGTCAGCTAAGCGCCAGCCCGGTCTCAGGTGTCGGGTCGTCATCCCTACAGATAGCGCTTGACCCGGCTCTCATGGCCGAGGTTGTTGTCCTGACGACAGCCATGGGAGCGCTCGCCGGCCTGCTCCCCGCATGGAGGGCATCAAAGCTCATACCTGCAGAGGCCCTGAGGTCCCTGTAGCGTGCAGGGCAGGCAGCTCATTTCTGCAGCCCTGCGTGTGCTGCAGGGTGGATGTGCATTGCACCTCCCAATACCTTGTTGGCAAAGCCAATTGACCCCCTGTCTCTCCAACCTATTTGCAATTTATGCGCGTCGCGCAGATCTTGCCGGTCTTTCCAGTTTGCCGCTGTCGGCCTCAAACATTTCGTCCTGCTGCCTCTCTCCAACCGATATGTTGTATTGCATATACTCGTGTAAATCCAAAGCGCTACCTTTGCTTAAAAAGCTTGATGGTTGCAACTAGTAGTGGTGTAAAAATGGTGAAGGTTGGAAGCAAGGCGCCGAACTTCAAACTGAAGGGGAGCGACGGGAAAACACACACGCTTGCTGATTTTTTTGGCAAGTATCTTGTGCTGTACTTCTATCCGAGGGATATGACGCCGGGCTGCACGATTGAGGCCAACAACTTCAACAGGCGCCTGGGGGAGCTGAGGGCGCTTGGCGCAGAGGTCGTCGGGGTTAGTAACGACGGCCTGGAAAGGCATGCGAAGTTCACAGAAAAGTGCAGGCTGAAGTTCCTCCTCCTCTCAGACGAGACAAACAAGATGATGAAGGACTACGACGCTTATGGGAGCAGGGGTGTCTTCGGGATAGGAACGCTGCGCAACACTTACATAATAAAGGGCGGTAAGGTCGTGAAGGTCTTCGAGAAGGTAATCCCACTTAAACACGCCGATGAGGTAATAAAATCCATAAAGGGGCTTTCAGCGGGGGCGAAAGGCAAAAGTTAAAAAGGGGCGCTGCGATAACAGCCGGGAGCTGGTACAATGCCGATACCCGACCCTGCAGGCATGCTGAACAATCTCTGGGTCATGGTAAGCGCGCTGCTCGTCTTCATAATGACCTTTGCGGTTGCATTCCTTGAGGTCGGCGAGGCCGGGGAGAAGCTTGAAAGGAGCTTTTACAAGTCCATTATCATAGCCGGCACCGCCATAGCCGTGATGGGGGTAATAGGGTTCAACATTGCGTTTGCGCCCTCTTCCAATGGCGTTTTCGGGGATCCGCTCTATGCGCCCGGCTTCCTTTTCAGCTCGTTCTCTTCAGGTGCCACAGGCCTTCTGGATGTCTGGTGGTCGACGACCTCTGCGTATTTCAACACAAGCATATACACAAGCGCTTATTTCCTCTTTGAGGCTGCGTTTGCATCCGTCGCGTTTGCACTGGTGAGCGTCGTCGCCCTAAGGAAGGTCAAGCTCGGTGTGCTCGCGGCGTTTTCGATTGTCTACTTCGCGATAATCTGGGTGCTTCCCGCGGCGTGGATCTGGAACCCAACTGGGTGGTTATACAAGCTCGGCGCCAGGGATTTTGCAGGGGGCCTAGTTGTGCATGCTGCAGCCGGCGTTGCCGGCCTCGCGCTCGTGATGCGCATCTGGTATGAGGAGAAGAAGATGGGGTTAAAGAGCAGCCCCAAGGTCCCGATAAAGATAAACAGCGGCTTCCTTACGCTGTCGATCCTGTTGCTTTGGGTCGGCTGGTTCGGGTTCAACGGTGGAAGCGTGCTGGCATTCGGTACGGGCGCGCTTGCCGTAGTGGTTGCCACGTTCCTCTCCGCTTCGTTCTCGCTCCTCACAACGCTGCTTGTCAAGTTCCTGACCTTGCGCAGGCTGCCGACCCTCGACTGGGCAGCCAACGGCGTGCTGATGGGGCTTATAGTGATAACCCCACTTGCGGGCTTTGTCAGCCCCGCAGGCGCCGCAGCCATCGGCGCGCTGGGCGCGTTCGTCTACATCGCCGCTGAGGCGCGTATTAGCAAGGTCAAGTGGTTCTCTGACCCTATTGGGCTCTTCCCAGGGCATTTTGTCGGCGGTGTGTTTGGGGTGCTCATGATCGCGGTCTTCGCGCAGCCTGTCTTTGCCGCGGCATCCGGCAACGCCAGCCTGCCTGGCGGGCTACTCTTCGGCGGAGGCCCAGCTGCGCTATACCAGCTTGCGGTCGAGGCGTTTGCAGTGGCCGTCGTCCTTCTCTTCGTGTTTGTGGCTTCGTACATCAGCATTTGGGCGATCGGCAGGCTGCTGAACGGGATAACAGATGCTTCATATTACAGGCAGAAGCTAACCAAAACCTAACGCTTTGGTCCCGGTTTAAATAACTGCGATACGCAATAATTCCCAGTGCTTTTATGAAAAACAAGATAATCCCAATCGGGATAGGTTTCGCGATTGTCGTCGCTATAACGGCCTTGGCTGTTGCCGTGAGCCCGATCGCGCAGAAGGGTGTCACCCTGCAGGGGATCAGCCAGGCAAGCCTGCCGCAGGGCTACATAACAGTGACTGCGAGCGGCATCGTCAAGGCAAGGCCCACCGGCGCGCAGCTCGGCATAGCGGTGAACGCGACAGGCAACACAGTGGCAGAGTCTGTCTCAGCCCTCTCAGCTTCGCTCTCAAGGCTCAACTCGACCCTTTCCTCTTATGTCGCCAACATGAGCGACATAGAGACGACCTCGTATTACACGTACAAGACCTACAACAGGAGCACATACACTGCAGTTGAGACCATAAGCATCTTCCTTGAGGATAATAGCAGGCTCAGCCCGCTTCTCGGTGACCTTTCAGCGTTTAACGGCACGTACGTCACCAGCGTCGCGTCAGAGCTTTCCACCGGCCAGATAAGCGCGCTGCGGGCTGCCGCGCTCCAGGCCGCGCTTGCAAACGCAACATCACAGGCTGAGGCACTGGTGGCACCGCTGCAAGTCAGGCTGAGGAACATAACGGTTAACAGCTATTTTATAAGGCCTTACATCGTAAACGGCGGAGCCGCCGCAGATTCTTCAGCCCAGCAGAACCAGGCAGTCCCGGCTTATTTCCCCGGCAGGGGTGAGGTGTCTGAGAGCATAACTGCAATGTTCAGCTACGGCTGAGCATCCCCTCCGGGGCCTTCAGACCCCGCTTTCTCCTTGCGTGGTCGAGGAATTCGCCATAAAGCTTCCTGTTGTACAAGACCTCGACCCCAGTGAGGGTTGAGAGTATGTTGCCGAGCCCTGACTCCCCAACATCAAAGAGCTCGTACGGCATGAAGGTCACGTTTCTGTAGGTCAGGCCTTTTGCCAACGCCCGCCCGACCTCCTCTGTGGTGAGATGCCTGCTGTCGTATTGTCTGGAGTAGTTCAGCATCGCGCTAACTATCTCTGTGCGCTTCATACCTAGCCAGTAATGCATGACGTACCAGATTATCTTTGGCAGCTTGATGCTTGCGCAGAAAAGGAAGATCCTGCCACCAAGATCCACCATTCCTTTTGACAGTTCTATGTTCTGGAAGCTCGTCAGGGATTCCTCCTCCAGCATGACATCAACGCCCGCGCCCAGCATCGGTTTAATGTGTTTGTATATGGATGCAGCCTCAGAGACCGATGGCCTCCCCGCATCTGTTCTTCCCCCGCAGAGCACGATCCTGCCTATCCCATTACTGCATACGAATTTCGCGAACCCCTCTACATATCCTTTATACCTCACATTGCCGCTGTCAAATAGATTGTACCCAAGCAGCACCGCACTGGTCGCCATCGCCCTGCACTCTCCCTGGGGCCTCTCACAGAAGTAATAAAAACGTTGCCCCGTGCCTCAGAGAATGATGCTTATGCGCTTGCCGTAGGTGTCAAGAACTTCCTTCTCTATCTTTTCCTTGGCATCACGCTTCTCTGCCTCTAGCTCTGCCACTCTCTTTGAGAGCTGCTCCGCCTTCCTCTTCCGCTCCAGCTCGGACTTTGCCGCAGACAGCGCTTCGTTCAGCTCGCTTTGTTGTGCCTCCAGATCCGCGGTTGCATTCTTCCTCTCTGTTTCAATGCGCCTTTCTTCATCTATCAGCCCCCTGAGGCCGCCCATGGCCTTGTTGATCTTTTCGATGGTCGCCTCCCTGTTTTTTGTGTCAACAGTCCCATCGCTGACAGCGCCCTCCAAGCCTTTCAGCATCTCAGCAAAGCGCTCGTGCCTTTCTATAATCAGCTCCTTGTTAAGAAGATATTCATGTAACTTTTCCTTTTGCATTGTTTTATGGTCATATTTCTTCGCAACCCTTTCCAGTGGCTGCACAATAATATTTATTTCCATCCTCTTCTCCGCAAGCCTCACAGCAAGTTGTTCTAACTTCCTCGCCTGCTCTTTTGTCACCCCTTTTAGGGCCTCTGCATCCCTGCCAGCCACCGCGCTGCCTGTTCCTGCCGACATTTTTGATGTCCGTTCAAGCGCATCAGCGCCTTCTATGCGGGCATGCAGCTCCCTGACGTCGTCCAGTATCTTCCTATAAGAAGCAAATCCGCCGGCTTCGGCGTCAAGGGTGCGCTTGAGCTCGCCCATGCCCCTCTCCAATTCGGATGAGGCTGCCTTGAAGCCGCCAAGATGCTTTGCATATGCGATGATAACAGGTTTGAACCTGTAGTTTACCTGTAGGAGGCGCTTCATCCTTGTCTCGTGCATCCTGAACTCATCCATGCTGGCTTCATATCTTGTTTTCTCTTTTGCATCAGCGCCAATGTCTGCCTCCCCCACCGTTTCCAGCAGTGCATTTACATAGCTCGCCTTCAGTGCATCTATCTCTTCTCTCTTTATTCGGTGCAGGTCCTCAAGGTCGGGCTCTGCACCCAGGTTGTAGAAGCTGCTGCAGGCACTTTCAAATGCCCTCCATGCCGAATCCAGGCTTTTGTTCTGCCTCTTCGCCCTCTCTGTCACAGCAGACGTGCTTTCGTCAAACATCTTCTTCAACATGGGTTGCAGCTCTGTGAGTGTGACTCTCATGGGAGGATCAAGTTTCTTTCGGAAGAACATACGTTATTCTTGCCGGCAAAATTAATATATCAGGATGTTCATAATCAACGTTGTATATATGGCAGGCAGACATTTTCCAATGGCAAAGGACGAACTTCTGAGCGAGCTCGTCAACTCCGGGGCCTTCACTGTTGATGGTACCTCAGAGTCAGTTGTAAGCTCCTTGCGGCGCCCCCCTTTCATGCTGGACATGGATGCAATGGTACGCACTGGGAGAATTGTGCGGTTGGCTGGCATGTATGCCGGCTGCATAAAAGAGATGATAGGTGACGATGGGTTTGATGCAATATGCAGTACGCCAGTGGCAGGCAGGATGTTTGCCTCAGTGACAGCAGATGCTTATAATAAAAGGTATCTCACCAAAAAGAGTTGGTTCTGTGTGACAGAAGCAGGAGACCGCTTGGGCGATTGGCGTCCCGCAGAGCACACTCGCGCCGTTCTTGTGGATGGCGTCTTTTCAATGGCAGAGAGCGGAGAGCTAGCGCTTGGCAAAGTGACGATGTCGGCGCCTGGCTGCGAGATAATCGGTGTGGTTGTTGCGGTCGACAGGCAGGAGGGGGCGGATGATGGAAGGAGTGAATCTGAGCACTTCACAAAGCGGAATTGCATACCTGTATATGCAATTACGGG
>DAIDAQ010000026.1 GCA_027310535.1 Candidatus Micrarchaeaceae archaeon
GGGTTGTATTGGTGTAAAGAAGATCGCAATCCGCGTGTTTTCGGCCTACCTGCGAACCTGATAAAACGTACCTTATTGGAGGATGCTGCGGTGAAATGGTTATGAAACCCCCTCCGGCGATAGACATGTAGATGTCAAACCCTTAATGGAGGCGCGCCACCGCAGCAACGGGGTTGCAAAGCTATATTAATTCTAAAGGCAACTTACACCTTAGGTGACTGGATGGACAAGAAGGAGTCTATTGCTGATGACGTTTTGGCCCTGGTAAGCGACAGGCAGCAGATAACGTTCAATGAGCTTTCCGACATATATTTTAGCAGGGGGGTTCCAAGGGTAGTGCTTGAAAAGGCGCTGCGCGAGCTCGAAGGGAAGGACGCAATAGCTTCAAGGAGCAATGGCGGGATACTCACGTATTACGTGCTCGAAAGCAATCCCTTCAAGCGCATACTGATAATCGAGGATGACAAAAACATAAACAAGCTCATGGCGCTCTCCATCGGAAATGAGTTCGAGATCGACCAAATATACGACGGCAAGGACGCGATAACCGCGGTCAGGCAGGACAGGCCAGACCTTGTGATACTCGACCTTATGCTGCCGCACAAGGACGGGCTCGATATCTGCCAGACAATAAAAACAGACCCTGCGCTGAAGGGAACTGTCGTGATCATCGTAAGCGCGATGGATCCGAGCAGCAACAGGTTCAAAGGCATAAAGTTCGGTGCAGATTACTACATAAAGAAGCCGTTCGACCCTAAAGAGCTGAGGGCTCTAGTCACTATCTTCCTGAGGAAGAAGGGCAAGCGCTTCGACCCGCTTATCGACCTGCCTGACGAGGAGCGTCTGTCCAGGGAGTTCGAGCGCTCCATCAAGGAGGGCAGCGAATACACGATCGGCGCCCTCAAGATCGTTAACCTCGACTACTATGTGGAGAAGTTTGGGGAGGCGCAAGGGATAATCATACTCAGGCTCATCTCGCAGGTTTCACAGGACCTGGTAAAGAAACACAACAACAAGGTGTTTGCAGGGTTTTTGAACAGCGGCGAATTTGTAGTGGCTGGGGCGAAGAAGGAAGTGGGCGACGCCATAGGCGAGATGCAAGAGGAGTTTTCTACGGTCTTGCCTTTCATAATGCAGGACCTTGGCTACAAGCCAACCGCAGAGATAGAAAGCATATTCGACTCTGCGCAGCTCCCCAAGCTCTCGCTCAGGTTCATCGAATCTGAAAAGAAGGACAGGATCGCCAGGAGGGAAGCGGTGCTGAAGGAGAGGAAGGGCAAAACCGATGACATCGGGTCATACACATACGACGAGCTATGTAGGATGATAGGCGGAGGCCAGATAAATATAATAATAAGCAGGGACAGCTCAGGGGTAAGGCTCAGGGTTGGGAAAGGCCCTGCCGCGGAATGATCGGATGCAGACAAAGGGGAAGGGGGGAAAGGCGCAGGCGGCAATCGACTTCCTCGTCTCTTACGGAATCACCATCCTGACCGTCACGATCGCCATCTACATTGCGCTGCAGCTCTCTGTCTTCCAGCCGCAGGCTGCGCCAGTATACTGCAGCACGGCCGGAGGCTTTACCTGCAAATCACTCCTGCTCTCGCAGAACGGGGTGCTTACAATCTCGCTGGTGCAAGCCACGGGCTCGCAGCTCAATATAATTGGGGCGGCATGCGCGAGCGCGGCAAACAGCATTGGTAACAGGCCTGCATACGGCAACGTCAATGTCCTGAAGTATTCCGCAGCACCGGCCTATTATCCGGACAGCACAATCCAGAACGGGCTTGCGCTTTACACAGACAATGCAACCAAGATCAGGGTCTATTGCTATGGGCCCGGAGGGCTGGCTTCAGGCAAAGCGGGGTCTTCGTTCACTGGTTACCTGTGGCTTAACTACACAAGTACTGGCCTACCCTCAAGCATGCGTAGCGTAATAGTCGCGGCCAGCTTCAGCGGAAAATATTCATAGCTGCCTCTTCCTTGCCTGCCTGTTGACGGGAAGCGTGAACCAGAACTTGCTCCCTGAACCAAGCTTTGACTCGAATCCTATCTTCCCCTTGTGCAGGCGCACAATGGAGCGCGTTATCACGAGCCCCAACCCTGTCCCTGAATTCTCCTTCAGCGTAAGCTCCTTGCTTGATGCCTGGTAGAACTTCTTGAAGAGCTTTTTCTTGTCTTCTTCCGCTATGCCGGCGCCGGTATCGACAACATCGCATTCCACGGTCCTGTTTGTCTTCAGGAACGCCCTGACCTTGACGCTGCCGCGCTCCGTGAACTTTATGGAATTGCCGATCAGGTTGACGAAAACCTGCAGCAGCCTATTTTGGTCTGCCGCGATCCCGGGCACATTGTAATCGACGTCCCACTTGAATTCAAGGCCTTTCTGGCGCGCCGCCTCCGCAAGCGACTTTATTGCAGGGTTGTCTGCAAGGGACTTCAGGTCGATATCCTTGAACTCCATCCTGACTTTCTCTGCCTCCAGCTTCGCAGCGTCCAGCACCTGCTGGATTATCTGGACAAGCCGGTCTGCCTCGTCTATTATGGTCTTCACGTAGTCCTTCTGTCCGTCTGTCAGCTCCCCTGCCTGCCCCTCATACAGCAATGAAGAGAAGCCCTTGATGTTCGTGAGCGGCGTCTTGAGCTCGTGCGTTATGTCATATATAAACTCAGACTTCTGCTTGCTCACCGTATCGTTTGTCTTTGCCGCCGACTGCGCCTTCTTCAACTCCGCTTGGAGATGGGCCAGTTCCCTCTTAGTGGCGAGCTCGCGCAGCATTATCAGATAGCCCTCGTTCTCCTTCGAGCCGCGCAGCATCCGCATGGCCTGCACGCACGGCACAATGGCAGAATCCTTCTTAACCAGATCCACATAGAAGTTGTCGAGCCTGCCGCCGTTCCTGACATACGCAATGCCCTCGTCAAATTTCTTCGAGTCGCAGTAAAGCGACCTTGCTTCCCTCCCAAGCAGCTCGTCCTTGGCGTAGCCCAACACACTCTCTACAGGGAGGTTGCATTCCGTTATGTAGCCGAGGCGGTCGACTTTTAGCGCAACGTCCTGCGTGCTCTGTATGAAGCTGCTGATGTTCTCCTCTGCCTCGTGCACGTATGCATCTGCTTCTGCGGATATCGCCACTATCAGGTACCCGCCGGGGAGCTGCGCGAACAGGGCTTTTATAGGCACTATGTGGTCGCCGGCAAGAAGGTTTAGCTGTACGGTTGTGTGCCCGTGTTTCAGCTCGAGCAACGCGCCTGCGAGGTTGCGCGCGTCAGATTCCTTCAGGAAATCGCTGAACCGCTTGTTGCGGGAGACGGCGTTCGGATAATTCATGACAGCCTCGAAATTGGCGCTGCTGCTTGTGATAATCAGGTCCTGCTTGGTGACCAGCAGATAGATATCCCTATTTTCTTCCAGTGAGCCGAGGAATGCGTTTAGCAGCGCGGCGCCGGTCGTGTTGACAGCAGAAACATGTAGCAACCCGTCCCCGACCTTCCTTGTTGAAACCCTGTATATTGACTGGAGGCCGTTCGCATTTACATTGATATCCCTCCCTACATTTAGCGGAGCGGCGATAGGCGCCCCGAAACCTACGCCAAACAAGCTTTCCGCTTTCTCGCCCTTTTGGGCTGCCGGGCCGAACGCCGCAAGCGCGTCCTTGTTGGCTTTGACTATCCGGCCATCCTGTGAAACAAGCAGCTGCGGCACAGAGGAATCAAAGGCGGCATCAAAATATCCTGCAAGCCTTGCGTTTTTGCCCGCTTCCGCCTTGTATAGCATGGAGAAGCCGAAAAAAGCAGAGACCAGCTGCACTGCCCTCAGCATATCATCACCGAATTTGTTTTCCTCCTTGGAGAGCAGGCGCAGTATATAGGTAACCTTGCCGTTGCCGATGATTGGCAGTATGGCACAGCTCCTGTATCCCATGCTCTTGTAATTTATCAAGGATGGAAATGAGGAATACTCGCTCAGCTGGTTGTCAACATAAGGCTTCCTGGTGTTTATAGTGTATTCCTCGGCGTCGTTCTTCCTGCTTGCGACAATATCATCCAGCTGCGCATCCTCGATCCCAAAGTCCGACATTATAGAGGAAAGGAACTGCTTTGATAGTGTAGTTTCGTCGAGCGAGCTTGTGAGCGCTGGGAACAGCTCGCCCAACACCTTGTTTATCATTATGTCACTCAGCAACAGACCACCGCAGTACCAATTGGCAGAAAAGGTATTTATTGAGGGTGCACTAGAGCTTAAACGTTACTGCATCGCCATCTTGCAGCACGTGCGCAGTGCTGACCCTTTGGTTTCTGAATTTCGCGCTGGGACCGTCGACATAGGCGTACCTCACCTCCTCTCCCAGCCTTGAGTGTATCTTGTTTGCAAGGGTGAGCAGCGTGGAGCCTTTCTTTACGATGATCGGCGATCGCGGCGCGCCATCCTTTGGCTGCAGGTAAACCGTTATGATGCCAAGTTTTTTGTATATCCCCTCGACCAGCACACCAGAGTTGAAGCCTGTCATCGCGCTTACCGGGATGACATCCATCGAGAAATGCCTTGAGAGCGCGGATGCAACCCCGGCATAGCCGCCAACGACGTCTGCTTTGTTGAGCGCGACGATTGCGCTGAGGTAGCACGACCTGCCGCCCAGCAACGCTATAAGCTCGTCCTCGCTTACCCGCTGCCTTATTCTTACTGCTGAGTTAAACAGGTTAAAGCCGGCGAAGATCGCCTCGAGCGTGCGCTTGTCAAGCCCGGAATCATTGATTTCGAGCACGAAGCCGCGGCCGCGCGAGTCCTGCACCTGGATGTCAGGCCGGACGCGGTTGACGAATATGCTGAGCTTCCCAAGCTCATCTAGGATTATCCCGAGCTGGCCCGGCGCAATGGCATCAATGACGAAGACCAGCAGGTCAGCCATCTTTGCAGCCGATAGTACAGTCCTGCCTCCTCCGGCGCCTATGTGCGCGCCCTCAATTATCCCGGGCAAGTCAAAAAGCTGTATCCGCGCGTTCTTGTATTCCATCATGCCAGGCACCACTGAAGTTGTTGTGAACGCATAGGCTGCAATCTTTGAATCGGTATTTGCCAGGCGGTTTATCAGGGTTGACTTCCCTGCGCTTGGAAAACCGACAAGCGCAACGGTGGCGTCCCCGGACTTCTTGACAAAGAACCCGGTGCCGCCCTTCCTCTTGCCTACCGCTTCTAGACCCCTTTTTGCCCTTGCAATCTTTGCGCGAAGCATGCCAAGGGCCTTATTGGTCGCCTTATTGTACCGCGTCTTTGCGTATTCATCCTGCAGGTCGCCGAGCGCGGCTGAAAGCTTCTTCCTTTCCTCCTTTTTGGAGTTCCTGCTGGGCTCTGTCCTTGCTGACCGCCATCGGGTTTCCTCTTCCGACATATTCCATTGCACCTTCAGATATTGAGCTACATATTTATTTATCTAACTTACACTTTGAGAATTATTACTTTTCCTAATTACACATATGCTTAAATATATTAATAGTGAGCAGGATAACGTTACTTATAACAAAAAGTGACAAAATGGCAAAGAAGAAATCACACAAGAAGGCGACAAAGAGGAAGAGATAAACGGTTGTTACCGTTTTGTTTTTTTTATTTTTGTATTTTTATAATATGTTCTTATTCTTTTATTTTATTTCATGAGCTTTGAGAACTTTCTGATGAAGTTGCGGTCGTTCTTCAGCGTGTTAAACATCCTGCGCATCTTATTGAAGTCGCTCAGCAGCTGGTGTACGTCCTTTTCCGTCGTACCGCTGCCCTTTGCCACCCTGATTATCCTTACCGGATTGCGCATCAGGCGCTCATTCCCCCTCTCCTCTTTTGTCATAGACCCTATGATGACCTTGTACTTCATAAGCTTGCCTTCGTTTTGCTCTATCATCTCCTGTGGCATGTCAGCCGCGCCCATCATACCAAGCATGCCCTTGAGAGAGCCCATCTTGCCCATGGTCTTAAGCTGCGTATAAAACGTCTCAAAATTGAGGTCGGTCACTTCAAGCTCTTCTTTTTTTACTCCGGCCTCATCTATTGCCTGCTGAACAGAGGCCACCAGGGAAGCAACGTCAGGCATGCCCAAAAGTCGACCGATGAGTTTGCTGGGATCATAGGGCTCTATGCTACCTAGGTGCTCTCCAGTGCCTATGAACATTATTCTCGCATGGGCCGCATTTGCTGCACTCAGGGCCCCGCCGCCCTTGCCAGAGCCGTCCATCTTTG
>DAIDAQ010000035.1 GCA_027310535.1 Candidatus Micrarchaeaceae archaeon
TCATAGTTGCATGAAACGCCATATTCGCATGCACGCAACTCTTCCCATGCACGTGTTATGATGCGCACCACGCAATTATTATTTGAGTTTTTGCATTTCATATTATCTGGTCTATTATTGAACCCTTTTTGCCTGCAGGGATTTTTACTCTTTCAGCAATAGGCACGCTTTCGCTTTTCGGACCCATTATCTGGGCAGAGTGGATGCCTGTCATTATAGCCATGCATCTTACCTTGCCCTCGAACTCCTTTTTCACTCTTGCGCCCCAGATGACGTTAGCATGTGAGTCAAGTTCGTATGTCAGCGATGAAGCTATCTGCTCGGCTTCGTGCAGCGACATGTCCTGTCCGCCCGTAATGTGAAGCAGGCATCCTGTAGCTCCCTGGGTATCCACGTCAAGCAGCGGGTGGTTCAAAGCTGCTCTTACTACCTCTTTTGCCTTGTCCTGCCCCTTTGCCTCGCCCACGAGCATTACAGCCAATCCTCCGCCCTTCATTATGGCTCTTACGTCGGCGTAGTCAAGGTTTATCAGCGAAGGCTGGGTTATGGTTTCAGCTATGCCTTTTACGGTCTCGGAAATTAACTGGTCCATCACAGAGAAAGCCTGGTCGATTGGAAGATTTGGAACGTAGTCAAGAAGCCTGTTGTTGTCAAGCACAATAACAGTGTCTGCTGCCTTCCTGAGCTCTTCAAGACCTTCCTCTGCCTTGAACATCCTTGCTCTCTCTACCTTGAACGGGCTTGTGACCATTCCGATTACGATTGCACCCTGGTCTTTGGCAACCTGCGCAACCACTGGCGCAGTGCCTGTTCCTGTTCCTCCGCCCATGCCTGCGGTTACAAACACAAGGTTCGCGTCCTTGAGCACTTCCTCAAGCGTACCTCTTGCAAGCTCTGCCGCCCTTCTCCCTATCTCAGGGAATCCGCCTGCGCCTAATCCTCTGGTTATTGATTTGCCTATCAAGATTTTCTTGTCAGCCTGCGTTATGTCGAGGTGTATCTTGTCCGTGTTTATCGCTATGGTCTCTGCACCGGCTACGCCGATGTTAAAGAGGCGGTTCACGGTATTGTTGCCGCCGCCGCCGCAGCCAACTACGACTATTTTCGGCGTTCCAAAGTCTTCAACCTCTCCATCTTCGCCAAGCGAAGCTTTTTTGAGCAACTGCTCTTTTTCAGCCATTTTCAATGCGTCTTGTACAAATGATTCCATATTCATCCCCTCATATTATTGAGCTTCTTCTTTCAAGCGCAAGAAGGTTTCAGCACTTTTCGCCTGCTCCTGCGCTTTATCAAACAGCTTCATCCTACCAACCAATTTCTCGCTGCGCTGATCGATCAAATCCCTGATAGCCGTCCTGATTGCTTCGCTTGCGGACGGAAATTCACCATACTCGACCAACAAATCGATCATTTTTAACTGCTGTTCCGGGAGCCTTAGTGTTACTCGTTGCATTTTGGTTTCTCCCTGCGGGAGGTTGAAGCGGCACACAAGCGTGCATGTGTACGACGTTTGTATGCCGTATGTCTGACATATAGTCTGACGCTAAGGTATATAAAACTATCGTTAGGGGTTTATTAAAAAGGGAAATTTGCGCTCTGCTGCTTGGTTTTGGGTTTTTGGCTGTAAAAATACCCTTGTTTCCAGTGCAACAGGCACAGGAATTAACGATGAATGACGAAAAGATGGAGCTGCGCCTACACGTACAGCAAGAAGCAAAATGCGGCGGCACGGCGGGTGCCATTAAGTATGGGTTATGGTCAATTATAGTTATAC
>DAIDAQ010000038.1 GCA_027310535.1 Candidatus Micrarchaeaceae archaeon
GAACGGGCATGAGGAGACAGCGGAAGCGATCAGGAAGGCTGCAGAGGTGCAGGAGGCCGAGGCAGCCGTGAAGGCAGCGATGGAAAGGATAGTCAGGAAGGATGAGGGATTCCAGATACAGGAGCGCTGGCTGAAGAAAGACAAGGGAAGGGAGAGGTGAACCGACATGTTCCATTCAGAATATCCGCCGTATTGGTTTATCCCGCCTAGCGCTAGACATGGCAAGCCTATTATTCCTTCATTAGGTATAAATCACTATGATTATAACGGAGTATGATGCCATACAGATTCGCTTCGGTGAGCTGTGGCTGAAAGGCGAGAACCGCGGCATGTTCATAGAGGCGCTTTACAGGAACGTCTCGAATGCGATAAGAGGGGTAAAGCATGGCATGCTGGCCAAGGAGAGGGATTCTTTTATGATAAACCTAGACAAGGAGTCAGAGCTGAACAAGCTGCTCACCACGCTCTCTTTCCTCCCTGGAATCTCGTGGTTCTCGCCCGTAGTGATAGCAAAGCCGAGCGTTGATGACATAATAAGGAAGGCAAACCTCTTTGGGGAAGAGGCTAAAGGAGCCGTGAGGGTGGAGGCAAAGCGCTCGTACAAAGGGCACAGGTTCACCTCAACGCAGCTTATAGGCAGGATGATCAAGGCTGCACAGTCGGGGAAGCTGAAGCTTGACCTTGACAAGTATGCATGCAATGTGCTCTACATAAACGTAGAGAAGGGCAAAACGACCTTGCACCTTAACAAGATGATTGGAATCGGAGGCTTGCCGGTAGGGACATCAGGGAGATGCATCGTGCTGCTTTCGGGCGGGATAGACTCGCCTGTCGCCGCCTTCTATGCAATGAAAAGGGGATTGCGGCCGATCTACCTGCACTTCCACACATTCCCAGATAACAAAACCGCGATGCGGTCGAAGATACCGATGATTATCAGAATGCTTTCAGTGCATTCAAACGGCGCAAAGATTTACTATGTCCCTGCACACCTATTCCAGGCGGTTGTGATGAAGGTACCTTCAAAATACGAGCTCGTGCTCTACAAAAGGTTCATGTACAGGGTGGCTGAGAAGATTGCGGAGTCTGAAGGTGCCATTGCCATAGTCACTGGGGAGAGCGTCGGCCAGGTAGCGTCGCAGACAATAGAGAACATGCTAGCATCACAGGAGGGCATCAAGCCGCTCATACTCAGGCCCCTCACCGGCTTCGACAAGCAGGAGATAATAGCTAAGGCAAGGGAGTTAGGCACCTACAATCTGTCGATAGAGGAGTACAGGGACGTCTGCTCCATCAAGATAAAGAGGCCAGCAACGCGGACCAATGCCGCACTGATAAGCAGGCTTTACAGGTCGTGCAAGCTGGGTGCTGCAGAGGCAAAGTCACTCGAGGCATCTCTGTCGACCCATTGCCAGTGAAGACGTCGCTGCCCGATAACAGCAAACATCACGCCTCCAGCTTGCCCAACACGAACCCCCGCAGCAGGAGGGCCTTTATCTTCCTGCCCGTGTATGCCTCAACCGAGCTGCTGTTCATTGCCACAACATCGAGATTCTTGCACCCGAGCTTCTCCGATGCATTTGTGAGGTCGCGCCATTCCCTTTCCCTTGTTGCCAAATCTGCCATCGTATAGCATGCCTGTACCTGCGGCTTCAATGACCTTGCCTAGACACCACGAAGTCTACTCCACAACTCTGGTCGCTGTAATAAGAAAACTCTATGCCCTTGCCCTCCTGCCTATAGAGGATGTTGAAAATCGCATTCTCCAAGAGCCTTCTGTCAAATCCTCCGTTCATGTTGCAGAGACCATTGCCCAGCATGTAAACCTCCGGGGTGCATGCTCCCGCACACGAAGTGGAATACCTACCGACTTCTTCCACGATGAAGGCGTCGTTTAGCGCTTGCATATAGGTATAGGAATAGGGTGTGTTCTTGCTCACTTTATAGCTGTTTGAATTTGAGGAAGTTATAGAACTTGTTTACGGAGAACCAGTGCGATGTGGTGATAGTCTTTATCAGCAGACTGAGCACCTTACAGCATGATTATATCACGGCAGCAGAACCACCCTGCCTGTGATCCACTTGTATGCCGCTCCGGGATCCTTCCCTATGCCATAGGTTTTCTTGAAGTAGTTGAGAATGTTCCAGATGTCGCGCCTGAGGAACGCGCCTGCATTTGGATGCCTAGTCACCACAGCCTGGCCGAAGTCTATGAAGTACGGCATGCCGCAGCTCATTAGTATGTTGTATTCACTGAGGTCCGCGTGCACCAGCCTCGCGGCATGGAGTTTCCTGACGTTGTCGATTATTACATCCAGAACCAGCTCCGGCCTGTCTAGCTCGACGTTGCGCAGCTGCGGGGCCGCCTTGTCGCCGTCGTGTATATATTGCATAGCGAGGATATTACCATTGAACATGTAGGGCTTCGGCGCGGCTATGCCTGCCTTCTGTGCGATCTCCAGGTTACCGAACTCCTTCCTGCACCATATGCTGGCTATCTCTTGTTTTGTCCTTCCTATCCTCTTGAAGCGCGGATCCCCCACAATATAGTCCCCCATCGCGAAGAAGCTCGAGTTCTCGATCCTGAAGAGCTTGAGTATGACATACTGTTCCCCCTCCACAAGCCCTGAACCTCCTGGGGAGGCAACATAGACGTCGGATTCCTTGCCTGTCGCCATGACAGGGCCTATGCTTCCTATTATCCCCTTGTTGTAGAACTTGCTGAGAAGGACCGCTGCCCTCGTGGAAAGCCCTCCCTCCACCTTCTCAGAGCCCTTTATCAGCATCTTATCCTTTTCGGGTTCCTTCCTCCTGCCTAACCTCCTTGCCATCTCGCTGCCCCTGCGGCTTACATGCACTCTAATAAACCTTTGCTGTTTATTAATACATGGTGAAACGATGCCAAAAGAGAAAACAGTTGTGACAATAGACCCAAGCCTGCAGTATGAGCGCCTGCTGCATTACAAGGAGAAGCACTCAGGATGGATAATCTTCAACTCTTTGTACTGGGGGATTTTCCTCTTCTTCATAGGTAGCCTCCTGCTCGCCGGCGTCATATCAACGATCTACGGCTTCTTCGGGTGGCTGCTAGTGCTCGGAGCTATCTTCGTCATAGTGCACGGCTTTGCAACAGGGCTGCACCTGAAGCTGCTGAAGCACCACGGCTGAATGAAACAGGCGGCCTCTTTTCCTTTCTTTTTTAATTTTCATCATTTTCTGTCATTGACTGATAAGTATGGGAATCCCCAACATATATGAAAACAGGCACTACAAGCTCTATGTATTGATACCGGTAGCGCTGCTGCTCGTCAGCCTCTACTTCATACCGCAGATACAGCTCGATTCCTCATTGCGTGGGGGGATCACGATAACCTTGCAGTCCAACAGCACGATTGACCAGAGGCAACTCATTTCTCTTATAGACTCAAGGATAGGTGGCGCCGAGGCGAGCGTTGCCCGCGCCCCGGGTGGTATATCCATAACGATCGCATCCAATACGAGCATTGCAAGCGCCGAGGCAGAGCTGCTTGCCGCATATTCGTATTACGGGAACTACACTAAGGCAAGCTACATCGCTACCGGGCTATCCTCGCTCCTAAAGGGTGATCCCAACAACTCTACGCTGCAGGGAGAGTTCTCCGCCGCCAAGGCCAATGCATCCAACGCTTACTCGAAGCTCAACTCCAGCATAACGGCGGAATTTGGCGCGCTCGCCCAGATCGCCCCCAATGCGGCTTACAACTCGACAAGCGTGGACTCTCTCCTGGGCTCGGGCAAGAATGCGCTCGCGCTCGCAAACGGCCAGTACGAGAAGAAGGTGGTCTCCGCGCTGCAGTCCATAATTCCGTTCTCGACATACTCTTATGAGACAGTGACTCCGACACTCAGCAGCTACTTCCTCAGCCAGATCTTTGATATAATCATAGGCTCGTTCATAGTGGTGGCCGTAATAGTGCTCTTTGTGTTCAGGAACTTCATCCCATCGATGACTGTCGTGTTCGGGGCGGCTAACGACCTGATCATAGCACTCGGGGCGATGGGCGCGTTTGGCATACCGCTCGGCGTGGCGTCCATCGGTGGACTGCTCATGCTTATAGGGTACTCTATAGATACTGATATACTTTCCGCAATGAAGATTCTGAAGAGGCACGAGGGCACTGCTGAGCAAAGGGCGCTGTCCACCTTCAAGACAGGGATTACAATGACCTCGACCGCAGCGATAGTCTTCTCAATCCTTTTCATCGTTTCGTACGTCAGCTTCATACCTACATACTTTGAGATATCTGGGGTTGTGCTTGCAGGGCTTGCGGGTGATATACTGGCGACATGGTTCGGCAACGTGGTGCTGGTACTGTGGTACAAGAAGAGAAAGGAGCGTGCGTGATGTCTTGGGGGCAATCGATTACCTGAAGGATTACAGGATTCTCGTCCTGATACTCATAGTGATTGCACTAGCCGGGGTGGACCTTGTATACGGAATACACTTCGGGATTGAGTTCAGCGGCGGCACGCAGATACCGATCACTCTGGAGCGCAGCGTCAACACGACCACGATGGCACAGCTGATAAGCGACATAGAGCAGAGGGTTTCGACATTCGGGCTGCAGCAGGTAAGTGTAGAAGGGGTTGGTAGTTCTGAAGTCTATGTCACAGTACCCACGGTGTCAGAGAGCGCTATCAACAGCACGATCAACGTGATAGAGAGCCAGGGGAGGTTCCTAGGCATTGTAGATGGAAAGGAGGCGCTCAACGGCACGGACATACTCAAGGGCAGCGTCGGATCGATTGCACCTAAGCAGTATAACAACACAGTCTCGTGGGTCGTCCAGTTTTACATAACGCAGCCGGCCACGGCAAAGTTCGCGAAGGCGGTGTTCGGGGAGGCAGACAAGCCGCTTTACATGTTCCTTGACAGGCCAGCGGACACCGCAATATTGGTGGACCAGTCGCTGCTTGGGAACAGGACCCTTGGAATGACGTCACGGCAGGCGCTTGCGGCTATGCAGAAGGTGCTTGCGCTCGGCAACCAAAGCATAGCGGTGCTCTCTTTCACAACATCAAACTCAAGCGCGGCAACTATAACGTCGTTCTTCAGGTCAAACCGCCGGTACAGAAGGGTGCTCGCGAGCGACGGAATCAGAGGCGATGTGATTTCGGCACTGGAACAGATGAACATAACTGTAAAATTGGAGAGCGCCGCGAACATGACCCCAAAATACACGCTCATCTCACCCAACAACTCTGTAATAGACAGCTGGCCGCTAGTCGGGCTGCTTTCATCTCCGATATTAAATGCAGCACTTACAAACGGCACGGTCGGCAGTAGTTATGAGATATCAGGAATTGCGCCGGCGAGCATCCCTGTTGCCTTGCAGTACGCTTACGCGCAGAACGAGGAGAAAACAATAGTGAGCATACTCAACGGTGGGGCGCTGCCTGTCTCTGTCATAGTCGGAAACCCAACGAAGATACCAGCCACACTCGGGAAGCAGGCGCTTTACGTAAGTGCAGTGGCAGGCCTGCTTGCAGTGGTGGCGCTTTCTGCCTTCATAACACTGCGCTATAGGAAACCATTCCTGGTGGCCCCTATCCTGCTGACGACCTTCATGGAGGTCTTCATAATAGTCTCGATACTAGGGACGGTAGGGACTATCGACCTTGCCGGGGTTGCTGGGCTGATCGCAGTTGTCGGGACAGGGGTCGATGCGCAGATCATCATAACTGACGAGATAGTGCTGCATGGAGAGCACCAAACTACAAAACACGTCCTTGGCTCTGCCTTCACAATTGTCTGGATAGATGCCATACTGCTGATAGGGGCTATGCTGCCACTCTTCTTTTCCACGTCACTCGTCACAGTAATAGGCTTTTCAGAGGCTACAATCATAGGTGCACTTTTGGGGGTACTGGTAACAAGGCCGGCGTACGGTGTGCTGATAAGCAGGCGCTTCTCCTGACTAAGGCGTTTGCTGGTAAGCCTACCAATCGCTGCAACCGTATGGCCTGCAAATGCGCATGACTCACAGCAGTTCTACGTCATCCCGTACGTGATTGACACCTTCGGGATACAGGAGAAGGCGGAGTTCTGCGCAGACTCTGCATTCGATTCTGCGGATATACGGCAAATTATGAGGGACTGGAGGAATATGAAGAGCATGATAGCAGTGAACGGAAGAGGCAACTATAAATCAGAGACGCCGAAAGACAATGATTACGGGAAACGGTGGCTGCTTGAGCAGTCCAACTCTGTACTTGAGTGGGTCTGCAAACCCACAGTGAACAGAATGCTGGGGCTCAAGAGGGCTGCGGTCCATGCATTCTCGCGCCTCGTCGCAAACTTCATGGAGCATTCATGGGCTGGCGGCAAAAGGTGATTGGTGGAACCAGACGCTGCCTAGGCAGCTACGGCACCGTACTGTATTTTTGGCACAGAACGCATCTTCGTCTGTGGTTATAAAATCTTCAAGATCCTATTACAGATTGTCTCCCTTTTTATATTTTGCCTGCTAATCCTTAGTGGAGATTCTTTGGCTGGCAATATGGAGCTCAGAGAGGGGCTTATCGAAAGGGCAAAAAAGGGTATAAAGGACGCCTACTCAAGCGAGGAACACCCTCTCATCCAGGCTGTGAATGCATGGCTTGAGCTCACGAAGAGCCACAACTTAGCAGCGGAAAGGCTCGGCGAATGGTTTGGTGTCTATGCACCCTCGCTGGAGCAGCTACCGCCTGCATCAACGGCGAAACTCACAATGTTGGCGGCCAGCGGAGAGCTTGACCGCGAGAGCGTGGCAGGGGTGGTGGGAAAGGAGAAGGCCGCTCTTGTCTATGCAAAGATGGCTGACGGCCTCGGGAGGAAGATGAACAGCGACGAGAGTGATGCCGTTGCTGGTTTTGTGGACTATGTACTGAGGGCCGAGGCCGCAATCGAAAGGCTTGAAGCATACCTGAAGGCTGCATCGAACAGGCTAATGCCGAACGCAACATATCTTACTGACGAGAAGATAGCCGCAGAGCTGCTGAGCAAGGCAGGGTCACTGGAGAGGCTGGCGAGCATGCCGGCGAGCACAGTGCAGTTGCTCGGTGCAGAGAAGGCGCTCTTCAAGCACATCAAATACGGTAGCAAGCCGCCAAAATACGGGGTGCTCTTCAAGCTGCCTGCAGTAACGGCTGCTCCGAAAGACCAGAAGGGCAG
>DAIDAQ010000042.1 GCA_027310535.1 Candidatus Micrarchaeaceae archaeon
GGCTTCAAGGAGATGGAAGGTACCATGGTCGACGCCGAGTTTTTCGTGCACGACTGTCTGTTCACCCCGCAGGACCATCCAGCAAGGACGCAGTGGGACCAGTTCTCACTCAAGCAGCCGATGGCAGCCAAGACGCTGCCAGAAGAGCTCGTCAGGGGAGTCAGGGCAGTGCATGAGAACGGCGGCAACACGGGCTCGAAGGGCTGGGGCTATAAGTGGGACAAGGAGATAGCAAAAAGGCTCGTCCTAAGGGGGCACACCACTTCGGTCACTGCACATTACCTTGCGAACCACAAAGATCCCCCAAACAGGTTCTTCTCGATAGATAGGGTGTTCAGGAACGACTCGGTTGATAGGACACACCTGCTTGAGTTCTACCAGATAGAGGGGTGGGTAATGGATAATAACCTCACGGTATGCGACCTCATGGGAACGTTCGGTGAGTTCTATAAGAAGATAGGTATCAAGGACGTGAGGTTCAAGCCGACGTTCAACCCGTATACAGAGCCGAGTTTCGAGATATACGGCAGGCACCCGAAGCTCGGTGAGTGGCTTGAGATAGGCAACTCCGGCATTTTCAGGGAGGAGATGCTGAAGCCGTTCGGCGTTAAGACGAACGTAATGGCATGGGGGCTCGCTCTTGAAAGGACGCTCATGCTGCTCTACAACTATGATGACATAAGAAACCTGCACGGCACACTGTGTAACATCGATTTCCTCAGGGAGGCGCCAGCTATATGGGAGTATTGATCACATGACGACTATGACACTCAACAGGAAGGAGCTCTGCGGTATGATTGGCAAAAATATACCGATGCAGGAACTGCAGGATACGCTCTTCGAGCTTGGTTTAGAAACAGAAGAGGCGAACGGTGACGAGGCGACCTTCGAGATCAACCAAGACAGGCCGGATCTGCTCTCTGTCGAGGGTGTCGCTCGCCTGCTTCGCTTCCACTACGGTATAGACAAGAAGATGCATATTCCAGCCGTCCGAAAATCAGGTCTCACATTCGTTGTTGAAGGGGGCATGCAAAAGATAAGACCATATATCGTCGGCGCAGTCGTCAGAGACATAACCATAACAGATGCACTGATAAAATCGCTGATGCAAATCCAGGAGAAGCTGCATGGCAGTTTCGGGCGCGACAGAAGGAAAGGAGCGATAGGCATACACGACTTTGACAAGATCTCTGGCAGTACAATAACATACAAGGCAGTTGACCCTGATGGGGATGACTTTGTTCCGTTGGGAAAGAAGGAGCGCATGACGCTCAGGAGAGCCCTAAGAGAACACGAGAAGGGCGGGAAGTACGGCTACATCCTTGAAGGGTTTAGCAGTTTACCAACCATATACGATGATGATGAGATATTCTCGTTCCCGCCTATAATAAACGGTGCGAAGACTGAAGTGACGACAAGAACGAGGAACCTCCTGATCGAGGTGACAGGAGAGGACAGGAATACAATTGAGAGAATGCTCAACATAGTGCTTTACCTACTATCTGATAGGGGGGGTGGAATTTATTCGGTTACGGTCAGGGCAGGTGGAAAGACTGAGATACAGCCGCGATTCAAGGCAGAGAGTATGAGGTTGCCATCAGGATACGTGAATACCATCCTGGGCACGAATTTCAGCATAAGCCGTATCTGTTCGCTTCTTGACAAATCAGGACTTGGACACAAGCTATCTAACAAGGACATAGTAGTGCTCGTACCTCCCTATAGGGTAGACATACTACACAAGCGCGACCTCGTAGATGATATAGGGAGGGCCTACAGCTTCAACAGGATGCGACCGACATATCCTAAGACGCAGACAATAGGGGAGCTTTCGGCCAACACAAAATTCAATTGGGAGGTAAGGGAGATACTTGTTGGCTTTGGCTTCCAGGACCTGCTCAACTTCATGCTTACTGACAAAGAATCGAACTACAGGAAGATGAACATCGAGGATGATGGTAAGGCAGTCGAACTCGGCAATCCCTATTCAGAGCAGTACACGATAGTTCGCACCTGGCTACTGCCATCACTGATGGAGGTGCTCTCAAACAACACGAACAGGCAGTACCCACAGAATCTCAGCGAGGTAGGGCAGGTGATGGAGCTCGACGAAGAGAAGAACCTAGGCTGCACTGAATCCTGGAGGGCCGCTGCGGTGTTGTGCGGCGTCGATGCACAGTACAACAACATAAAATCAGAGCTGCAGGCCATCGCATCGGCTTTCGGCACTGAGATAAAGACGCCACCGACGAAGCATCTAAGTTTCATAGAGGGAAGATGCGCCAGCGTCATTATTGGAAATAAAGAGGTTGGGGTTATAGGAGAGATTAACCCTGTGGTGCTGAAGAGGTGGGGTATAGAGATGCCTGCCGCGACGTTTGAGATAGAGGTGGATGCATTAAGATGAGCTGCGCCTTCAACTGCGCCCCGCCTTCAGGTAGGTATATACTATGAAGAGCAAGACGACAGTACCTATGATTATGTAGATGGCAGGGCCTGTTGCAGAGTAGATGAACCCGAAGAAGCCGAGAACTTCCTGCGTCGTGCTGGTCTTCATCGTGAACACCAGACTAAACTCATATAGAGGTTCCCCCGCATACCAGCTTATCTCGTTCGCCGTAGAGTTCTGCGTTATTGGTGGGTAATCCGGAAGGGGGTAGACTGTAGTTATCACTGAGTCGTTCGGTATTATCACATTCAGGCGCATGTTCTGGCCGAGCACCACGCCCTCTGCGCCCTGCGCGAAGTTCAGGTTGCTGTTGTTGAACCTGTAGTTGTATGTCCTGGGGCCCGTCTGGGTGATCGTGGCTATGTCGGAGACATAGTAATGCATGTAGATGTTGGCCGTGGGGAGGGCGTCCTCGAGCACCACAGGACCTGGAAGGAGGCCGAACCCGTATATTCCGCTCCGCTTGTTTATGATGTGAGGCACAAGCCCCGGCCCCACAAGCGACTGCCAGTTGCTAAGCGTAAGGTTGAGTCCTGAGCGGTCGATTGTATACTGCTGGACCGAGATGTTGGCGATCCTTATGCGCAACACTTCGGTCACGTAGGCAGAACCATTCGGGTTTATCAGTACGGTAGTATTGATGTTTGTGACATTGTAGGAAGCGCGCGAAAAGCCGAAAAGTGCAAAGGAAAGAAGGGCAGCGATTATTATTAGTCTGAGTTTCTGCATGCGATCAGCGCCAATAGTAGCTTTTGTATCCAAATGCAATAATTTAATACTTTGCGGTGGCGCGCCTAGAACAGCTCCTTATAGGCTTATGCCGAACTGCTGGCGCACGTAGTAGCCGAGTAGAATGGTGAGCGCCGCGATCCCTAATGTTATCAGAAGCGTGGAGATGACCCTCAATCTTACGTGAGAGTCCGTGATCACGGCTATCACCGCCGCGACTATCGCAAGCACAACAGCAGTGGCAAAGATGGCGAGCAGGATCGCAAAACTGCCAACATACCCAGCAGCGAATGGGGAAAGCGGCACCATGGCTGCAAGTATGTAGGCAAACCCGACATACGCTGCAGATTTTACCGGCTGCGCTGCACTCTTGTGCTGGATTGCATGCACTTCCCTTTCATAGACATTCGATATGTATGCACCGCCAGCCATCGAGAGCGCACCGGAAACAGCAACGATCAAACCAGCTATTGAAACAAGGAGCGAGTTCTGGAGCGCGGCACCGAGACCGACTACAACAGCAACTATCTCGACTAGCCCGTCGTTCATGCCGAATGTTATGTCCCTGATGTTCGTGAGTATGGGACTGAATTCGGTGAGCTTATCCTCGAGCGTGGCCTCCTCTTCCACTTCGAGGCTGCGCACGTGCCGTATGACGCGCAACTCAGCCTGCGTGCACCCCTTGCCCTTTATTATCTCGGCAAGCTGTCTGTAAAGCTGTGTTTCCTTGTGCTCTATCAGCTTTATAGTGAGAGACAGCCCCAGCAACTGCCTAAGCGCCACATAAAATATGACAGCAAAGGAATGATTCCTCTTTGGGCTAGCGTTCGCAGATATCTTGGCCCAAAGGCTCGCATGCTGGCTTTCCAAGGACGAAAGTTTTTCAAGTATGCATCTTGATTTGGCATTACTCTCACGTTCAGCAAATGCACGGTATACCTTGCAGTGAAGCAGTTCACCGCCGTGGAGCTTATCAAACACAATTCTCTTGTCCATGCACTGATTCCTCCTTCATCTGTATCCCGTGCCAGTAGCCTCGCTTATCTTGGAGAATCCATCCCTCTCCAAAAGCCGAACAAGCCCGTAGTTTATCTCACCTATCACCCCTGGACCTTTATATATCATTCCGGTTATCAGCTCTACGAGGCTGGCGCCGAGCTTTATCTTTTTGTATGCATCCTCTGCAGAGAAAATACCTCCGACCCCGACAAAGGTATACCCCTTCCTTGATCCTGCTGCGCGCTTGTAGGCATATGAGAGCAGCTTGTTGGCGGCGGGCTCTAGTGCCTTGCCCGATAATCCTCCCGGCCCAAGGCCATGCTTTTCCGTTAGATTCGTACAGATGAACCCTGAAATATTATGCTCGTCAGAGATGGCAATGAGCTCATCGACATTGCTGCTCGAGAGGTCAGGAGAGAGCTTTACAAAAACAGGCTGGCGCAGCCCTAACGAGTCGACTTCCCCGGCGAGCTTCCCGAAAAGCACAGGATCTGCGAAATCCTTGCCGCCGTACGCGTTAGGGCAGCTGATATTAAGGTCGAAATAGTCAGCGGCGTCGCGGAACTTCCTTACCGTATAGAGGTAGTCTTTCAGGCCGACGCTGGGCTTGGTGGTTTCCTCGCAGTTGGTCTTCGCGGTGCTGACCCCTATCGGTATTGCAAGCTCTTTTCCCTTCAGCCTCTCGTGTATTGCGTCTGCTCCTATATTATTCAGCCCGAGATGCACCCAGAGGCTTGACATCTCCGGCAGTCTCTTGAGCCTTACACCGGGGTTGCCGGTGCACGCGTTCGCAGTAATGCTACCGACCTCCGCAAAGCCGAACCCGACATCTTCCATCACCCCTAATGCTTCGCCGTTCTTGTCAAAGCCTGCAGACAGACCTACGGGGTTCCTGAACCTGATACCTAAAAGAGTCTGTTCAAGGGCATTGTTTTGGTAATTGAAGGCAAGCGATGTGAGTGCCTTCCCGATCCTGTTGTCAAGATGCGCACCTGCCCTGATAAGGCTGTTGTGCGTTTCCTCTGGATCGCGCATGAAATAGAAGGGCTTTGCAAGGTGTGAATATGCAAAACCGGTGGCACGGATGCGAAGCTTTGCAAACGTTTCGAGGGATGATGACATCAGAATCGTCTTATTCTCCATTCCAGTTTCTTTAGATCCTCATTTGAGAATACCATGCTGTACTCCGGCAGTATTGACGACGGCGGGATATGCATATGCATACCTATTACCGCATGGTCGCCTACGAATGTACCGGGACAGACTATTGAGCCTTTGTCTATTTTTACATGATTGCCTATTATGACGTTGTTCTGTATCATTGCGTTGTTTATCTCCGTATACGAACCAATGCTTATATGATCCTGCAGTATCACGCTGCCTTCCACTTTTGACCAGTCCCCTATAGTTACAAACTTTCCAATAAGTTTTACCCTTACAATGGCATTTCTCTTTATTGTAACTAAATCGCCTGTTGAAGCAAGCAGTTTTGCGCCAGCTCCGATAATGTTGAACTGGCCGAGCTTAACGTCTTTCCCAAGCTCTGCATTCATGCAAACAAGCGAGGTCTGCGGCACATATGCCGTCCTTGGCACGGAGGCGC
>DAIDAQ010000066.1 GCA_027310535.1 Candidatus Micrarchaeaceae archaeon
GGGGCTTAGACAGCACCCCCTTTATATTGTGCTCCTTCGTTATGAACGTCCGTATCGCCACATCGTCGCCCGCCTCCACGATTATGTAGCCTTTCATCCCGGCGACTACGAGTATTGAATATATCCCGAGGTCGTTCATCCTAGCTATCTTGTTCTGCAGCATGTTGGCCGCAATCTTCTCCTGGCCAGATGTCACTTTCACGGCAAAATACATGATACCACCGACAGAGATTCTTACATTGTTATTATTAACCATTGCATTGCAGATTACTGCTTGATTGAAATGCTGCATCTCAAGGTAGGGAAAAGGCACGCTCAGAAGGCCAAGGAGATGCTCGCGAAAGCGGGCATGCTCGCCGTTGGTATCTCTGTGCAGCATCGCAGCAGCTATGTATATTTCCCTCTTTCTAATATTGATGTGGGAAAGATTAAAAAGGTTGTTGAAAGGTGCGGTGCCTCTGTCGTGCGCGTGAAGGCGGCTGGAAGGCGCCCGTGCTACCGGGAAGAGCTGGGGAGGAGGCTGGGCAGCGAGACGGTGAAGAATGCGGGTACAGGCTTCGACCTGCTCGGCAACATAGCGATAATAGACCCGCGAAGGCTTACCATCGGGAAGCAGAAGGCGCTTGCTGGTTTCATACTTGAGACAAACAGGGCGATAAAGACAGTGCTCGCCAAGGGCGGGCCTGTGGAGGGGGTTTACCGCACAAGAAGTGTGAGGTACGTTGCAGGGGAGCGCGCCTTCATCTCAAGGTACAAGGAGAACGGCTGCACCTTCGAGTTCGATGTGAGGAAGGCGTTCTTCTCTGGCAGGCTCGCATACGAGAGGGCCAGGGTAGCAAGGCTTGCAAGGCGCGACAGGAACGTAGTCGTGATGTTCGCCGGCATCGGGCCTTTTGCGGTCGAGATAGCAAAGCAGAACAGGCGCGCAAGCATAGTGGCGATAGAGCTGAACAGGTATGCGGCGGACCGGATGAGGAAATGTATAGAGCTGAACAAAACGCCGAACGTGAAGCCGATACTCTGTGATGTGAGGAAGGCAGTGGAGAAGTATCCGGACTTCGCTGACAGGATAGTCATGCCGCTGCCGAAGACCAGCACGCGCTTCCTGGATGAGGCGCACAAGATCGGCAGGCACGGCTGTGTGGTGCACCTCTACTCATTCGTAAGGCGCGGCGGACTTGAGGGGCTCATCAGGGTTATCAAGGAGCACGCGAGGCTGCATTCCTACAGGGCAAAGGTCCTTTTTGCAAGGACCGTAAGGGACTATTCCGCTGAGGAGATAGAGATCGTTGTAGATTACAAAATGGAAAAGCTGCCCTGAGCCGAAGTGCCGCATAACTATATTAATCCTTTTTGAGTATATCTGTATAGCTTAACAGTGGGGATTTCCATGGCTTTGCTTCTTTATTTAGTGGTAGGGGCTGTCGTTGCCGTTGTACTGGTAATTGTCGGTATAATCATTGCGATCTACAACGGCTTTGTCTCAAAGAGGAACAGGATACAGGACGCTTCTGCGCAGATAGACGTGCAGCTGAAAAGGCGGTACGACCTGATACCTAATCTTGTGAACTCAGTGAAGGGCTACATGAAATACGAGAAGAGGGTGCTTACCCAGGTGACCCAGCTCAGGTCGTCGATAGTCTCCGGGTCGATGCAGGACAAGGCGACTGCGAACAACCAGATCAGCCAGGCGCTGAAGAGCATCTTCGCCGTCGCAGAGAATTACCCGGACCTGAAGGCATCGCAGAACTTCAAGGACCTGCAGGACCAGCTCATGGACACGGAGGACAAGATCGCATTCGTGAGGACGTCATATAACGACTACGTGCTCGATTACAACAACTCACTGCAGACCTTCCCGGGAAACGCGCTTGCGGCCAGGTTCGGCTTCAGGCCCGCCGACTTCTTCCAGACCCCGGACGAGGAGAAAGAGCCGGTCAAGGTTGACTTTGACGATGTTAACCAGCAGCCCGCAGCCCTAGCGCAGGGACGTGGCGGCTCTTCCGGCCCTCCCGCGGGCAGGCGCCGCGGCAGGCCGAAAAAGCGGCATGGCAGCCCGCAGGCATCTCCCTGAAGGGAAGCTGGTGGTCAGATGGCAAGCTACTTTGACGAGATATCAAGGAACAAGCTGAAGTCTGCCCTGCTGTTCGCGATATTCTCGGCTTTCTTCATCGGCGTGGTGTACGCGTTCGCCCTGTACCTCGGCGCAGGGATATACGGCATAGCCATCGCCATAATTCTGGTCGCGGTCTACGCGCTCTCCACCTACTACATCGGGGGCAGGTTCGTGCTGAAGATGTCAGGGGCGAAGGAGGCGGACAGGAAGCAGAACAATGTCCTCTACGACACAATAGAGGGGCTTGCAGCCGCAAACCAGCTGCCGATGCCGAAGGTCTATATAATAAACGACCCAAGCCCGAACGCCTTTGCCACAGGGAGGAACAAGAAGCATGCCGCAGTGGCCGTTACTTCCGGCCTGCTGGCGATGTTGAGCAGGGACGAGCTGCAGGGAGTCATCGCGCACGAGATATCGCACATATATGACAACGACATAATGTTCATGCTCGTTGCGGTCGTCTTCGCAGGTGCGATCGGGATAATCGCAGCTTTCGTCCGCATCTCGCTCTTCTTCGGCGGCGCCGGGGGGAGCAGGAACGACAATGCAGGCATAATCATACTCATCGCATTGATAATAGGCCTGCTGGCTCCGTTCTTCGCGCTCCTGATAAGGCTTGCGATATCCAGGAGGAGGGAGTACATGGCCGATGCAAACGGCGCCCGCATAACAAGGGCGCCGAAGTTCCTAGCCAGCGCCCTGAAGAAAATACAGAGTTATACAAGGAGCCCAAGCGCAGAGGGCGTGAAGCGCGCCAACGAGGTCACAGCACCGCTTTACTTCTCAAACCCGCTGAAGGTGGGCAGCATTGCCAACATCTTTTCCACCCACCCGCCAATAGGGGAGCGCATAAAGCGGCTTGAGGCAATGTACTGACGGCGTGCCATTTTAATACTTTGCCCCACATAATATCATGGGCGACGGTATGGAGGTCAGGCTGCAGGTTCCAGAGGAGCGCATCAGCAAGCTTGACATAGAGGAGTTTGTGCAGAGCGCAACGTGGCGCGAGCTCTTGATAGAGCTTGTGGATAGCAACAGGCTGAACCCGTGGGACATCGACATCTCAAAGATGCTTGAAGGATACCTTGCGGTGATAAAGAAGATGAGGGTCCTCGATCTGAGAGTGCCGGCGAACATAATCCTGGCAGCATCAATACTCCTCAGGCTTAAGAGCGAGTCGCTCCGGGAACGCCCTCCAGAGCAGGAGGAGGTGGCAGAGCAAGAGTTCGGCAGGCCTGCTGCCGAGGTGCCTCTGCTTTTCAACAAGATGCGCCAGCAGCCGGCGAGGAAGATAACGCTCCAGGAGCTGATGGCAGAGCTCGAGACCGCAATGAAAATTGAGGAGAAGCGCAGGCATTACACTGAAGAGCTGCAGGCGCCCATCAGGATAACGGTGATGGACGACATAGATGAGAGGAGGGCAAGCGTGCTCGCGCTGCTCAATGCGAGCGCCGACAGGCTCGGCATGGCCACCTTCTCCGCGCTTGCGGCAGGGTTCCAGGGCATGGACGAGAGGCTGCTCAAGCTCTTTATACCTCTTCTCTTCCTTGCTAACGACCAGGTCGTCACGCTGGAGCAGGAGGAGGTCTTCGGTGAGATAATCGTGAGGCTGAGGGGATGGAAAGGGAACAGCAGGAGCGGGAGCACAAGAACACAATAAAGGCGGCGCTCTTTGTGGCAGGGAAAGCGCTCAGCGCAGAGGAGCTCGCAGCGGCACTCGGTATCCCGTCGATAGGCTACCTGAACGGCCTCCTCGCCAGGCTGGTCGAAGACGGGAAGGCGGGCGGGGACCCGCTCGCTGTCGTCAAGGTCGGCGGAAAGTACGAGCTGTCGGTGAAGGAGCCGTACGCAAGCAAGGTGAACGGCCTCGCCGGAAAGCCCGACATAACAAGGGGCTCGCTGCGCATACTCGCCTACGTCAGCAAGAACGAGCCGATAATGCAGAGCTCCGTAGTCAGGGCTTTCGGATCCTCTACTTACGGCCACATAAAGGAGCTGCTCGAGAAGGATTTTGTCACCGCTAAGAGGGCCGGCAGGACAAAGAGGCTTTCCACAACTGGGCACTTTAAGGAGTATTTCAGCCTGGGGAGCGCAGAGCAGGGTGCCTAATAACTAGGATGGGCCTCTTCAACCCCCTCCTCCTTGTTTATGTATAGCGCCATGACAAAAAGCAGCGACGAGAGCCTGTTCAGGTAAACGCCGATCACCTTATTCTGGGATTCTCCCTTCAGGGTTGCCACGCTGCGCTCAGCTCTGCGGGCGACCGCCCTCGCGCTTTGGAGATGTGATGCACCAATGCTGCCGCCGGGGAGCACAAAGCTATTGATCCCCCCTATCCTGGCGCCGTATTCATCTGCCAGGCCTTCCAGTTCCTTGACATCGCCCCCGCCTACCGTGCGCCTCTGCGCCGGCCCGGAGTAGCCAGCGAGCTCTGCCCCGATGATGAACAGCACGTTTTGCACCCCCTTCAGCGCTGCTTCGACGCCGTCATTGGATATGTTTGCAATCGCGACGCCGATGGCGCTGTTGAGCTCGTCGACGTCCCCGATGGCAGAGAGGAGGGCGCTGCCCTTCTCGATCCTTTTGCAGTAGACGTTTGTTTTGCCGTCATCCCCGTTGCCCGTGTAAAAAGGCATCAGACCACAAAGTTAATTAAACAACAGAATACTTATAGGTAACCGGCGAGGGCCTGTAGTCGAATGGTAAGACGTCCGCTTCACACGCGGGAGACCGGGAGTCCGATTCTCCCCGGGCCCACATCGTATTTACGATGACAGAATTGGAGTCCGAACCCGCACGCCGCCGTAAATGCAGCCGATGCTGTGAAAGAGCCTGAGTCCGATTTCAGTTGCAAACCGGATGTCATGCCTATATTGACCTCGGCTACGTTAGTATCTTGGTTAGGGCCTTGAAAATTTTATGACCACAGACGAAGGTGCGTTCTGTGCCAAAAATGCAGTACGGTGCTGCCGCTGCCGAGACGGCGGATTGGATTTACTGGCCACCTTTGTCGTCACTCAATGAAGTGTTCCATTAAGTTTGCGAGGAGGCACGAGAATGCATGGGCTGCGGCCCTTTTGAGTTCCCTCATCCTGTTCACTGTGAGATTGTAAGCCTCCTCGAGTAGAGAGTTGAACTGCCGGGGTTATATATAAACAAGACATTTTTTCCCCTCTTTCTTCGAAAAATATCGAATGACGAGGGTTTCGGGGGCATTTTGCACTCTATTCTTCACTCAGTCTTATAAACTTTTAAAACCCAATAAAAGTTATGCCAAAAATAAAGATTATATCTATAGATTTGCAGAAAGAATTTAGTGCAAAAGGTGGTAAACACTACAGACTGCATCCTAACGTAAAATTCATAAAGAATGTTCTTATTCCATATTTGAAAAAGAGGAACATTAAAATCGCAGAGATAATCTCAGATTACCGACAACCAAGACCGGGCGATCTTGACGATTCTACCCGACCTGGCGAATGGGGTTATCAATCAGAAATCCCAAAAGATGCTAAATTAGATAATATCTGGATAAAGTGCATGAATTCTCCTATTTGGACAAGAAAGAATATAGGAAATCCACACAAAAAACCAGGACTACCTTACCAAGATCCAAAAGCCTTTACTAACTGGTTGAATAGTATTATCGGTAAACCTAGTAAATCTGCTTTGATTGTGTTAATCGGCTTGACTCTTGATTGTTGTGTGTTTTGTACTGCGCAAGAACTTACGTTTAGAGGATATAATGTAAGAATATTAGAAGAAGGGACAGATGTTTACTCAGGAAAACCAAAAGAGAAGATCATGATTCTGAATAATTACCCTCTTCATAATTGGGCTGAAGGTATTAAGTGGGATGAATTGAAAAAGATGTTATAATGGAAATAATAAAATATAATAAATATGAAAAGTTAAAAACAGATGAGAAGACTACTGAACGAGATAATTTACTTAAAAAACAAAGTGGATTATGTGGAATTTGTAATGAATTTATCGATTCTAAAAATTCAGTAGTAGACTACAACCATAAAACAAGAATTATAACACCACACTGAAATAGAAAATAAAAACAGAGCCCTGCGGCACTGTGCAAACCTCAGGTCAGCCCTTGTAAATCAATCCTAGTATGCCTCCTATAAGCGCGAGAAGGAATCCTACAACGAGCCCTCCACCTCCAGCCAAGCTTATTACCGACAGTATGAGCGCGGCTATAGACCATCTCCTCACTTTAACGGCATCTGCGCTGTGCAGCTTCACCGCAGAGACGATCGTTGCTATTCCAGCAACCAGGCCTACCGCGCCTGCAATGACCGTCAGGGCGCTCACGCCCGCAAACAACCCAAGGAACGGGTTGAACGATGCTACCGGGCTCGCGCCTGTAGCCTGGGCGAAGCCTGCGGCGGCATAGTTCTCCACTATGCCGATGCCTGCCAGCGCCAGCCCCACGAGAAAGATGAATATGCCCCCTATCAGAACCAATATGAAAGCCACAGCAGGGCGACCTCCATTTTTCCCACCTGCCATCATATCACACCCTTAGCTCGCAGGGCGAATTAATAAATCTTCCTTTTATGCGCATCATTTCACTTGGCTGGAGTTTTAGATTTGCTGTACAACCTTTATCTTTGCCATGAAACAATTACTCAGGCGTCTTGCTGCCATGGGGCAGTCTCAGACCGAAGCTCTTGTATAAAATATCCCGCATGCTCCCTGGGCTGTTGCCCTTGCAATATATATCAAGCGCAAGGCAACAATTCTCACATTACTCTTTATGCCATGCTTCCAGCTCGCCTCTGCTTCTGCGCAGCGAAGGCGAGCATGTTGTATATGAGTTTCGCCGCGAGGAAGTCGGGTGCGTGCAGGCCATGTATCGGCATTAGCTCTGTGAAGTCCATACCTATTACATTCTTCCTGCGCAGAAGCAGGGAGAAGAGCTCCATCAGCTCGGAAAACCTGAAGCCGTCAGGCTCTGGGGTTCCTGTGCTCGGCATCTCGCCAGGGTCGATCGCGTCGAAGTCGAACGTGATGTAGATGTCCCTCTTGCTCTTCATCGCGAGCAGGCTTGCAAGTGGCCCGATGCCCATCTGATGTATGTCCCGCATGTAGATTATGCGCTTGCCGCCCTTCACCGCGCTGTACTTGTCGATGCTCCTTACCCCTATCGTATAGCAGTCCTGGTGCAGTTCAGCTATCCTCGCCATCGTGCAGGCATGGCAGTACCTGCTCCCGTAGAGCTCGTCCCTTGAGTCAGAATGTGCATCAAACGAGAGCACTGTGAACTCCCTCTTCGTGTTCGAGAGCGCGTCTATGGCGCCTACCGCTACAGTGTGCTCGCCGCCGAGAAGCAGGGGCACCTTCCTGTCCGAGAGTATCAGAGAGACCTCCTTACTTATCCTCTTCACCATGCGCTCCGGAGGGCCGAGGTCAGGCGCCAGGGGCTCGAGCGTGAATACCCCGAGCCTTGTTGGATCGCTCCTGGTCTCTATATTGTAGAGCTCGAGGTATCTGCTCGCCTCTATTATGGCGTCAGGGCCGAACCTAGATCCAGGTCTGTATGTTGAAGAAGAGTCATATGGGACAGGGAGGACAGCTATCCGTGCTTTCCTGTAGTCTGCATCCTCGATGCCGAAGAGGTTATGCGGCGGGAGCGCGTTGAGGACATGCATTGTACCACTCAATAAGCATTGATTATTGGGGCCTATGCTTTTATTGATTTATGTCATTGCCATATTTATGGAAAGCAAAATGATACGTTGAACGACTAATGTCAACAATAAGATTTAAAAGCTTAACGTAGAAGCTTATACGTGATATAATGGCTAAAAGCAATGCAAAGTACGGGGTCTTCGCCCTGGAACTGATAGCTAGCCTGATCTATCTGGCAGTGACTTTCCTGTGGACGAGCGCCACTGCTAGCGCAATCGGGCAGGTTTGGACGCCATTGCTGTACGGGGCAGCAGTTGTAGGATCTGTTGTGCTGTTCCTTGCAAGCATAGGCACTTTACTGACCAAGGACCAGGCTGTGCTGGTGCGTAGAGTTGACAAGGCAGTGGTCATTACGGGCTTCGCGCTCGTGATCCTGACTGTCGGCAATGCGAGCGCATTCGCACTGTCAGCGCTGGCGCTAGTGCTGGGCGTCATCGGGGTAGGCATAGCGAAGTAAGCAAAGCCTTTCTTTCTCTTTTTTTCTTTTCTTTTCCTTTATTTTACCTGCAAAGCAGGGGCGCAGCCCTGGGCATGAAAAAATCTACAGCATAACTGCCCTGTTCTTCTTTATCAGAATGTCGTCCTCGATCCTCACTCCACCAAACCCCTCTATATAGATCCCGGGCTCGTTGCTGAACACCATGAACTCCTTCAGCTTCCTGTGGCAGCGCGGTGCGAGCGCCCAGTGCTCGCTGTCGTGAACGTCAATCCCGATCGAATGCCCGAGCCCGTGGATGAACCTGCCTTTGTAGGCCCCATTGCTGCACCTACCGATCAGCTCCTCAGCAGCTCTATGCACCTCGTCGGTGTATGCGCCGGCCCGAGCAGCATCCAGGGCGACCTGCTGCGCCAAAACGACCGCGGCGCGCATGTCCGACATTCTCCTGCAGGAAGCCGTGGACTTCTCGGGCTTGAAGATGTAGGTCCTTGTCAAGTCCGAGCAATAACCCCTGTACCTTGCGCCGGCGTCAATGAGCACGAAGCTGTTCTGCTTCAGCCTTGTCTTGCCGGGGACATGGTGCGGCACCGCAGAGTTTTTGCCGAAGGCCACAATGGTCTCGAACGATGTTGCCGCACCCTCACTGGTGACCATGGAATCAAACTCTTCAGCGAGCTCAGTCTCCCTGAGCCCTGGTTTAAACGAACCTGATATTTGGGAAAATGCATGTCTTGTTATCCCCACTGCCCTCCTTATCCTGGATATCTCTTCCTCGCCCTTGACCGACCTTGCCTCATCGAACGCCTTTGAGGCATCGACCATTCTGGCGGCCTTTACCCCCGCCTTCAGATGCAGATAGGAATTATATGGCAATGCACTGCCGTCGAAACCGACAGCCATGCCTTTGGTGCACTCCCTTATTTTCACCATCATATCAGCTGCGCCATGCACCCTTTCTATCGCGAGCGCTGTGCTTGCCGCCCGTACGGCTCCGGAGTCCTCAAGCGCGTTTATGAACAGCGTTATTCCGGCGTCCCTATCAAGCAATGCAATGGAGCCGTCAAACAGGCCCTCATTCAGCCCAGTTGCATAAAAGAAGTTGCAGTACGGCAATGGACCTTTTGGAAGAAGTATCACGTCCGCGTCCGTTGCTCCAAAGATTTTCTTTGCCCTCTGTTCCAACTCTTCCATCTAGACAACCTCAAGTGCCTGTTTTAACTTTTCATCCAAGAGGTGCTGTAGATAACATTCGCAGCAAAGACCCCGTTGTTGTTGTTTCCCGAGTAGTCGTTAGCGTCGCCGTTCAGGGGCCACCAGCCAACTAGGTTCTGGAGCAGTATCGGAACGCCCCCTATGCCCTTCTGGTATAGGTACTGGACGTCGCTTGCGGAGAGTGAGGTATTATATATCTGCACGTTGGCGATTTGCCCGTTCATGAAAGAGCGGCCACAGCCGCTCGGGTTTACTATACTCCCTGGCCTTGCCCCTAACTCTATCGGGTTGTTGATGTTTGTTACGCCTCCGGGCGCAGCGCCGCTCGCGGTCAGGATGCCGTCCTGGTAATAATATAGGTTGCCTCCTGACTTGACGCCCACGACAAAATGCCATGCGTTCTGGGAGAGCGTGTTGCCTACCAAAGTGACACTGGAGCTCCCTATGACCCTGAAAAAGGAAACGCCAGTATACCAGCCGCCGCTGTTCCCGCAAATGTCTTTATCCACCAAGACGTATGGGTTAGTGTTCACTGCATTGTACCATGCAGTGGCTGCGAAGTCACCGGTCTGGACATTCAGCATGGCTGCGTTTGTCGCGTTTATGTAGCTTACTGTCCCGCTGAACTGCGCGACGCTCTGCGGCAGCAGGCCAGCGCAGTCGCCTACAAGCGACGCAAGCTGCTGCGTTCCTTGGCCGCCCGGCCTATAAACGCTGCATAGGCCCGCACCTGCCTTGGACACAAGGTTTGTGAAGTTGAAGATGCCTAACGAGTACATGACCCCGAGGACGACAGAGATAATCAGTATCGCCCACCCGTAGGTCAGCAGGTACTCCATCGCAGACTGGCTCTTCTTTCCGCGCTCTTTTGCTCTTATGACCGCCATAGGTAGATTTCTCTCTATGAAGGTTTAAATTAGGGTCTGTTGCCCTTGCCAGGGATGCTTTCTGCTGAGACCTGCCTTGATGGATTCCACAACGTCCCTCATCCTCTTCTCCCGCAGGCGCGATACCATCAGGTATGCCTCGTCCTTTGTGCCTTTCGCGACCAGGACTATCACGTGCCCTATCCTTATCCTGCCTGCCCTTCCTTTTCTCTGTATCGTGCGTATCTCGCTCGGTATAGGCTCATAGAATACTACGACATCGACATTAGGTATGTCAAGGCCCTCTTCGCCGATCGAGGTCGATACAAGGACTCTGAACTTCCCATCCCTGAAATCATTCAGCGTTGCCTGCTGCTGCTCCTGCGTTATGCCCTCCTTCTTGCCCGCGAATGTCCGCGCAGATACGCCTGCGCTGTTTAGCATATCGGTTATTTTCTTCACTGTCGAACGGTACTGCGCGAATACCATCATGCTGCGCTGCCCTGGGTCATGCCTTACAAAGTCCAGCAGCTTCAGCATCTTCGGATGCTCAGCCCCAGATGAGAGCGCATCGCTTGCAATCACCATTGCCTCCCTTATCTCTCTGCTTGCGAGCAGGCTCTGGACCGCCCTGCTCTTCTTCTCGCGTGCCGAAAGGGACTCAAGATAGGCGGTGAACGGGTATAGGCCCTCTGTGCTTACCAGCTCATACGCGTGGAAGAGGTTTATCAGGCAGATGTAATGGAAGAGGGCCATAAACTTGTAGTTCGGCGCTTGTATCTTGTGGATGTTGTTCCCTATCTCAATCAGCCGCCTCTTCGGCATGCCATCGATCGCCTTCGAGTAGGAGAGCCCCTTGCTGTACAGCCTGTCCAGGTGCTCCTGCATCATCGGCCTGAGCATCGCCATTATCTGGCTTACTGTGCCTCCCCTGTCCACGTACATTATCATCGTGGACTTGTCCATCACGTAAGGGGTCACGTCCGGGTCCATCGAAGTTCTTATCTCTATGTTCTCGATGCCGAGGGTGTCCACTATCCTCTTTATCTTATCGCGGCTGCTCCCGGGCGATGCGGTAAGGCCTATAAGCTGTATGCCCCTCAATTTGCATTCGTCCGCAATGTAGGTATATGCGTACTTGCCCACGGCCTTGTGGCACTCGTCAAAGATGACGACGCCAAATTCCCTTATGTCAAGCCTTGCAGCCCTCAGGTCGTTCGCGACTGTCTGCGGCGTTGCAGCTATAACCTTGGCACCTTGCACAAGCTTGGTGCGCTCGCTCGCTTTTGTCTTCCCTGTGAGCAGCAGCACCTCATCCATGCTTAGAGTCATGAGTCTTGCTAGAGTGTTGTAATGCTGCTCACTCAATGGCTTGGTAGGCGCAAGAATCAGAGCCTTTTTGCCCCCATAAATCGCCTTTGCAATGGCAAGCACTGCGATCAGGGTCTTACCCAAGCCAGTAGGAAGCACCACAAGGGAGTTCTTCCCTATATAAATGCTTTCTACTATGTTTAACTGGTATCCTCTTGGCTCTACCAATCTGGTATTGATAAGAGAGTCATACGGGTGTATTCGCTCCCACTTCAACTGCATCAAAGCACCGGAATAGGCAATCTTTATATTGATTAGGATATGACTATTATACTTGTTGCCGCTGTAGCTCAGTGGGAGAGCGTCCGGCTGAAGGACTTGCATTGCAAACCGGAAACCGGAACGTCGCAGGTTCAAATCCTGCCAGCGGCAGTTCAGCTCTGGGGTTATATATAAACCCTCGATTTTTTCCCTTTTCTTCGATTTTTATCGAATGACGAGAGATTGAGCCCTTTAACTTTTCTTTGTAAGAGAGAAAATTATTTATATCTCTTTTAAGACAATAATCATTGATGGTAAGATGGGAACAAACCAAAAAGAACCAGTTAGGATTGAAATAAGCAAAATCCGAAACACAGCACGGTTGGGTCTTAAGAAAACAAACCCATGGCCGTGAGCAAGTAGTTAATTAGCCGTCAATGGATGAGAAAATAGAGAGACGTACTTTACTGGCTAGGAGAGAGTATTTTGGGTACCTTTTCTATGAACCGATTGATGGTGATCTTTTTATTTTTCCTTCCAAAAATGAATTAGATTTCTCCTCAAGCATAGAGATCTCATATAAAGGTTCAAAAGAAATTTATACTAAAAATGGGCTGTGTCAGTAAAGTCTGACTTTTCCTACACCGCCTTGACTATTCCTACAAGGAAGCTGACTTTTCCTACAGCCATCATGTCATTTTTAATTGATAATATCTCTCTATAATCCTTTTAGTAGTACCGGATATCCTTATACTCGAACCTTCTTTATAATATGCGATATGCTTTACTTCATGTTTTGGTCTCGCATCCCCGGTAGTCTTGACTAAGAAGACCTTATTATGGTCTTGAAAGTGCCCACCCTCGTGAGCTTTATGCACAGTACCAATATATTTGAATAAATAATGCGAACTTATAGGGATTAACCCTGTTTCTTCATGTAGCTCTCGCATCGCCGCTTTTCTCCTGCTTTCTCCCCTGTTTGCTCCACCTCCGGGCAATATGAATAATTTCCTTCTGCCACTAACTAACAAAATGCCTTCTGGCGTATCAACAATTGCCGCACCACGTCTCCTTCTACGAACCATTTATCCACCTGTAATAATTCTTCTCAGATAACCAGCTATTCTCTTGAGGATTGATGGATGATATACTTGTAACTCTTTCTTGCTATAAACCCAAAGTTGTCTTCTTATTTTTTGTCTAACCTTGTGTCCTTTGATTCCGTGTGTTTTGTATACCCTATGCGAAAGATTTATGATTGCTCTATTTAATACCTTTGCAGGCCTGTGAAATCCCTTGCGTTTACGCATGAGGATGAAACAGGCACAATAATATCCTTTTTCTCGATTTGTCTCTAACGCGGCCGTTAGGCCGCGGAGACTGACAACATGAATAGTGGAAACTAC
>DAIDAQ010000004.1 GCA_027310535.1 Candidatus Micrarchaeaceae archaeon
CGTTTGAAGAGTCCAAGGGAAAGACCGCCCTCCTTAGGGCCATAGCTGGCATAAGGCACAACGTGCTTGTCATAGGGCCAGGCGTTGGCAAGGGGAGTGTACTGTACAGATCCGCAGCTGGCATCGTAATGCAGGAACTGGGCAAAGGCAACATAATAGTAGCGGACGCAGGCGTGCAGGAGGCCCTTGCCGTAGCAAAAGCAATGCTATCGCGCAATGTGATCCTGACGCCGCACAGGGGCGAGCTCGCCAAAATGGGCCTGCAGTTCCATGGCGATGACCTTCACGCCATGATGGTTTCGGCTGCCGGGATCGCTATGAACCTCAGATGCACGCTTGTTTTTAAGGGGCATGAAACAATAATAACAGACGGCAGAATCACGAAAGTCAACAGGGCCTCAACCCCGGCGCTCGCAACGATGGGTACAGGAGACGTGCTGGCGGGCATGATCGCAGCATATGCTGCGGTGCACAGAGACGCGTTTGAGAGCGCGGTAGCTGGTGTGACAGCGCATTCGATGATAGGTGACATGCTCTGCAAGAGAATGGGCAACCACGTGATAGCTACAGATTTGATAAATGCGATACCGAGATTTTTGAAGAAGTTCGACAGGGTGACTTAATGAATGCTTATGATGTGTTGGTTGCTGCGGTAAAGAGCGAACTCTCAAAGGCGCTCTCTGCCGCAGGTTTCATAGGTTATTCTCTAGGGAACGAGGTAACAATGCCGGAAAGGGGGCAGTGCGATCTGGCGAGCAGTGTCGCCTTCAAGGCCGCCAGGGCAGCCAAGAAGACACCAATAGAGATAGCTGCACAGATATGCTCCAAGATGGGAAAGGTGAGGTATGTCAGGGAGGTGAAGGCCGAGAATGGGTTCATAAACTTTTATTTAGACAGGAGCGCCTTTTCTGCTGCTGTAATAAGCGAGGTGCTTGCCAAAAAGAGCGGCATAACAACTTCTACTTCTGGCAATGGCGAAAAGGTGATAATCGAGTACCCGAGTGTCAACCCTAACAAGCCGTGGCACATAGGCCACCTGCGCAATGCACTGATAGGTGACACGGTCTCAAACCTCTATGCCGCATGCGGCTACTCCGTCGAACGCGAGGATTACATAGATGACATGGGGCTTCAGGTCGTCGAAAACGTGTGGGGCGTGATGAACCTTCGTGGCATGCCAGCAAAGAAGTATGACCACTGGCTTGGCGAAATGTATGTTGAAGTCAACAGGAGGATGGAGGACAAGGAGGTGAAAGAGCAGATAGGCAATCTTCTCACTCTCATAGAGCAGGGTGATACGTACGAAGCCAAGTTCGCAAGGGAGATGGCAGAGCAGTGCGTCAGCGCACAGCGCCAGACCGCTTATGCATATGGTATCTACCATGATGTGCTAATATGGGAGAGCGACATAATGCGCTCAAGGCTGCTTGAGACCGCCCTTGGGAAACTGGCAAAGACAGGCGTTCTCCACAGGGAATCCGAGGGAGACTACAACGGCTGTACGATTCTTGACCTGAAGAAGGCAGGGAAGCTGCCAAGCTCCATGCAGGGCCTCAAGGGGAGCGTGAAAGTGCTTGTCAGGAGCAACGGCACTGCGGTCTACGCAGCGAAGGACATTGCATTCCACATGTGGAAGTTCGGCATGGTAGACAATCCGTTCCGTTACAGGCTGTCCGAAAGGCAGCCCAACAACGTAGAGCTTTATATGACCTCTGCAGACGGAGAGAAAAGGGAGTATGGAAGGGTAAATGTGGCGGTGAACATAATCGACATGAAGCAAGCATATGAGCAGAATGTGGTGAAGCTAGCGCTCTCTCTCGCCGGAAAGAGTGACGCCCCAGAGAGCATGGTTCACCTTGCCTACAATGTGGTGGAGCTTGAGGGCGGCGCGTTCTCCGGAAGGAAGGGTACATGGGTAGGCTACACTGCAGACGATTTGCTTAGTGAGGGAAAAGCTAGGGCAGAGAGGCTCGTGACAGAAAGACTAAAAATGAGCGGCTCGGAGAAGGAAGGCGTTATCTGCGCTGTTGCGCTTGCGGCGATAAAGTTCGAGATGCTGCACATCTCACCTGAGCGGAAGATTGTCTTCTCTTGGGGCAAGGCACTCACATTCGAGGGGCTGTCAGGTCCTTACTGCCTCTACATGCACGCACGCGCTGCAAGGATACTGGAGAATGCCGACGCAGCGGCAGGCCCGACGGATTGCAGCCAGCTGGCAACAGACGAAGAGTTCAGGCTCGTCAAGCTGATAGCGAAATGTGGTGAAATTGTAGAGAAGGCGAGGAGCGAGCACAGGAGCAACGTTCTGACTGACTATGCAGGGCTACTTGCAGCTGCGTTCAGCAAATTTTACGAGCGTTACTCTGTTATAGAAGCAGAGTCAGAAGAACTCAAAAGCGCACGTATAGCACTTGTACAGGCCTTCAAGTACGCGCTTGGAGGCTCGCTTTCGCTCCTTGGCATAAGGCCGCTTGATAGAATGTAAGCGTAAGCTTTACATCGCCGTGAATCGCATTCGGCGCCAGCTGCTTTTGGAAAGAAGGTGGGGATTTCGCAGGTTGCACAGGTGATCAGGGTACGCTGTGTTGGCCCGCCTACGTGCCGTTGAAGATTATGTTTGCAGGGGCACCATTGTTATTCAGGCCACTGTAGTCATTTGCATCGCCGTTCAGGGGCCACCAGCCGACGATATTCCTGAGGGCTATCGGGGCGCCCCCTATGCCCCTCTGGTAGAGGTACTGCACCTGGTCTGACGACAGAGAGGTGTTGTAGATCTGCACGTTGGCGATTGAGCCATTATAATAGCCCCAGCGACCGGCACCGATGGTAGCGCCAAGGCCGGCAACTGTAGATATCTGACAGATTAAGGTAGGTGCTCCATCTGCATTTCCATTATGATAAAATTTTATCGTGTTGCTGTCCTGCGTGATGACGACAGCACCGAACTGCCATGCAGTATTAAATGCATATGGGTTGCTAGGAGCACCGCAGGTTTCAGTGTCCAACCTAAACTCTGTTGGAGTTGCCCTAATGGCAAAATATCTACCTACCCCAGCATCGCTGCAGCCAGGCTGTAATGCGCTTACACACCCATAATCGAAAAGTGAATATCCCGCATCTGTAGCAACCAATACGGTGTTCCCAGGCACTGCGCTAGGCTGAAACCAGAAGGTCAAGGTACGAGCAGCACCGCCAGAAGGAAGAAGGGATGAAATAGAATTATCAGAAATCCAGCTACTCTTTCCGTTGAACTGCGCCACGAACTGCGGCAGCACCCCGCTGCACTCACCTGTAAGCGCAATGTTCTGCGTACTGGCGTATCCACCGGGCCTGAAAACGCGGCAGCTCCCCGGCGGCACCTTAGGCGTGAATGTGGCCGCGCTGAATATGCCGAGCGACCAGAGCGCCCCGAGGATGACCGCAACGATCAGTATCGCCCACCCGTAGGTCATCAGGTACTCCATCGCGGACTGGTTTCTGAAGTCAGAGTGGGATGTTACTCCCTCTCCCCCTCTCTCTCTTTTGGAATTTGCCGGGCTTTGCCCCATAAACCGCAGCATCAGAGCACCAATACAAAGTTGGATAGCTCTGCTAATGCTTAAATCACTAACTGTAGGCAGATGACACATGGCCGTTCCGTTGGGGCATTTGCCCGCTTTGTGGCGCAGACTTGCTTCACCTTCTGATATTACTTCGCGCTAAAAAGATGCGCCTGGTTGCTGTGTGGCGGCGGATCAGGCCTTCTCATAACCCAGGCCTAGCCCTTCCAGTTCCTTGATTATATTCTGTTTATTCTCAGACCTTATGCTCTTCCAGTCAATCACGGCGAGCTCCGCCTTTTGCTCTGAGCGCTGGATCGCCTCGCCGATCATCTGATACTCGCCGGTGTAGTATTTTGACATGATATGTGAGAAAGTGTATTTTTCCTCAAGCGCAAGCTTCGTAAATTTCTCAGGATAGTGGGTTCCGCCAATGCCGATGGCAACTTTGCCATAGATCGCAGGCTCTGTGGCAACCATTCCGGTGATTCCTTTAGCAAACATACGGGCAACCGATGTATCAAGCCCGCCATGAACTGGCCCGATCTCGATGAACAGCGAAGGCGTGCCCAAAAGAGGGCCGTGGTGTGTTGCTTCGTATGTAACTGGCATCGCTGTCTCATTGATGCGCCGCATGATCTTGAGGAAGGAAAGCATGTAGGCTGGGGAGGCAACGCTCAGCGCGCGGGGCGCCCCGCCGAACTCATTGCTGGCCGACCAGTTGCCTGCTGCGTGCGCAGTAAATGAGGTTATCCCCTTGGAGCTGGAATGCCTGCTGACAAATATTATGCGTTCTGCGCCAAGCTTGCCGAGGAACTCTGAATGTATTACAGGGGACTTGATTGCGATCAGCCTGGCTGAAGCTGACCCATAGATTTCATAGCCCTCTGATGAGCCTTCGCGCTCGAATTTTACGAGGCGGCGGAGCTCGCTTATTACCGCTGCGGCGATGCTGTCCTGCTCGGAATACGCGATGTAATTCATGAAATGCACATATAGGAGATGGCAGAACTAACTAATAACTTTGCTGCCTTATTATCAGGAGGGGTAAGCATGGACAAGGAACAGTTGGAAAAGCTCACCGGGGAATATCAGGAGCTGCAGATGCAGCTACAGTCGCTCGCTTTGCAGAGAATGCAGTTTACCGAGCAGAAGGAGGAATACACGCAGGCGCAGAAGTACCTTGAATCCGCTGCAGGCAGGGTCTACATCGAGATCGGAGGGCTGATAGTCGAAACGACAAAGGAAGAAGCGGTGAAAGAGCTGAAGGAAAGGCTTGAGTCCGCGGAGATGAGGCTGGGGATAATAGGCAAGCAGTACGATGAGGCTGCCAAAAAGGAAAAGACCATGAGGAGCGCGCTGAACGCAGAGTTTGGGGGAGGGCAGAGGCAGTGACAAAATGCCTGTGATAGACTTCAGCGGGTTGGTTTCGGAACTGGCTAAAATAAAAGACAAGAGAGTAATGCTCACCTTCCACTCCATCGGGGACACGGATTCACTTTCGTCAGCAATTGCGCTTTCTTGCATATTCAAGAATTCAACAATAGCCGCGCCGGACAGGCTCACTCGCAACGCCATGAGGATAATGCAGAAGTTGGGATATGGTGAGGGCATGGTATCCTACACGTTCCCGAGCGGCATGGACGCCGTAATCATGCTGGATGTCAACAACTTCGAGGGGTGCGGCGGCTTCAGACATGAGCTGAACGGCTTTGGGGGGAAGATAATCGTCATAGACCACCACAAGCATGTTGAAGACAGGCAGAACATGCTGATCTTCAGCGATGAATCTTTCAACTCGGCTGCGGGCATTGTTTACCAGCTGCTGAAAGGGTTCGGTACGAGAATAGGCGGCGCCCTCGCAGAGCTCATCTCAATCGGGATAATCTCTGATTCAGCAGAATTCAGGAATGCAAACTCGCTCGCCTTCGAGCAGCTGGGTGAGCTCTTCAGGATCGCGGGAACGGATTACATAACGCTTGTGGCGAAGCTGGGGCACATCTCCCCGCCAGAGGAAAGGCTGAAGACGGTCAGCGACATCATAAACTCACGGGCCTTCATGAGCAATGGGCTGCTCTTCATGGAGGGGGAATGCCATGCCTATGCAAACCTTGCTGCGGACTCCGCGATAAGGATTGGGGCCGACGTGGCGCTATTCTACAGCATTGGCGGCGAGGTTTCCTTCTCTGCCAGGCTGAGGCCCACGCTCGACAAGAAGTACGGCATACATATGGGGGAGATGATGAAAGAGTTGGCGCCGATCATCAAAGGGGCGGGCGGGGGGCACCCGTGCGCCGCTGGCGCCTACGGTCCGGGAGGTGATGTCCGGATGTTCGTGAGCGGCTTCATGGATGGGCTGGCGAAGAAGACAGCTGGAAAGGTATGATGGGATGAGGATTGCTATTGTCTCTGATATGCACATAGGGTACGAGCGCTTCAATGAAGACGCATACGCGCAAGCGAAGGAGGCACTGGAGAGCGCGAGCGCGCTGGCTGACGCCATAATCATACCAGGTGACATATTTGACAGGAGGAACCCCCACCCTGATGCGATCGCGCAGGCAATAAACATCTTCAGGGAGATCAGCCGAAAGGAGTGGAGGGCGAAAGTTGTCTCATTTGAGCCATACAGGGGCACCAGAAGCTTCACTGGAGTGCCTGTGATTGCCATACCAGGCACCCACGAGAGGGTTGCGGAGGGGAAGGAGAATGCGCTCTCGCTGCTCGGGCTTGCTGGGCTTCTTGTTGACGCCAGCGAATCGATGGTAACGATAGAGAAAGACGGGGAGAGGGTTTCGGTATTTGGCATGGGGGGGCTCTCTGAGGAGAGGGCAAAGCTGACGATAAGCGAGCTTTCCCCAAAGCCGGTAAACGGCAGCTTCAACATCTTTATGTTCCACCAGTCGATATACGAGCTTCTGCCGTTCAGCGAAGAGTTCATGCGCTTCGATGATCTGCCCGCGGGGTTTGACCTCTACGTTGACGGGCACATACACAACAGGATAATCGCAGAGGCGCACGGGAAGCAGTTCCTCATACCTGGAAGCACGGTGCTGACGCAGCTGAAGGAGGGTGAACAGGAGCCGAAGGGCTTCTTTATATACGACACCAAGATCCGATCACCAGAATTCAGGGAGATAAACTCGAGGCCGTTCAGGTTCATCAGGATGAGGTTTGAAAAGGCTGCCCCAAAAGAGCTGCTCGAGAGGTGCGAGGAGGCCGTCGCGGACTCGCTCGGGAAGGGCGGCGCCAATGCGATAACCAAGCTATTCATCGAGGGGACGCTCGCTGACGGGTTCAAGGCCGCAGACATCAACCTAAGGCCCTTGCAGCAGAAATTCCCCGGAGCCTGCATAGAGACGGACGTCAGACTCATCAACAAGGCGCTCGAGGCAGACCTGGCGTTCATAAGGGAGGGCAAGCATGACGGGCTCTCTGTAAGGGAGCTGGGTATGGCGGCATTTACGTCAAGGCTTGCCGAGCTGGGGTTTGACAAAAAGATAAATGCGAGGGAGCTCTTCGAGCTGCTCTCGTCCCAGAAGAAGGAGAAGGCGCTGGGCGCTGTCAACGAGCTTTTTGAGAGCCTTGACCTGCATGGGTGACCTTTGGCATTATGCCCAAAACCCTCTGCACCGCCTCCTTGTCCCTTGCATCCACCTTGTCAGGGAGGAACTCGAGGTGCTGCGGGTTGCACCTTCTTTCCCTATTCCTCTTCGCCGTGACTATCCTGACAAAGCCGCCATTATCGAGCGCTGTCACGACGGCCTTGCTGCCGGCGTCCCTCCCGTATTTCTTTATGCATATCCTTCCGACTTCCAACAGTGCCATTTTATCACTCCTTCATTTTGCCTTCCAGTTTTTCTATCGCAATCTGCGCCACCTCTGCCTCGCTCCTTCCGTCAGTCTCAATAACAAGGTCGAATGGAGAAATGTCCCTTCCGAAATCTATGTTGTACAGCCTCTTATATAGCTTGCGGTTCTCCTCGTCCCTCTCAGCTATAATGCCAACTGTCACGCCGACATCAGAATGGTCTCTGTGGGCCATCCTCTCCGCTCGCGTCCCTGCGGTTGCAGACAGCCATATCTTGAAGCCTGCATTGGTTATCCAGGGGGCCGTATAGCTGGTGACTACCACGTTGCCCTTTTCAATTACAGCCTTCATCTTCCTGTCCGTTTCCTTGTCAAACTCTGCGTTTGACTCCCTCTCCTTAAGGAAACGCAGCCCCTCGCTGCTGTCCCACCAATCATCGCCTCCATGCCTGTACCCGCGTTCGACCGCCATCTCCTTCAGGATGTCTGTCCCTCCAAGCAGAGGAAGCCCAAAGTGGCTGCTCAGCGTCTTCGCGAGGTCTGTCTTGCCTGATGCTGACATGCCACAGACAACTATCGCTTCCATAGGATCAGTGTGATATCAGCTGGAGCACATACCCCCTTTGGCGTATGCCTATGCCATCCAGCTTGAGCTCACCGCGCTCTATCCTGCTTCCCATGGTGACGATCTCTGCGGTGCAGTTTGCGCAGAGGATGCCGCCGAAAAGCCTGCTGTTGGTGCGTCTGCTCTTGCCGCCCTGCCTGCTCCTGCTTATGCCGTTCAGCTCGGTCCTGCAAAGCGCGCAGTGGGGAAGCGATTTCTTACCTCTCCTGTAGTGCTCGACGTTCCTCTTCGCCTTTGTGACCCTGTTGACCCTCTTGAAGCTGTTCGATTTGTAGCGTGCCAGTGGCATTATTAACACCCGACTTACTTGGTGGAGTAGCAGCAGATATTCTGTGCGGAAGATAATTATGCATTCCCTTTTTCTGCCGCAAGGGCCTCGTCCTTGCTCTTTTTCCTGTCATAGACCATGATGCCGATTGATGAAAAGATGCCAAAAATGAAGACCAGAATGAAGAACAGGCTCTCGTAGCTGAGCCCTGAGAAGATGAAGGTCACTGTCATGCTCGAGGCACCCATGGCTGCTATGATGTACGGGACGATGGCATAGTAGAACACCAGGAAGGTGGGGATCACGGCGAAGATAGACCTCATCTGGTTCTTCATCGTCTCTGACATCAGCGGCATGACCTCCCTCTGCTTTGCCATGATGGCGGACTTGTCGGCACCGCGCTTTGCCATTTCGCTCAGCGCTTTCGTGTGCTCCTTGAGCCTGCGCTGTATCTCCCTCGCCCTTATCGGATTCGACAGCTTCCTCTGCAGGAAGAGGGCGAACACCGTGTATATAACAGCGGTAGAGGCAATAACCAATTCTACGACCATCTGCTCCACCATTCAATTACCGAACGCCTCCCTGAGCGCTGAGGCGAGCTCCTTTGCAGCGCGATCCGCGTGCCCCTCCCTGTTCTCGATGATATATAGTGGCATGTTCAAGTGTGTCGAGAGATAGCCAAGTATTGCAAGGTCTACCGTCCGCTGCACGTCGAGCGCTGCAGATTCCTCAATCTCGCGCGAGCGCAGGCCCCTGTCCTTCCTCCTCCTTGCCATCACCTCGCCGGAGGTCGCATTTATGTATATTAGGGCCCTTGCCGGCCTCAAGCGCTGCATGAATGAATGGGGCAGTGCGGGCTCAAGCTTTGCACCCTTTTCTATCGTCATGTGGGTGTCAAGTATTATCTCCCCTTTCAGCTTGATGAGGGCGGTCGCCGCGCTGTCGCGCAGCGACTCAACCTCGCCGTGCGACAGCCTCTTGATCGCGTCGCGGTCCTTCGCGAGCCCCTTCCTCAAGGCGGCCTCCAGCATCAGGTCGCCTATGTTAGCTACCTTATAGCCCTTCCCCGCCTTCCCAAGGAGAGTCGACTTGCCAGCTCCTGAAAGCCCTGCAACTATAGCGATCTTAGTTGGCATTATATCAGTCAGTCTGCCTCGCCGCCTGGCATTCCTCCGGCGCCATGGCCGCCGCCGGCAGGGCCCTTGCCCTTCGAGCTTATCATGTCGTCGATGCGCAGTATTATCTCTGCAGCCTCGCTCGCGCTGTATATGGCTTGCTCCTTGATCCTGAGAGGCTCGTAGATACCAAGCTTGTTCATGTCCCCGATGCTGTTCTTGAAGATGTCTACGCCATAGACAGTGCCGTCCTTTGCTCGGTGCCTGTTCCTGAGCTGCACGAGCGTGTCTATCGCGTCCATGCCTGCGCTTTCAGAGAGCACCTTTGGTATTATCTCGAGCGAGTCCGCGAACTTCTGTATTGCGAGCTGCTCCCTGCCCCCTATTGTGTTTGCATAATCCCTCAGGGTGTTGGCGAGGCCTACCTCTGTCGCACCGCCGCCGAAGACGAACTTGCCGTCCTCAATGACGCTTGCGACCGCGCCTATAACGTCAGTGATCGAGCGCTCAGCCTCGTCGACGACCTGCTGCGTCCCACCCCTTATGAATATCGTGACGCTCTTCGGGTTCTTGCAGTCCTCGACAAAGGTCATCTGCTCGCCTGATATCTTGCGCTCCTCGACAAGCCCTGCGAAGCCGAGATCCTTCTCGTTGAGGTCGTCAAGGCTCGTTATTATGCGCGCGCCCGAGGCCTTTGAGAGCTTCTCCATGTCGCTCTTCTTCACTCTCCTGACAGCGATTATCCCTGCCTTCGCAAGGAAGTGCTGCGCAATGTCGTCGATGCCCTTCTGCGTGAAAACGACCGATGCCCTGCTCTTTGCTATCTTCTCCACCATTTCCTTGAGCATCCGCTCTTCCTGCTGCAGGAACGCCTGCATCTGGTCAGGGGAGGTTATCTCTATCTTCGCATCAACCTCTGTCTTCTCTATCTCGAGAGCGAGGTCTAGCAGCGCGATCTTTGCCGACTTCACAGACTTCGGCATACCGGGATGCACAACCTCCTTGTCTATCAGAACGCCGCTTATGAACGCTGTGTCGCCGACAGTCCCTCCGGCTTTCTTTTCCACCTTTATAAGGTCCCGGTCGATGTAGGTGTTGCCCCTAGCATCCTTGTCCATTACCTGTTCTACCGACTTTATCACTATCTTGGAGAGGTACTCCTTTGTCTCATCCCCGCCGACGTTCTTCGATCCCATGGAGACCATTGCTATCTTCTGAAGTATTGAGCTGTCTCCCGTCGTCACCTTCTTGGCTTCCTGCTCGAGCACCGCCGCCGCCTTCTCAGCCGCCAGCTTGTACCCCCTTATCACAGTCGATGGGTGGACGCCCTGTTCGAGCAGCTCCCCGGCGCCCCTCAGGAGCTCACCTGCAAGTATCACCACTGTTGTAGTGCCATCGCCGGCCTCCTTGTCCTGCGTCTTCGCTATGTCGACCATTATCTTCGCTACCGGGTGCTCGACGTTCATCTCCTCCAGGATTGTCGCACCGTCGTTAGTGATGGTTATGTCGCCAAGGTCGCTTACGAGCATCTTGTCCATACCCTTTGGCCCTAGTGCGGACTTCACTGCATTCGCCACGGCGATGCCTACTGCGATGTTCGTTCTCTGTGCGTCCCTTCCGAGCAGCCTTGTTGCGCCCTCGGGTAGATACAAAATTTGTTGTCCTCCAAGTTTATCTTCTGCCATTGTTTCACCTTGTAGAATGCAATTGTCAATCCGTTTGCATGGAAGGTTTCCAAAAAGAATCCACTTCTTGCAATATATAAAGTTATTATCTAAAAAGATTTAAAGGTAACTGTGGCTGTCATCTCGGCAGCTTGCCCGCTATCGAACGGAATATTCCGGCCACATCGCTTAGCTCCTTGCAAGGGGCGATACCGCTATCGGAAAGCTCTGGGAGCTTCCTGTCAAAAGGCAGGCTGCCTATGACCTCTGTGCCGAGCTCCCCTGCCACGTCCTTGGCGTTCTGCGACGTCTCCCCCACCGACATATTCTCAACAACGCCGAAGATGTGCATGCCAAGCCTCTTCGCCATGATGCCAGACCTTATAGAGTTTATTGAGGCTATCTTCTGCGGGGTGGTGACTATTACGAAGCCGTCAAGGCCGCTGACCTGCATAATCGTGAGAGGGGCATCACTCGTGCCAGGAGGAAGGTCAATCACAAGGTAGTCCAGCTCACCCCACTCCGTGCTGCAGAAGAAATCGTAGAGCATCTTCACGATGAGTGGGCCTCTCCAGATTATTGGGTTCTTGGTCTCGTCGACCAGCATCGCCGTAGACGCAACTTTGATGCCATCTTTCTCTATGGGCCTGAGCGGAAGCCTGGAGGCATCCATCTTATCACTTATGCCTAGAAAGAGGGATAGGTTCGGACAGTCCACGTCTGCGTCGAGCAACCCTACCCTGAAGCCCTCTGCCTTGAGCGCATACGCCAGATTCACTGCGACGGTGGTCTTCCCAACCCCCCCCTTGGCGCTATAGATCCCTACCTTATGCCTTATGCCCGAGAGTTTCTGCCTTATCACCTCGCGGTGCCTCATGACACCAGCAAATGAGGGATGCACCTGCCCTTCGCGTGAGTTCTCTGCTTCCATGCTTTCGACTTTTAGCTTTCTATATCCTTCTATATTTATCTTGTTGCCCTTCTGGGTTTTACTTTCCTACCCATTCTGCGGTTCTCCCAGAACCTGAAAGTATAGAAAAGGAAGGCAGTGCCGACCATGACGGCAAACCACACAGTCACTATCCTTGTGAGTATGGTCGCTGCCGCCGCTATGGCGGACGACACTCCAAAGGTGGACACGAGGAGCGCAAGCATCGTTATGTCGCTCGAGCCTATTGTTCCCGGTATGAAAGAAAGTATACCAACTACGGTTGCAACCACAAAGACGAGCAGGGCGCTGAGTATGGAGACGTGGAGGCCGAAGCCTATGAGGATAAGGTACAAGGAAAGGCTGTTTAGCAGCGCGGCGGGCACGCTGAAGAACACAGACGCGAGGTAGACGCGGTGGTGGTGCAGCTTCGTCTGCGCCGCAAAGTACTCCTCGCCATATAGCGCGAATATTTCACTGAGCTTGCCCCTCAGAAGCTTTGTTTTTATGGAATTGAACAGCCAGGGGCTCAGTATGAAAAGGAACGGGAGGACCAAAAGCGCGTCTACAAGGATTATAACCGGAAGGTAGGCAGGGAAGAGGGCGCCCATCACGAGGCTGAGGAGCATGAACCCAAGGTAATCTGTGAATATGTCGACGCTGACTATAGGGAGCACTGCCATGAATTTCTTCCTTGAGACCCGTTTGATTGTATATGCAGAGACGACCCGGCCCAGCCTCCCGGGGGTAAGCTCCATCGAATAAAGGGACATGTAAATCGCAAAGTTCTGCGGCAGCGGCATATGGATATCCAGCACCTTAAGGTAGTAGCGCCATTTGAGGAAGTTCGTCATGTAGCCGCCGAAGACGACCCCGATAGCGGCCAAAAAATAGACCGGGTTTACAGATGCGATGGTTGATATTACCCCCCCGATGCCGCCGCTCGAGAATACTGCAATGCCGACAAAGACGGCGATGCTGGCTACGAGCATTACGACTATGAACAGCCTCGCTGTGCGCACGACCTTGAAATAACTCTTCGAGTCAAGCCTCTTCTGGTGGCTGAGCGTATCTAGGAACGATCTTGATTGCATGCAAAGGCAGCCTCCAGTGATAGATTGAGCGAGCGGATTTATAAGTATTAACCAGTAAGTCTTTAGACACATGGTAATCCGATGGTACTCATAAGCGTGATAATACCGGCGTACAACGAGGGGAAGAGGATAGGGGGCACTCTGGGGAGTATAAAGAGGCAGAAGTTCAAGGACTATGAGTTGATAGTCGCGGACAACAACAGTACAGACTCTACAGCCGCAGTAGCCATAAGGCATGCAAGGGTGGTGCATGCAAAGAAGCAGGGGGTGGGCAGTGCGCGCAATGCAGGGGCTAGGCTCGCCAAAGGCAAAATCTTCTTCTTTGTGGACGCCGATGCCGAGGTGGGGCGGGAAACTCTGGCATCTGTGGCAAAGGCCTTTGAAAGCAGAGGGCTGGTAGCCGCCACAGGCCCGATTCTTCCTTTAGAGAGGGTAAACAGGAGGGTGGGCTTTGTCTTCAGGCTCTCCTTCAATTTCCTCGTCAGGGCTTCGATCGCGGCAAGGACCCCATACTTCGCCGGCACCAACATCGCGATGCGCGCAGATGCCTTCAGGAGGATAGGGGGTTTCAACGAAACCCTGAAGGGATGCGAAGATGGTGACATAAGCAGAAGGGTGGCAAAGCTTGGGAGGGTCGGCTTCTACAAGGGCATAAGGGTCAGGATGAGCGCAAGGAGAATAAACAGGTGGGGTGCCGGATACTACCTGTTTTACGGCATGCGTGATGTCCTGGGCTACCTGATCAGGGGGAAAACCAACCTTGGCTGGAAGCCGATAGCGGAATGATGCAACATAGTCTTTTTTATATTTATTTGTTCAAAATGGTCTGAAAGGTGCTTTTTGTGAAAATAAGCGATCTTAAAGCTGGAGCCAGCAATGTCAGCGTCCAGGCAAAAGTGGTAAAGAAGGATGACCCAAGAGAGGTAGTGACGAAGTATGGGAAGAGAGTGAGCGTTGCAAACATCACCCTTGAGGACGAGACAGGGACCATTCCAATGTCACTGTGGGGCGAGGACATAGGCAAGGTCAGCGTTGGGGACATGATAGAGGTAAGCGACGGCTACGTCAGCGAGTTCCGCGGGGCTCCGCAGCTATCGACAGGAAGGTCCGGCAAGATAGAAGTGATAGAGAAGGGGAGTGGCGGCGGATCGGATGAGAGCTTCCCTGGAGACATAGAGGAGTAGGCCTACTGGCTCTTTTGTATTGCGGATACATAGCTCTCAGAGCATACGCTGGCGCTGTTGTTCAGCACCTTGCAGATTTCGGCAGTGTAGACATTGGCAGCGCCGATGATCGCCTGGCTGACCGGGCTGTCGGCCGACTTAAGCTGGAGCATTATCTGCTGCCAGTCCATCCCGTCAATTAGCGAGGGGTACGCCGCGCCGCCAATCACTTTTGACTGGTTGGCAAAATCTATGAAAGGTATGCTGCCATTGGGATCATTCTGAAGCATCAGGGCCTGCTCGGCTCCGGTAAGGTTCTGCAGTACTGGGTAGTTGTTGATCGTTTGGTTGAACTTGTTCGTTGCCATTTCCACCCCTACGAATGATATCACGCTGCTGCTGTAATCAGAGCCGTAGAACGTGAACGTGGGGGTGCTTGGGTAGCTGTCTGCCGCGGATGATGTCATGTAACGCAGCGAAGAGAAGGCTCCGAACCTCATGAGCGCAATTATAAGCGCCCACCTTGTGGTGGCGCAGAATGGGCAGTAATCCGCCCCTATGTAAAGGATTTCAGGCTTGCCGTTGAGTGCAAGAACCCCTTTCCCGGCCGCAGGCTCCACCATCTTTGGCACTGCAATCGCGGAACCTGCGAGGGTCGCATTGTTCGCTATGCCATTGAGCTCAGCGAGGGCCGCTGCATCAGCCTGAACGCCGTCGTATGCTGGCAGCAAGGACCTTACAGAGCTGCTATTCACATAGAAGAGAGCTATCCCAGCGATTATGGCAAGGAATGCGGCTACATAAATTATCTTCCTCATTTTTCCCACGCCGTAAATGCTCAACCAACACATATAAATCTTGGCTGCAAATATCTGGTGACCAAACCGGGGTTGTGGCGTAATTTGGCAGCGCAGCAGGCTCCAGATGTTCAAAAACTCGATGAGCAACGCGATGATTAGGATCTGGAATTACGATTACATGAAGTAACCTGCTGGTCCGGGTTCAAATCCCGGCGACCCCAAGGACATTTTGTCGTCAGAAAAGCGGGTTCAAAAACCTGAAAAGCGACCTAACAAGCAGCATGCAAAAGCTGCCAAAGCACGGGTTGGAGGAACCCACAACAGCCATAAGGAAGGAGTACGTAAAACGCTTCGAGAGAAGGCGTTCCGCGAAGTACGGGACGCCCTCAAAGGCGTTTTCGGACGCACAGATCAAGGCGTTCTTCAGAGCCGTAGACAACGAGAAGTTCCGCCTATTGTTCTCATACCAGGCGCAGCTCGGTCTCAGGATAGGCGAAGTGGTCCGAGTGAACCTGAAGGACATTAACCTAGAGACAAGAGAACTTACCATAAAGACCGAAAAAGCGCACACATTGGATACATTGCTTATTCCAATGGACTTGTTCAAGCAGACCATAGCATACATAACGAGCCATAAGGCAGACATAGAAGGCTCTCAGGGCTACCTGTTTTTCAGGCAGCCTGAACATAGTAGCAGGGTTGAGCCATTCTTGGAGCAGAACTACGCCCACAAGCGGTTCAGGCATTACGTTAGGCTTGCCGAATTGGACGGGGTCTACGAAATAAGCGAAGAGTCTGTAGCAGGCCGAATTTGGCTAGCTAGGAATGCAACATGATTACCTCGACGTGTTTGATTTTATTCATGCTACATTTTCAAAGGAAGCTGTGCTTAAAGTAAGCCTGGATAAATACAGCTAGTGGGAAGGAGGGGACTGCTTTGCCTGCGGCGCTGGCATCACTTGACGCGCGCCTTCTGTACCTCTGAATAATGGGATTTGACATAGCCCTCGAGGTACCGCTTGAATTCCTCTGTAGCCGTATCAGCCTTTACAGATGCGACCTGCTTGCCGTCCGCATAGATTAGGCATGACGGGTTCTCTCCGCTCCCTGGGAGAGATATCCCTATGTTGGCCCTCCTGCTTTCCCCTGGCCCGTTTACTATGCACCCCATGACAGCAACTTTCATGCCCTCTACGCCCTTGTAGCCGAGCCCCTTCCATTCAGGCATCTTTTCCTGCAGGTATCCTGTAAGCTCCTGGGCCATCTCCTGAAATACTGTAGAAGTGGTGCGCCCACAGCCTGGGCAGCTAGAGACCAGCGGCGAGAAGTGCCTTATGTCGAGCGACTGCAGTATCTGCCTTGCGACTGTAACCTCCTCAGCCCTGCTGGCGCCGGGCACTGGCGTGAGCGAAACCCTTATCGTATCCCCCACCCCATGCGTGAGCAGCAGCGATAGCGCAGCGCTCGACGCGGCGACGCCCTTGCTGCCCAACCCTGCTTCTGTCAGTCCGAGGTGAAGGGGCTGCTCTATCCTCTGTGAGAGCATCTGGTAGGCCCTTACCATCTGAGGGACCTCTGATATCTTCGTGCTCACGATTATGCGGTCCGGCTCTGTGCCGTACTCTATCGCCTTGTTCACAGACTGCACTGCGCTTTCCACCACGGCGTCGACAGTGACGTCCTCTGCACTCTTTGGGTTTGCGCTTTCTGTGTTCCTATCCATCAGCTCCGCCAGTACCCCAGGATCAAGCGAGCCCCAGTTCACCCCTATCCTAACGGGCTTCCCGTGGTCATTCGCTACCTTGAGTATGGCCCTGAAGTTATCATCGTGCTTATCCCCGAACCCGACATTTCCCGGGTTTATCCTGTACTTGTCGAGCGCTTCGGCGCATGATGGCACTTCCGTGAGTAGTTGATGGCCATTGTAGTGGAAATCGCCTATGAGCGGGATATCATAGCCAAGGTCATCGAGAGCCTTCCTTATATCCTTCACCGCATTCGCCATCCTCAAATTCTGGACTGTGAACCTCACAAGCTCGGAGCCTGCCTTGTAAAGTTCTATTATCTGCGCGACGGTAGACGTGACATCGCCTGTGTCGGTGTTAGTCATGCTCTGTACTGCAATTGGATGCTCAGAGCCAACCCACATGCCTCTTACCTTTACTTGAAGTGTTCTCTTCCTTGGAACCCATTCGGAGTTTTCCTTTGCTGTGGATATGCTTGCCATCATGTCACCTTGCGCTCTCGCTGAATGTTATGCAACTCATATGGCATTGTGAATTTCATGCTTTCCTTTACCACTTCAAGGGTCTCTACCTTTCCACCCTTCCTGATCAGGTAAGCGGCTATCTCTTGGACTACGCGCTCTGGCGCGCTCGCTCCCGCAGATATTCCGACCCTGCTCTTGCCCTCCAGCCATTCCCCTTTTATGTCGTTCGTTCCGTCGACCAGATATGAGCTAATGCCGCACGACCTGGCTGTTTCGACCAGCCTATTTGAATTTGATGAGTTCTTGCTCCCGACCACCAGTATCAGGTCGCAGCTTGCTGCTGCTGCCTTGATGGCACCCTGCCTGTTTGTGGTTGCGTAGCATATGTCGGATGATGGGGGGGGCTTTATGGCCGGGAAGCGCTCCTTCAGCGCCTTTATCGTTTCGGCGCATTCACTTACAGAGAGCGTAGTCTGCGTGAGGTAGACAAGCTTGCCGGGGTCCTTCACCGAGAGGCCGGGAACCTCGCCTGCTGCCTCGATGAGATGTGTTATGTCGGGCCTTACGCCCATCACCCCTATGGCCTCAGGGTGCCCTCTGTGCCCTATGTAGATGATCTCCATCCCCTGCCTTGCAAACCTTCCAACTTCAATGTGTATCTTCGTCACAAGCGGGCAGGTTGCGTCTATGGTGGTAAGCCTCCTCTTCCGTGCATCTTCCCTTACTGACGGGGCTATGCCGTGCGCCGAGAAGATGCATATGCTGCCTTCTGGTATCTCTGACACCTCATCAACAAAGGTTGCGCCTTTTGCGCGCAGGCCGTCGCAAACGACCTTGTTGTGGACTATTTCATGCTTAACATAAACAGGCGCCCCGAAGGCTTTCAGGGCTTCCTCTACCGTAGCTACGGCGCGCTCCACCCCAGCACAAAAGCCACGCGGGCTTATCAGGTAAACTCTCTCCATTACAACCCTGTGCTTGCTTTTATTGCTACCTATTTATATACAGCCTGCTTACTCCGTCAGATGCCGTATCAGCCCTGCCTAGCGGCGCACGCCGCTTGATTTCATTATGGCAGACCCTACCTCAGTAGCCACCTCCCTGGCCCATTTGTCTGCCCTTATTATATCGGCAAGCGTCGGGTTTTTTACCGGCCGGTGGATATCAACAACAACTCCAACTATTTTAGGCACATCCATAAACCCTATCTTATCCTCCATAAACAGCCCTACGGCCACCTCGTCGGCACCGTTGAGCACCGCCGGGGCGGTCCCGCCCATCTTCCCTGCTTTGTAAGCTATGCTGAGGCTGGGGAAGCGATGCTCATCAGGCTGGCTGAACTCGAATTTCATGTTGTTCGCGAGCTTGAGCTTCTCTATCCCTATATCGTACCTATACGGGAACGTCAGCGAGTACGCTATAGGGTAGCGCATGTCGTGCGGCCCCTGCTGGACCTTCTGGCTGCCGTCCGCCAGCTCGACCCCAGAGTGGACGATACTCTGCGGGTGTATCACTATCTTTATGTCGTCAATCGGGATGTTGAATATGGACGATATCTCTATCCTCTCCATCCCCTTGTTCATCAGCGTGGCCGACCTGATCGTTATAAGACTGCCCATGCTCCAGTTTGGGTGCCTGAGAGCCGACTTCGCATCTGCACGCAGCATTTCCCCATATGGCGCCTCCCTGAAAGGCCCCCCGGAGCACGTAAGGATGACGTTTTTAACGTCGTGCGCAGCCCCCCTCTGCAGGTGCCATATCGCGCTCCGTCTCTGCCCGTCGAGTACCAGCACATCATTCTCAAGGCACTGCCAGACCGCGCTAGGCTCACTGTCTATAGGCAGCACCTCGACGTCATTCCTTTTCGCCGCGTCGAAGATCAGCTTGCCTGCGGTCAGGAACGCCTCCTTGTTCGCAACGGCAACACTGTTCCCCGCCTCGATCGCCTGGAGCGTTGGGGCTAGACCCGCAAACCCAGAGGTCGCAATGACAACATAGCCGCCGCTTATCTTGCCGCAGACCTCTGTCGCGGCAGCTTCACCGGCAAAGAGCTTTGTCTTCTTCTGCACTATGCGATCGAGCACCTTCTGCGCTGCCTTTTCTTCCACGACAACAGCGTACTTTGGCTTGAACTCGTTGATCTGCGAGGCCATAAGGTCAACATTGCCTCTGCAGACTAGTGCAAAGACCTCGAAGTCCTTCTTGCCCCTGAGCCTTCTGACAACATCGAGCGCCTGTGTGCCTATCGAACCCGTGGAGCCGTGCACTATAAGCGGTATCGGTTTATACATGCTTGCTGCTCTCTTGCTCTTCATTATTATAGGTTGCTATTTGGGTGGTTTTGTAGAAATAATGCCATTATAGCTTTCCGTGAAGGTTCCACGACTACTTTTGCACGGAAAGCAACGCCTCTATAAGCATCATTGTTGCAATGCTCCTGGCTTCGCCGCATGTCCTCGTATCGGTGAAACGACCGATGACGTATCCTATCTGTTTGATGCTCTTGAAGTTACGGTTGTTCAGCAGTTTGTTCCGTAAGCGGTTGCGTACATACCCCTCTGGGTTGAGTTCAGGCGAGGACGGAGGCATGAATAGCAGCCGCATGTTGTCCTTCTTGTCGAAAAACCTACCGACACGTTTATAGTGGCGCACTGCGCCGTTGCCCAAGACAACCAGTATTCTGTCGTAGGGGTAATGCTGTTCTATCTCGCGGAGAAGCAGCAGGAACGATGGCGTCTTTGCAGACTTCCGCACAGTCTCAATAATCTCTCCTTCTGAGACCCCTACGGCACCGAAGAAGTACGCTCTCTCGGTCTTGCTCTGCGGTGCATCAACAATGCTCTGGTTGTACGTCCGGCCGTATCTGTTGTGTGCTGGCGTGGATATAGACATCTAGTCGACAAACACCACCTTCATGG